>NZ_CP054043.1:3375924-3682827 GCF_013282725.1 Yersinia mollaretii ATCC 43969 | reverse complement strand
AAAGGGCGTGAGCCAAAGCAGCCGGGTGATATTTTGTGGAATTTTGAAAAATTCCTGATTGGCCGCGATGGTGTTGTGCTTGAACGCTTTGCTCCTGATATGACGCCAGAAGATCCGATATTGGTTGCCGCCATTACGCAAGCCTTGGGCCGTCACTGATTCACGGATGGAAAAGTCATTTTGAAGCTATTGCAACTCAGCAATCTCAATGTAGATACTCGCCTTGCGCCTTTTTCTACTCAGGTGACGGCTGGGCTGCAAATCCATCTGATTGGCCCGAATGGGGCTGGGAAAAGTACCCTACTAGCGGCGTTAGCAGGGTTATTACCTACGGGCGGAGACATTTCGCTTGTGGGGAAGTTACTACCTCTCTATTCAGGACATGAATTGGCCCGATTGCGGGCCTATTTGAGCCAACAGCAATCGGCACTGACCATGATGCCGGTTTTCCAATATCTCTCACTTTATCAGCCTGCGGGCGCTGACCCAGATGCTGTTGCAGCGACAATTGGTTATCTCTGCAACCAATTACGATTAACAGACAAATTACCTCGAATACTGTCACAACTCTCCGGGGGGGAGTGGCAGCGCGTTCGTTTGGCGGCGGTACTTTTGCAAGTTTGGCCAGATATCAATCCTGACAGTAAATTATTGCTGCTTGATGAGCCTTACACTGGGTTGGATGTGGCGCAGAAAGTGGCGTTAGATGCTTTATTGCGTGAGTTTTGTGCGACAGGCCGTAGCGCAATAATCAGTGCCCATGACCTTAACCATACTTTGCAGCAGGCTGATCACGTGTGGTTAATGATGCGTGGAAAGGTGTTGGCACAAGGGGAGACTCAGCAGGTCATGCAAACCGATACCTTATCGGAAGTATTTGAAGTGGACTTTCAAATACACAATTTTAATCAACAGAATTGGATTATTACAAAAAAAGTTTAACCTTATAGGTTAGCTTATTCTGCACTATCAACAGCACATAAACAAAATCCCAAATTTATAATTTCTAACTATAATCATTATAGTTTTCCCTTTGTTATTCCTTTAATGACTCACTTAATTATGAGCTTCCGGTGTTATTGCAGTAAAATATTTATAACGCATTGGTTTTTATGGTTAAATTAATAATTACCGATCTGCGTTAATTATTCACACTATATCGAAAAAATACCGCTTTCTTAAGGTTTGCCTAAGGTTAATAAACTAGAGTTTCCCATAGTAAGCCACGAGTCTATCTGAGCAGCGTTTAGTTTCCGTTAACTTATTCGGGCCTATAGTTGCCGGTAGCTCAAAGTATTCTAGGGATTTATTAATGCAGAGTTTTTTGCCTTTTTCACGCCCCGCGATTGGTACAGATGAAATTAATGCGGTCGTCAATGTCCTCGGCTCGGGTTGGATCACCACCGGGCCACAAAATCAGCAGTTAGAGACTGATTTTTGCGCTGCATTTGGATGCAAACATGCGGTTGCTGTCTGCTCAGCGACTGCGGGGATGCATATCACCCTGATGGCTTTGGGGATTGGTCCGGGCGATGAAGTGATTACGCCGTCGCAAACGTGGGTTTCAACACTCAACATGATTGTGTTACTGGGCGCGGAGCCAGTCATGGTGGATGTTGATCGCGACACATTAATGGTCAGTGCCGCTGATGTTGAAGCGGCGATAACACCGAAAACCAAAGCTATTATTCCCGTGCATTACGCGGGTGCACCTTGTGATCTTGATGCCTTGCGAGCTATTGCCCTGAAACGGGGGATTCCACTGATTGAAGACGCGGCCCATGCTGCCGGTACTCGCTATGGGAATCAATGGGTTGGTGAAAAAGGCACGGCGATTTTCTCTTTCCATGCTATCAAAAATATGACCTGTGCTGAGGGCGGTTTAATTGCTACTGACGATGATGAGTTAGCGGCAAAAGTTCGTCGGCTCAAGTTTCATGGCTTGGGTGTGGATGCCTTTGATCGCCAGATTCAGGGGCGTAGCCCGCAAGCTGAGGTTGTCGAACCAGGCTATAAGTACAATTTATCTGATATTCACGCCGCTATTGCTGTTGTTCAACTGCGGCGCTTACCTGAAATCAACGCCCGCCGCCAAGCATTAGTCGCTCGTTATCATGCGGCATTAGCGGATTCGCCCTTGCAACCACTGGCTGTTCCTTATTATCCCCATCAACATGCATGGCATCTATTTATGGTCCGTGTCGATGAGGACAGTTGTGGTATTAGCCGTGATTTATTGATGGCGCAGCTAAAAGAGTTAGGGATTGGTACTGGCTTACATTTTCGCGCGGCGCATACCCAAAAATATTATCGCGAACGTTTCCCGCAACTGAGTTTACCCAATACCGAATGGAATTCGGCCAGATTATGCACATTGCCCCTTTTTCCCGACATGCTGGATAGCGATGTTGATCGGGTGGTTGATGCACTGACAACGATTATAGGGTCGCACCGTGTCACAAAATGAAAAAATCAAAAAAGTCTCCGTTGTTATCCCTGTTTATAACGAGCAAGAGAGTTTGCCGGCATTAATAGAGAGAACATCGGCAGCCTGTAAATTACTGACTCAGCCTTATGAAATTATTTTGGTTGATGATGGTAGCAGTGATAACTCCGCTGATATTTTGACTGCGGCGGCTAATGAGCCTGATAGCGGCATTATTGCCGTTTTGCTCAACCGTAATTATGGTCAGCACTCGGCCATTATGGCGGGATTCAATCAGGTTAGCGGCGATTTAGTCATTACACTTGATGCTGATTTGCAAAATCCACCAGAAGAGATCCCTCGTCTGGTCGCCGTAGCGGAAGAGGGGTATGACGTCGTCGGCACCGTGCGTGCAAACCGTCAGGACTCACTGTTTCGCAAAACAGCCTCCCGCATGATCAACATGATGATTCAACGCGCGACGGGGAAATCGATGGGGGATTATGGCTGCATGTTACGCGCCTATCGCCGCCATATCGTCGAAGCAATGTTACACTGTCACGAACGTAGTACCTTCATTCCTATTCTGGCGAATACCTTCGCTCGCCGCACCACTGAAATTACGGTTCATCATGCCGAACGCGAATTTGGTGACTCAAAATACAGTCTGATGAAGCTTATCAATCTGATGTATGACTTGATTACCTGCCTGACAACGACGCCACTGCGTTTGCTCAGTTTGGTCGGCAGTGTGATCGCACTTTCCGGCTTCACACTCGCCGTGCTGTTAGTGGTTTTACGTTTAGTTTTTGGCCCCGAATGGGCCGGCGGTGGTGTCTTTACGCTATTTGCCGTGCTGTTCATGTTCATCGGTGCCCAATTTGTGGGGATGGGGCTACTCGGTGAATATATCGGCCGTATTTATAACGATGTACGTGCACGCCCACGTTATTTCATACAGAAAGTGGTCGGCGGTGAGCAGACCGAAAATAATCAGGAAATAGAAAAATGAAAGCGATTGTATTTGCCTATCATGATATTGGCTGTGTAGGTCTGAGAGCACTGGTTGATGCGGGTTACGATATTCAGGCGGTATTTACCCATACTGATGATCCTAATGAAAATCGCTTTTTCTCTTCAGTGGCACGTGTCGCCGCTGACTTAGATTTACCTGTATTTGCGCCGGAAGAGGTTAACCATCCACTATGGATTGAGCGTATTCAGCAATTACAGCCTGATATCATATTCTCTTTCTATTATCGCAATATGCTGTGTGACGATATTTTATCATCAGCGCCACGTGGTGCATTTAATTTACATGGCTCCCTGTTACCTAAATACCGTGGCCGTGCGCCAATTAATTGGGCGCTGGTGAACGGGGAAACTGAAACCGGTGTGACCCTGCACCAAATGGTAAAAAAAGCCGATGCAGGCCCGATTGTGGGTCAACATAAAGTCACGATTAGTGATACAGACACTGCATTAACATTGCATGGGAAAATGCACGAAGCCTCCCGAGAGTTGCTGCGTGATTTATTGCCTAAAATGAAAGGCGCACCACTGCATCTGACTCCGCAAAATGAAGCTGAAGCCAGCTATTTTGGTCGTCGCACCGCCGCTGATGGCGAGATTCATTGGCATAACTCAGCATCCACCATCAATAATCTGGTGCGCGCGGTGACAGAACCTTATCCCGGTGCTTTCAGCTATCTTGGACAGCGAAAGCTGATCATTTGGCGTTCACGTCCACTGAATGTGGTACACGGAAAGCTACCCGGCACTGTGCTGTCGACCTCACCTCTGGTTGTGGCCTGTGGTGAAGGGGCATTGGAGATTATCACTGGCCAAGGTGAAAGTGGTTTATATGTTCAGGGCAACCGTCTGGCGCTCGAGATGGGCATTGTGACCGACGTGCGCTTAGCGAAAAAACCCAGCAAAACCCTAAAAAGACGGACTCGAGTGTTAATTCTCGGGGTGAATGGCTTTATTGGGAATCACTTAACCGAGCGCTTATTACGCGATGATCGTTACGAAGTCTATGGTTTGGATATTGGCTCTGATGCCATCAGCCGCTTCTTGGATAACCCTTATTTCCATTTCGTGGAGGGGGATATCAGTATTCACTCTGAATGGATTGAGTACCACATTAAAAAATGTGATGTTATTTTGCCCTTGGTGGCTATTGCTACGCCGATTGAATATACCCGCAACCCGCTGCGAGTATTCGAATTAGATTTTGAAGAGAATCTAAAGATCGTGCGTGATTGCGTTAAATACAATAAGCGTATTGTCTTCCCGTCCACGTCTGAAGTTTATGGTATGTGTGATGACAAAGAGTTTGATGAAGACAGTTCGCGACTGATTGTTGGGCCAATTAATAAGCAGCGTTGGATCTATTCGGTATCCAAGCAATTACTGGACCGCGTAATTTGGGCTTATGGCGCAAAAGAAAATCTCAGATTCACTCTGTTCCGTCCTTTCAACTGGATGGGGCCACGGTTAGATAATCTTGATGCGGCGCGTATTGGCAGCTCCCGTGCCATTACTCAGCTTATTTTAAATCTGGTCGAAGGTTCCCCGATTAAATTGGTTGATGGCGGCGCACAAAAACGCTGCTTTACGGATATTCATGACGGTATCGAAGCCTTATTCCGCATTATTGAGAACCGTGATGGCTGCTGTGATGGGCAAATCATCAATATTGGTAACCCAACCAATGAAGCCAGTATTCGCGAGTTAGCTGAAATGCTGCTGAGCAGTTTCGAAAAACATGAATTGCGCGACCATTTCCCACCTTTTGCTGGCTTTAAAGATATTGAAAGCAGTGCATATTACGGGAAGGGCTATCAGGACGTAGAGTACCGCACGCCAAGTATTCGTAATGCGCGCCGCATTTTACATTGGCAACCTGAGGTCGCTTTGCAGCAAACCGTCACAGAAACATTGGATTTCTTCTTGCGTGGCGCGGTACTTGAACTGGGTGAAACCTCAACGGACGACTATCACGTATGAAGCAAGTTGGCCTGAGGATTGATGTTGATACCTACCGTGGCACCAAGGAAGGCGTACCCTCACTGCTTGCCGTGTTGGAAAAGCATGATGTCAGCGCCAGCTTTTTCTTCAGTGTTGGGCCGGATAACATGGGGCGTCATTTATGGCGTCTTTTCCGCCCGCGTTTCCTGTGGAAGATGCTGCGATCTCATGCCGCTTCACTTTATGGCTGGGATATTTTGCTGGCAGGTACGGCTTGGCCGGGTAAAAAGATCGCGAAAGACCTTGGCCCACTGATGAAAACCACCTTACAGACGGGGCATGAAGTGGGTTTACACGCATGGGATCACCAAGGCTGGCAGGCTAAAGTTGCGTCGTGGTCAATACAGCAACTGACTGAGCAGGTGCAACTGGGGGTTGATGCATTAGAACATAGCATTCAGCAGCCAATTACTTGCTCTGCCGCTGCGGGTTGGCGTGCCGATGACCGAGTTTTAGCGGTAAAACAGCCATTTGCTTTCCGCTATAACAGTGATTGCCGAGGTACGCACCCCTTCCGGCCGGAACTGCCGGATGGCAGCTTAGGCAGTGTTCAAATTCCGGTCACTTTACCGACTTATGATGAAGTCGTGGGGAGTGAGGTGCGCGCTGAAAATTTCAATGATTTTATTATTGAGGCCATTCAACGTGACCAAGGTATCTCAGTTTATACCATCCATGCCGAGGTTGAAGGGATGTCTCAGGCACACATGTTTGAACAGTTATTGATTCGGGCGAAAAAACAAAACATCCAGTTTTGTCCTCTCAGCGAATTATTACCTGAGAATTTGGATTTATTACCTGTGGGTAAAATTGTGCGCGCAGCCTTTCCTGGCCGAGAGGGATGGTTAGGATGCCAGACAGATATTAAAGGTGCAGGATGAGACTGTTAAAAGGAAGTGGAGCTGTACTGCTGTCGTTATTTTTTGCTCTAGTTTATATATTGCCGGTCAATAGCCGCTTGTTGTGGCAACCAGATGAAACTCGCTATGCTGAAATTAGCCGGGAAATGTTGCAACGGGGCGACTGGATTGTGCCGCATTTACTGGGCATCCGTTATTTTGAAAAGCCCATTGCTGGATATTGGTTTAATAATATTAGCCAGTGGATATTCGGTGACACTAATTTCGCTGTCCGATTTGGTTCAATTTTTAGCACCGCCCTGAGTGCCATATTAGTCTATTGGTTGGCGACGCTATTGTGGCGAAATCGTTCTACCTCGGTGCTGGCGACACTCATTTATCTCTCCATGTTGCTGGTGTTTAGTATCGGCACCTATGCGGTACTGGACCCGATGATCTCATTGTGGTTAACCGCATCGATGGTCTGTTTTTATCTCACGCTGCGGGCGGAAACGTCGGCGCAGAAGGTAGGGGCATATCTGCTGCTCGGCCTCGCCTGTGGGATGGGTTTTATGACCAAAGGCTTTTTGGCTTTGGCGATCCCCGTGATCTCTGTGCTGCCCATCGTGATACAGCAAAAACGGGTAAAAGAACTCCTCATTTTTGGCCCTATAGCGATAGTGAGTGCGGTGATATTGAGTTTGCCGTGGGCATTAGCCATTGCACAACGCGAACCTGATTTCTGGCATTACTTCTTCTGGGTCGAGCACATCCAACGATTCGCCGAGAAGGATGCGCAACATAAAGCCCCTATCTGGTATTACCTACCTCTCCTGTTCCTCGGTGTCTTGCCGTGGGTCGGGTTATTACCCGGCGCGTTACTCAAAGGTTGGCGTGAGCGGGTGGCAAGACCTGAGCTATTCTTTTTGCTTAGTTGGGTCGTGATGCCGTTTCTATTTTTCAGTGTGGCAAAAGGAAAGTTACCGACCTATATCCTGCCGTGTATGGCTCCGCTATCCTTGCTAATGGCTGCTTATGCAACAGATTGTGCTAGCAACTTGCGAATGCGGGCGCTCAAGATTAATGGGGTGATAAATATTGCTTTTGGGCTGATCTGTGCTGCGGCAGTGCTCATTATTGGCATGGGGTGGGTGAGTGGTCTGGTAGCTTACGGGCCACAAGAACATCTGAAAGTGGCCCTTGCGACCATCGCCTTTGCGGGATGGAGCTTGGTGGGCTTGGCGACCAGGTGTAATAACGCACGTCATTGGCGCTGGGCGGCGGCATGTCCATTACTGTTTATTCTGCTGGTGGGCTATTTGATCCCGCAGCAGGTGATTGACTCCAAACAGCCCCAAAACTTTATCCAGAATAACTTTAGCGAACTCAATAGCAGTCGCTATGTGCTTACCGACAGTGTCGGTGTCGCTGCGGGATTAGCATGGGAGCTGAAACGTAGCGATATACTGATGCTCAGTGAGAAGGGCGAGCTGACTTACGGGCTGAACTATGCCGACAGTAAAAACCAGTTCGTCGGTGGTGCAGATTTTAGCCAATGGCTGGCGAATGCAAGGCAGCAGGGTGATGTCTCTTTGGTGGTGCAATTATCCCAAGATGAAGCCATTCCGGCCTATTTACCGGCAGCAGATAAGGTTAACCTGATGAATCGCCTAGCACTTTTGTGGTACAAAAAAACGCAATGACCAGTTACCTGCTATTGGTTATGGTCAGTTTATTGACCTGTGCGGGCCAATTGTGTCAGAAACAAGCAGCGCAATGTTGGGATCGGCCGCATGAAGCGCGGTTGGCCCCGACACTGCGCTGGCTTGCCGTCGCAGTCATGCTGCTTGGGTTGGGGATGTTGCTGTGGTTACGTTTATTGCAACATCTACCACTGAGTGTGGCCTATCCGTTACTCAGCTTTAATTTCGTGCTGGTTACTTTGGCCGCACAGCTATTTTATGGCGAAAAGGCAACCTCCCGTCACTGGTTGGGGATTGCCGCCATTATGTTTGGCATCCTGTTAATAAGTTGGCGCTGATGAAAGGGTATCTGTGGGGAGTCGGCAGTGTCGTATTGGTGACTATTGCCCAATTAATGCTGAAATGGGGCATGATGCATACGCCATTAATGTCATTGGCTGACATTAATGGCGTGTTTTTAGCCCAGCACCTAACCCAATTAATGGCCGTCATCTGCGGGCTGGCAGGGTATGCCTTATCCATGTTGTGCTGGTTTTTCGCGTTAAGATATTTGCCGCTTAATCGCGCTTACCCATTACTGAGCCTCAGTTATGCGCTGGTTTATTTGGCCGCCGTATTACTGCCTTGGTTTAATGAATCCGCTACCTTGCTAAAAACCGTGGGGGCGGGGTTTATTCTGCTGGGTATCTGGCTGATCAGTACAAAGCCAATAAAAGGCGCTTAAATCTATTATCTCATTCATATAGCTTGTTTTTTCCAACCTCGATAGCTAAATTAACCCTACTGGTGCCTCTTGCTAGCCAGATATAGCGCCGAATAGCTCGCTGTCCGGTGAATTGGCTAAGCCTTACCCTAGGTGGAATATCGATGCGGATGCGTTTCTGGATCTTTCTGATCAGCATGATTCTTGCTGGCTGTAGCAGTCATGCACCGGCACCAAGTGGTCACTTGTCTGATTCTATTGTGGTGGTTGCCAAACTGAATGAGCAATTACGTCAATGGGAAGGCACGCCGTACCGAAATGGCGGGTTGGATCAAAGTGGCGTTGATTGTTCTGGATTTGTTTACCGCACCTTCCGCGATCGTTTTGATATGCAATTACCTCGCACGACAGCAGCACAAACCTCATTAGGCACGAAAGTCTCCCGTGATGATCTGATGCCCGGTGACTTAGTGTTCTTCAAAACCGGCAGTGGTCAGAATGGGCTACATGTGGGTATTTACGATACCAATGACGAATTTATCCATGCCTCAACAAGCAAAGGCGTTATCCGCTCATCACTGGAAAATGTGTACTGGAAACGTGTCTACTGGCAAGCGCGCCGTATCTAAATAGGGTATTGAATCGATAGGCTGAACCTGAAGATATCACGGTAGGTTATGTTATCTTAGTGGCTGATTATTCTGGTTCGGAGCCGCGTTTATGTCATCCCTTCGCTTACTCATTTCTGATTCTTATGATCCTTGGTTTAATCTGGCCGTAGAAGAGTGCATTTTTCGTCAAATGTCCCCGGATCAACGGGTGCTGTTTTTATGGCGAAACGCCAATACCGTGGTCATCGGTCGTGCTCAGAATCCATGGAAAGAGTGTAATACACGGCGCATGGAACAAGATGGCGTGAAACTGGCACGGCGCAGCAGTGGCGGCGGGGCGGTATTCCATGACTTGGGCAATACCTGCTTCACCTTTATGGCCGGTAAGCCAGAATATGATAAAACTCTATCAACTCAAATTATTCTCAATGCTCTGGCTTCGCTGGGGATTCAGGCTACCGCCTCTGGCCGCAATGACTTGGTGGTGGTTAAGGAGGATGGCGAGCGCAAAGTCTCGGGCTCCGCTTACAAAGAGACCAAAGATCGTGGCTTTCATCACGGCACACTATTGCTGAGTGCTGATCTGAATCGTCTGGCGGATTACCTTAATCCCGATCCGAAAAAATTACAGGCCAAAGGGATTACCTCAGTGCGTTCCCGAGTCACCAATCTGGTGGAGTTGTTGCCGGGCATTGACCACCCGCAGATTTGTGCCGCTATTGAGCAGGCATTTTTCGATTATTACGATGAAAAGGTCGCCGCAGAGATCATCTCCCCACAAGCATTGCCGGACCTTCCCGGTTTCACCGAGCAATTTGCCAAACAGAGCACTTGGGAATGGAACTTTGGTCAAGCTCCGGCCTTTAGCCATTTAGTCGATACTCGCTTTGTTTGGGGCGGGATTGATCTACATTTTGATGTAGTACATGGGGCTATTGATCGCTGTCAAATATTCACCGACAGCTTGAATCCAGCACCGCTGGAGGCGCTAGCCGAGCGGCTACAGGGCGCGACTTATCGCCCTGTAGCCATCAATGCCGTCTGCCAGCAATTGAGTGATGATTTCCCTGAGTCACAAGCTGATTTGCTGCAAGTTCGCCACTGGCTGGCGGAGGTATTACGCTAATGTTACCTGATGACGCGACTGGCGCGGATAACGCCCCGCAATTTAAAAATAGCTATGGTCAACAGCTGAGCGGCTTCTATACGCATTTGCAGCCAACGCCATTAAAAGGGGCGCATCTGCTCTATCACAGTGAGCCATTGGCGCAAGAACTGGGGCTGGATGCCAGTTGGTTTAGCGGCCCGAAAGCGGCGGTATGGGCGGGTGAGACACTGTTACCGGGCATGGAGCCGCTGGCACAGGTCTACAGCGGTCACCAGTTTGGTGTGTGGGCGGGGCAGCTTGGTGATGGCCGCGGTATTTTGCTGGGAGAACAACAGTTGAGTGACGGTCGCAGTATGGATTGGCACTTGAAAGGGGCGGGCTTAACACCCTATTCGCGTATGGGGGATGGGCGCGCCGTATTGCGCTCGGTGGTCAGAGAGTTTTTGGCTTCCGAAGCCTTGCACCATCTGGGGATACCTACCAGCCGTGCCTTGACCATCGTGACCAGTCACCACCCGGTTTATCGCGAGCAACCGGATCGCGGGGCGATGTTGCTGCGGGTGGCTGAGAGCCATGTGCGCTTCGGTCATTTTGAGCACTTCTACTATCGGCAGCAGCCAGAGCAAGTCAAGCAACTGGCCGACTATGTTATTGCACGCCACTGGCCGCAGTTTGTCGGTCATACGGAACAGTACCTACTCTGGTTTACCGATGTGGTAAAACGCACTGCACGCTTAATGGCGCATTGGCAAACGGTGGGTTTTGCCCATGGGGTGATGAATACCGATAATATGTCGATTCTTGGCATCACCATGGACTATGGCCCATTTGGTTTCCTTGATGATTATGTCCCCGGATATATCTGCAATCACTCCGATCACCAAGGGCGTTATGCTTTTGATAATCAACCAGCGGTCGCACTGTGGAACCTGCACCGGCTAGGGCAAGCGCTCTCTGGGTTAATGTCGGTGGAACAATTGCAGCTAGCGCTGAATGCTTATGAGCCAGAGCTTATGGCGGCTTATGGTCAGCAGATGCGCGCCAAATTAGGTCTCTTCGACAGCGGCGATCAGGATAACGACCTGCTGACGGAGTTATTGAGTTTGATGATCAGAGAGGGGCGAGATTATACCCGCACATTCCGTCTGTTGAGTGAGGTTGAAATCCACTCGGCACAATCGCCATTGCGGGATGATTTTGTCGACAGAGCCGGTTTTGACAGTTGGTACAGCCGCTATCGCGCCCGTTTGCAACAAGAGTCGGTTGACGATGCACAGCGCCAGCACGCAATGAAAGCGGTTAATCCTAAATATATACTGCGAAATTATTTGGCACAGTTGGCGATTGATCATGCTGAAAAGGACGATATTCAGCCGTTACAGCGTTTGCATCAGGCATTGCAGCACCCTTTTGCCGATCAACCTGAGTTTGATGATCTGGCGGCGTTACCGCCCGATTGGGGCAAACATCTGGAAATTTCCTGCTCCAGTTAATTGCATAAGGTGGCGGGGGTATCTGCCACCTTATGCTTGTTCAGATACTATTTAAGGTGAGATGTAACATCCCCTTGATCACCACTGGTAGCTCATCAGTAGTTTAGCATTGCGCCCATCTTGGGGGAGTTCTTGTGGTGAGTAGTGTTCTTTGTTGAAAGCATTACTCAGTACGGCTGAAGTGGTGACGCCTTTAAAGGCACCTTGCCCACCATAACTCAGATAAAAATCATGTAGGGTATAGCCGTTTTGCGACTTATAGGGTTCTCCTGACATCTGCTGAGCATCATTGTTTTTCATAAAGTGGGTGTTGGCGACCATCGTCGCGACCCAGCCCGCGCTTAGACCTGTCTGGGCGATAGGGATATTCAGGCGGCTGGTGACCGTATCTGGATTGATGCTGTTAATATATTTGCGGGTTTCGAGATTGATACCTCGGGTGCGGTTATAGGCCAGTGTCCAGTCAAACCACGGGTTTTGATAATCCAATGAGGCATCCCATCCCCAGCTTTTGCTACGCGGGATATTAATATACTGAGAAATCGTGCGACTAACATCACTGGTAATGCGGTTTTCAGCATCAATCGCAAAATAGCTGGTTTTGAATTTAACTGAATCCTTATCCGTCAGCAGAGAATCAAAATGTAAGCCAAAGCCCGCTTCACGGGTGATATTACTTTCGGGGGTTAATGCGGGATTGGGGGTCCAGTAGTTTGTCCAAAAGTGATTTGAATTGTTATAAAACTCCGCTAACGTGGGGGTACGGAATGCCTGACTGTAGGCCCCAAACAGCAAGAACCAATCTGTCGGATTAACGGTCACCGCTCCCCGCGTTGACCATTTTTTTGCCTCTCGATCAGCAAATCCCACTCGGCTGTTGTTATAACGGTCGAAACGGGTTCCCGCCAGTAGGGTCACCGGCAGGTGGCGCAAGGTGATTTCATCTTGCAACCAACCGGATGCAAACCCGACTTTGGCTGGCGGGAAGCTACCCACTAAGCCCTGTGGGGCCTGTTGCTGGTGGTAGCTCTCTGCTCCGTAAGTGAGTAAATGCGCTGCTGGACTGTCGGTAAATAGCGCGCTTCGGTTCTCCAGTTTTATCCCCGCCGTGGCTTGCTTGCGGTTGCCATAATCTCGAGCACTCACGTGATCGCTGATATTTATCTCGGAATAGTAGACTTTGGTGGTGAAATCCAGCCAATCGAGGTGTTGCGGTTGCAGTCGGTAGGTCAGATCGGCATCGCGTTGCCGTGTTAACCGCTCCATCATGGGGTTCATTCGTGGATTGGGTTGACTCTGATTAGCCATTTTAGGTTGCTGCGCGCGGTTGTTGTAATAGCGCAGGCCCGTGGTGACTGACTGACCCTCAGCAAGGTAGGCAGTGCCTTTGAGCAGCAGGTTATTCACATCCTCATCATTGGGTGCATCATAACCATTACTTTGGCGTATATCTCCGACCTTACGTTTACTCAGGGCAATAAGGCCGTCCAGATTATCGGTTCGGCCAAAAACAGACACAGCGGCCCCCTGACTCTGATATGCGCTAGCACTATAGTTGCTGATACGGAAACCCAGATCTTGATCTTCAGCTAACAAATCGGCCGCATCCACTGTTTGGAAAGCAATCACACCTCCCATGGCACCGCTACCGAACAGTGAGGTTGATGGGCTGCGAATGACGCTGACCTGTTTAACTAATGCCGGATCAATGAAAGTCCCGTTGATATTGGTGCCACTAATTCCCTGACGGATACCATCCATTAATACCAGCACACCATATTGGTCATAACCTCGGATGTTGACATTCTGCCCGTTGGTGCGGCCAGCACCCGTTACGTTGACACCGGGGAGACTTTGCAGCATCTCTGCGGCAGTGGTCGCAGTTTGTTTTTGGGGTAATGATGCATCAATGACGGTGAGGGTTCCGGGGGTACTAAAACTGTCTGTTGCAGGGCGCTGAGTCGTCACGACAAGAGTGTCGTTTTGACTCTCGGCAGCCGGACGGGCAGTGGCGAGGGGCGATAACGCCAAAGTGATTGCTAGACTGGATGAAGACAAACGAAAGAAACGAGACATAAGCAACTCTCCCTATGTTATTAAACATAATCAAAGGATTGCTGGCTGCCTCAGTGTTAACTATTCGGTGGCTGGCATAGTGGTCATGGGTGGAAATAGGATTCTGACGACTCAAAATTATTTAGTCAGTATCAGTTTTCCTGCTTTGGTTTGGCGTAAATAGTAGAGCTGTCCTTGATGATTGATGGTCACCACATCATGCTGACCGAGTAGCTGTTCGCTGTTGATGCATGAGAGAGGTAAAAGCGCAGAGGGATCATCTGTGGTGCTGTTGGTCGCTTGGAAAGGATAGATGGCATTGGACATGGAAAGTGTTCTTAAAGTTAGCTGTACATCAATTTGGTGGTGATTATCATCCTCATTGAGGACTGAGTTCAATAACAAGAGTGATTAATTGGTATGACATGACCTTATTTTTTATTAATTAATTCAGTCTGTTAATAGTGCATGAGTGATTGATACGTGCAGGTAGGGTTATGCTGAATGGCGGGCTGTTGATCATAGAATTCAGTGATAGAACAGAATCAACTTGAGGGGATTTGCCTGCGAAGCTGAATTCTGCTCTATCACTATGCCACTTAAAGTTCAGTATGCTATTTAACGCCACAGTGCTAATTAAAAGCGGCTACTGACCGCATCGGCCAATAAGCTTAATAATTGCTCAGTGTCGGCCCAATTTAGACAAGGGTCAGTAATGGATTGCCCATAAGTCAGAGGTTGACCCGCAACAATTTTCTGTGTCCCTTCAATCAGGAAGCTTTCCGCCATCACACCGACAATAGCGGTCGAGCCAGCGCGGATCTGCTGACCAATATCGGCGGCCACTTCAAGCTGGCGGCGATGCATTTTTTGGCAATTGCCGTGGCTGAAATCCACCACCAGATGTTCGGGGAGATCAAACTCACGCAGGCTGTCACAGGCTGCGGCGATGTCGGCCGCGCCATAGTTAGGTGTTTTCCCGCCGCGCATGATGATGTGGCCGTGTGGGTTACCGCTGGTCTGGTAAATCGTCATCTGGCCATGCTTATCTGGCGATAGAAACATATGGCTGGCTTGTGCGGCACGAATCGCATCAATGGCAATGCGGGTATTGCCATCAGTGCCATTTTTGAACCCGACCGGGCAAGAGAGGGCTGAGGCCATTTCGCGATGAATCTGGCTTTCGGTGGTTCGTGCGCCAATCGCGCCCCAACTGATCAGGTCGGCAATATACTGGCCGGTCACCATATCAAGGAATTCAGTGGCGGTCGGTAGCCCTAACTCATTGACTGACAACAGCAATCTGCGCGCCATCTCAATGCCCAGATTGACCTGACAGGAGCCATCAAGAGCGGGATCGGAGATCAGCCCCTTCCAGCCGACGACAGTGCGCGGCTTTTCGAAATAAGTGCGCATGACGATTTCGAGGCGGTCTTGATAGCGCGCTCGCAATACATTAAGGCGAGTGGCGTAATCAATCGCGGCATCAAGGTCATGAATTGAACAGGGGCCGACCACCACCAGTAGACGCGGGTCTTCACCGGTGAGTATCTTCTCAATCCGTTTACGTGACGCTGTCACGTTATCGGCAATGGCCTCTGAAATCGGCAACTTCTCCGCCAGTTGTTGTGGCGTGATTAAGCTGTCGATGCGCGCAGTCCGCAGTTCATCTGTTTTATGCATGGAAATTCTCTAAATCCGTTCTTCTCTGCGGCAGGAATACCGGGGAGTGATGGCGATCACAATAAACCAAAACTAAATGAATTCAACCGCCATCGCCGTGATTTATACAAATTTTGATTAAATAAATTGCAAACGATAAGTCTGGCAAGGGTCTGATTAGAACATCCGGCGACTCATGCCCAAAATATCCAGAATTTTGGTGGAGATCTCCTCAACGGAGTAGTTGGTGGAGTTCAGATAGCGAATCTGATTTTTGCGAAATAGTGCCTCCACTTCGCCTACCTCCATCCGGCATTGGCGCAGTGAAGCATAGCGGCTATTCTCTCGCCGCTCTTCACGAATGGCGGCCAGTCGCTCAGGGTTAATGGTCAAGCCAAAAAGTTTGTGCTGAAAGGGTTTCAGCGCCGCGGGAAGCTGCAAATTATCCATATCATCGGCGATAAAGGGGTAATTGGCGGCTCGAATGCCAAACTGCATAGCTAAATAGAGGCTGGTGGGGGTTTTACCACAGCGGGAAACGCCCAATAAAATCACCTGTGCCTGATCCAGATTACGCAGTGAAATACCGTCATCATGGGCCAGCGCATAATCGATGGCGGCAATACGCGCATCGTATTTGCCCAGATTACTTTCGGTTAAGCCGTGGGTGCGATTGAGTACCGGTTGCGGTGACACCCCAAGTTCACCCTGAAGTGGCGCAACCAGCGCTTGGACAATATCTTGGCAGAACCCTTCACTGTGCTGAATCAGTTCCCGCACTTCGGGGCTGATGATCGAATAAAACACCAGCGGCCTGACCCCAGTCTCCTGATAGATTTGATTAATCTTTTGGCAAACTTCTTGCGCCCGCGCGGCACTTTCAACAAATGGCAGTGTAAAGGTGGTGGCTTTAACCGGAAATTGCGATAGGACGGCATGACCCAGCACTTCCGCAGTAATTGCCGTACCATCAGAAATATAAAAAACACTTCTTTCCACGCTAACTCCTGACTATTTTGCTGATCGGATTAATGGCATTCGTTAATAAGGCCGGTTGCTGCAACTTTAGCGCAATCAGTGTGCCTTATTCGGCCTCTCGGTAAAGTGTTTACTGTCAGAATCACCCGAAAATAACTTTTCTTGTTGGCTTGATCGATTCACCTGTCCATGGGGTATGGATCATTATGCTAGTCTGAAATATACCCTTCGTTCTTGAAGCCGCAGGGGTGTTAGCTGCGTTCACTCACCCGAATCACTTACTAAAGTAAGCTCATCGGGATTCGTTCGCTGGCTGCGGCGGTAATGATGTTGGGAATTGCTGATGTATCAGCGGCAGTAATCACGATGTGTCCCCTACAGACTGTTCGTAACTTATAAACAATGTAAAAAGGATTGTTTCGATGTCCAACAATGGCCTAAACCTGTGTAATGTGCTTTGGTACAACCAGCTTGGCATGCACGATGTTGATCGGGTTGGCGGCAAGAATGCCTCCCTGGGTGAAATGATAACCAATCTTTCCGAACTGGGTGTTTCGGTGCCCAATGGTTTTGCCACAACTGCTCAGGCGTTTAACGACTTTCTGGAGCAGAGCGGCGTTAACCAACGTATCTATCAATTGCTGGATCAAACCGATGTTGATGATATCGCGGCACTCTCCAAGGCGGGCGCACAGATTCGTCAATGGGTGATTGAGACGCCATTCCATCCCGAGTTCGAACAATCCATTCATCAAGCCTACCAGCAGTTAGCCGACGGCGAACCAGCGGCCTCCTTTGCTGTGCGCTCCTCGGCGACCGCAGAAGATATGCCGGATGCCTCTTTTGCGGGTCAGCAAGAAACTTTCCTTAATGTGCAGGGCATTGATGCGGTGATGATTGCCATCAAGCATGTATTTGCCTCACTGTTTAACGATCGCGCCATCTCTTATCGCGTGCATCAGGGTTACGACCATCGTGGTGTGGCGCTTTCTGCTGGCGTGCAACGCATGGTGCGCTCAGATCTCGCGGCTTCCGGCGTGATGTTTACCATTGATACCGAGTCAGGTTTTGATCAGGTGGTCTTTATCACTGCCGCCCACGGTTTAGGGGAGATGGTGGTGCAGGGGGCGGTGAACCCAGACGAGTTCTATGTCCATAAGCCCACACTGCGTAAGGGTAAACCGGCGATCGTGCGCCGCAATATGGGCTCGAAAAAGATTCGCATGGTCTATGCCGAAAGTCAGGAGCATGGCAAACAGGTCCAAATTGAAGATGTGCCAGAGGTGCAGCGCAATCGTTTCGCTCTTAGCGATGATGAGGTGGAAGCACTGGCACATCAGGCGTTGTTGATTGAAGAGCACTATGGTCGCCCGATGGATATCGAGTGGGCCAAAGATGGTCATACCGGCAAATTGTTTATCGTGCAGGCTCGCCCAGAGACGGTGCGTTCCAACGAACAGGTGATGGAACGCTATCAGTTGAATCACCAAAGCAATGTGTTGGTGGAGGGGCGTGCTATCGGGCACCGCATTGGCGCGGGGCCGGTAAAAGTGATTCACGATATCAGCGAGATGGATCGCATTCAGCCGGGTGATGTACTGGTTACCGACATGACAGACCCTGATTGGGAGCCGATCATGAAAAAGGCGGCCGCTATTGTCACCAACCGGGGTGGGCGAACCTGCCATGCGGCCATTATTGCCCGTGAGCTGGGGATTCCGGCGGTTGTGGGTTGTGGCAATGCCACTGACCTGTTGAGAGAGGGGCAGAATGTCACGGTTTCCTGTGCCGAGGGCGATACAGGCTACGTTTATCATGAACTGCTCGACTTCTCGATTCAAAGCTCACAGGTGACGGAACTCCCTGAGCTACCCTTGAAGATCATGATGAACGTCGGGAATCCAGACCGCGCTTTTGACTTTGCTCGCCTGCCGAATGAAGGTGTCGGGTTGGCGCGACTGGAGTTCATCATCAACCGCATGATAGGCGTGCACCCCAAGGCGTTGCTGGAGTTTGACCGTCAGGAACCGGCTATTCAAGCTGAAATCAAGGCGCTGATGAATGGTTACGACGATCCAGTTGAGTTTTATGTCGGCCGTCTGACGGAAGGTATTTCTACGCTGGGTGCGGCATTCTGGCCTAAGCGGGTGATTGTACGTTTGTCAGATTTCAAATCTAACGAGTACGCCAATCTGGTCGGCGGAGAAGCCTATGAGCCACATGAAGAGAACCCGATGTTGGGCTTCCGTGGGGCTGGGCGCTATGTCGCAGATAGCTTCCGCGACTGTTTCGCACTGGAGTGTGAGGCGGTGAAGCGGGTGCGTAATGTGATGGGGCTGACCAATGTCGAAGTGATGGTGCCATTTGTCCGCACCGTAGCTCAGGCCGAGGCGGTAGTTGCAGAGCTGGCACGGCAAGGGCTGAAACGTGGCGAGAATGGCTTGAAGCTGATTATGATG
Source organism: Yersinia mollaretii ATCC 43969 (assembly GCF_013282725.1). Lineage (NCBI taxonomy): Bacteria > Pseudomonadati > Pseudomonadota > Gammaproteobacteria > Enterobacterales > Yersiniaceae > Yersinia > Yersinia mollaretii. The sequence continues at coordinate 3,663,758 of NZ_CP054043.1, read as the reverse complement.
TGCGAAATCCCATCAAATGCGCTGCTGGCTGATCAATTCTTGGCGCATTTTGATGGCTTCTCCATTGGCTCCAATGATATGACCCAGCTTACATTGGGGCTGGATCGTGACTCGGGTGTGGTATCCGAGTTGTTCGACGAGCGCAATGAGGCGGTCAAGGCACTACTATCTATGGCTATTCAGGCGGCGAAACGGCAGGGGAAATATGTCGGGATCTGTGGTCAAGGCCCCTCTGACCACGAGGACTTTGCGCTATGGCTGATGGATCAAGGGATCGACAGTCTATCCCTTAACCCCGATACTGTGGTGCAAACGTGGTTGAGCTTGGCGCAACATGCTAATCACTAAGAGGCCATGCAACTAGCATACCCAGTACAGCTCAATATCGCTGGTACCAATAACCCACCACTTAATTATCCGCAGCTTAGGTTGCGGATTTTTTGTTTGCATCCAAATAGCCGTGAGTTGGATAGTCGTGATAATAGGGTGAGGGATATGATAGGAATAAACATTAGCGAGAGTGGCAATTAAAAATGGAATAGCAAAAAAAAAGCCCGTCTTAGGTGACAGGCAAAGACTACACACAGCAATACGTATATTCGATTACAGATATTTAAATAAGTCATTATGAAATGATTTATTTAAACGCCTTGGGGAAAGCAATATCTTATAATAATAGTAAGTAAATTCCGCACCTTAGTCATTAAGAATCATCTGAATAAAATAAATTAAATAAATCCTTTCAGTTGAAGTGATTTCATATGGTTATTAATAATCACCTTATTTAATAAATGATATGATTGATGGTTAAAAATAAAAATAGGGAAATTTAAATGGCTATTGTTTATTTATAATAGCGGATGGCACTGGATATTAGAGGGTTATGCAGCATAACCCTTCGTACAGGAAAATATAGGATTGTTAAAGTGCAGGATTGTTAGCACCGCTATCTACTCATCGGGATTGATGAGCCTCATCCTTGAGGCTCACTCTGTGGACTCGCCGTTATTCGTTGTTAAAGTTCTTCCAAATGTTTGGCGACTTCCTTAATGCTCTCTTCTGGCTCGGGAGCTTCGTTGACCCAAGCGGCGGTCAGACGATAAGAGATAGCTAACACCACTGGGCCGATAAATAGCCCAATCATGCCGAATGACAGCAGGCCGCCAATAACCCCGGAGAGGATTAAAATCATCGGCATATCGGCTTCCATACGGATGAGGTAGGGCCGCAGGAAGTTATCCATGGTGCCCACCACGCAACTCCACACCAGTAGCACAGTGCCCCAAGTCGTATCACCGGTCCAGTACAACCAGAGAATGGCGGGGACCAGTATTAGCAGTGGCCCGAGCTGCGCAACACAACAGATAAACATCAATACGGTAAAGAGTGTCGCGTATTGAATCCCGGCAATGGCGAGGCCAATTCCCCCCAACACCGCTTGTACCAGTGCGGTGACCACCACTCCCAGCGCAACGGCACGGATGGCTTTTGCCGCCATGACCACCACGGCATCACCGCGTTTGTCGGCTGCCCGCACAGCAAAATGGCGAATACCCAAGCCGACTTGTTCACCATGGAAATAGAGTAAAACGCTAAATAGCACCATCAGGGCCAGATGAATTAAGAAGTAGCCGACATGGGCGGCTTGCGCCACCAGCCAGGTCGCGGCCGCCCCGACATAGGGCTGCACTTTGGCGATAATCGCATTCCCGCCACCGGCGATCAGCGTATGCCAACTGTTGTAGAGTTTATCGCCCACCATAGGGACTGATTGCAACCAAGTCACATCGGGCATACGTAAATTAGACGGGCTGGATGCCCATTGGATAAGCGGGCCGCTGTTTTCAACCAAGCTACTGACCAGCAACGCGATTGGAATGACGAACAGCAATATCAGCAGCAGGGTCATGATAAACACCGCTAACCAACGTTTACCCCAGAGGAGTTTTTGCAACCGAATCAGCAGCGGCCAAGTGGCAATGACCACCATGCCTGCCCAGGCAAAGCCCATAATAAAAGGTTGCACTACCCAAAAGCTGGCGACAATCATTATCAGAATGAATATCACCCCAAACATCAGTTTAGGTAAATCGAGACGACGTTGTTGCGGGTAATTCATTAGTGGATTCTCACTTCGAAAGTCATGGCAAGGTGGCCCATTAAGGATCTGTACTAATCATGGTGTATTTCTTCAACTTTTAACAGACACCGTCGGATTTTACTGTTTCGATTTATTTTAAAACAGTGAACATCGGCGAAATCATAAAAGTCTGTCCGTGGCAAAAGGGTTGAAATAATCCGCGTTTAATGGCTCGTGGCTATTATTTGCGCAATATAAAATTTTGATACTTAATGGTTTTCTGCCGTATTTCTCCTTGGCCGATACTCATCACTTTCCCATCATTCTGAATTGGCATAAATTATTCGACAAAGATGATCGCGAACAGATAATCTTTTAGTTAAACAACAAACACACATACTTATAGATAGGGTCACACTCATGATCCCACAGATTTCTCAAGCACCGGGTGTCGTTCAGTTGGTGCTGGACTTTTTGGATGCTTTGAAGCAAAACGGATTCACTGGCGATACTGCCACTAATTATGCCGATCGCCTGACCATGGCGACGGATAACAGCATCTACCAACTGCTGCCCGATGCGGTGCTTTTCCCACGCTCGACGGCTGATGTCGCACTGCTTGGCCGCTTGGCAGGGCAAGAGAATTTTAAATCTTTAGTCTTTACCCCACGCGGTGGCGGCACTGGTACGAATGGTCAGGCGCTGAACAGCGGAATCGTGGTGGATATGTCGCGCCATATGAATCGCATTTTGGAGATTAATCCAGAGCAAGGCTGGGTCCGGGTTGAGGCTGGTGTGATTAAAGATCAGCTCAATCAGTACCTGCGGCCTTTTGGCTATTTCTTCTCGCCGGAATTATCCACCAGCAACCGCGCCACCTTAGGCGGAATGATTAACACCGATGCCTCTGGGCAGGGGTCATTGGTGTACGGCAAAACCTCCGACCACGTTCTGGGGCTACGGGCTATTTTGCTTGGCGGTGAGATGCTGGATACTCGCGCCATGCCGACGGCGCTTGCGGAAACGATTGCTCAGGAAGATTCCATCACCGGCCGCATTTATCAGACGGTGCTAAACCGTTGCCGTGATCAGCGTGCGCTCATTTTGGAAAAATTCCCCAAATTAAACCGTTTCCTGACCGGCTATGACTTGCGCCACGTGTTCAGTGATGACCTGCAAACATTTGATTTAACGCGAATTTTAACGGGCGCAGAGGGCACGTTGGCTTTTATTACCGAAGCCACGCTGGATATTACGCCGCTGCCTAAAGTCCGCCGCTTGGTCAATGTAAAGTATGACTCCTTTAATTCCGCGCTGCGCAATGCCCCTTTTATGGTGGAAGCGAAGGCGCTGTCGGTAGAAACCGTAGATTCCAAAGTCCTCAATCTGGCAAAAGAGGATATTGTCTGGCACTCAGTCAACGAGCTGATTACTGATGTGCCCGATAAAGAGATGTTGGGGCTGAATATTGTTGAGTTCGCGGGTGATGATAAAGCGCTGATCGACAGCCAAATGGAGTCACTTTGTCAGCGGCTGGATGATCTGATCTCTGCCAGAGAGGGCGGGGTGATTGGCTATCAGATTTGCAGCGAACTGGCGGGAATTGAGCGCATTTATGCGATGCGCAAAAAAGCCGTGGGCTTGCTCGGTAACAGCAAAGGGCAGGCCAAGCCGATCCCCTTTGCGGAAGATACCTGTGTGCCGCCGCAGCACTTAGCCGATTATATTGTTGAGTTCCGCCAATTGCTGGATAGCCATAATCTGACTTACGGCATGTTTGGTCACGTGGATGCGGGTGTATTGCATGTGCGTCCGGCGCTGGATATGTGTGATCCGCAGCAAGAGATGCTGATGAAACAGCTATCGGATCAGGTGGTGCAACTGACTGCGCGCTATGGCGGCTTGTTGTGGGGAGAGCATGGTAAAGGCTTCCGCGCCGAGTACAGTCCTGACTTCTTCGGCGAAGCGCTGTACACCGAATTGCGGCGGATTAAGTCAGCCTTTGACCCGGATAACCGCTTGAATCCGGGGAAAATTTGCTCACCGTTAGGCAGTGATGCCCCCATGATGAAGGTGGATAGCCCAGATAAGCGCGGCACACTGGATCGGCGCATTCCGCTGGCGGTCAGAACCTCATTCCGTGGCGCGATGGAGTGCAATGGTAATGGACTCTGCTTTAACTTTGATGCCCGTAGCCCCATGTGCCCGTCGATGAAAATCACCGGAGATCGTATTCACTCGCCAAAAGGCCGCGCAACACTGGTGCGCGAGTGGTTACGGCTGCTCTCTGAGCAAGGGGTTGACCCGGTAGCGCTGGAGCAAGGGCTGGCAACCCGGCGCCTGAGTCTCCGTGGCCTGATTGAAAAGACCCGCAACACTTGGCATGCCAGCAAGGGGGACTATGATTTCTCCCACGAAGTTAAAGAGGCGATGTCGGGGTGCCTGGCCTGCAAAGCCTGCTCGACTCAGTGCCCAATAAAAATTGACGTCCCCGGTTTCCGCTCGCGTTTCCTCCAGTTGTATCACACCCGCTATCACCGCCCACTGCGCGACTATGTGGTGGCAGGGGTGGAGAGCTATGCGCCGTTAATGGCGAAAACACCGAAAATTTTTAATTTCTTCCTGAAACAGCCGTGGGTCGGCGCGTTAAGCCGCAAGAGTATTGGCATGGTGGATCTCCCGATGCTCTCCAGCCCCTCATTGAAGCAGTCGTTGTCAGGTCACTACGCCAGTACCATGACGCTGGAACAGTTGGAGCAACTGCCGGAAGCTGAACGGTGTCAGCACGTGCTGATCGTGCAAGATCCCTTCACCAGCTACTATGATGCCCAAGTGGTGGCCGATTTTGTCCGGCTGGTGGAAAAGCTGGGCTTTAACCCGGTGCTGCTGCCATTCTCACCTAATGGCAAGGCGCAACATATTAAAGGCTTCCTGCTGCGCTTCGCCAAAACTGCGCGCAAGACCGCCGATTTCCTGAATCGCATCGCGCGGTTGGGGATGCCAATGGTCGGGGTTGATCCCGCATTGGTGCTCTGCTATCGCGATGAATATAAAGAGATTCTGGGCGATTCCCGAGGTGACTTTAATGTCCAGTTGGTGCATGAGTGGTTGCAGGCGGCACTGGCGGAACAGCCAGAGCAGCAGATGAGCGGCGAATCTTGGTATCTGTTCGGTCATTGCACTGAAACCACAGCACTGCCCGCCAGTAGTCAACATTGGGCATCGATATTCTCCCGCTATGGTGCCAAACTGGAAAATGTCAGTGTTGGCTGCTGTGGCATGGCGGGCACCTATGGTCATGAAGCGAAGAATATCGATAACTCGCTGGGTATCTATGCCTTATCTTGGCAGCAAGCACTGCAAAAGCTGCCCGGAAAACGTTGTTTAGCCACTGGCTACTCGTGCCGCAGTCAAGTAAAGCGCATCGAGGGCAATGGATTGCGGCATCCGTTGCAAGCTTTGCTTGAACTGGTTTAATCTGCGAGGGCAGCAAAAGAGCAAATCCCGCTGAGCTGACTTAGGTCAGTGATTCGGGTGAGTGAAAGCAGCTAACGCCGCTGCAACTTCAATGAGGAAGGGGGAAACGGATGCTTTGGAAACGAACGGCCACACTGGAACAACTCAACCAGCAAAGTCAGGGCTGCATGGTTGGGCATCTGGGTATTGAGTTTACCCGGTTCGACGATGATGAGCTGGAGGCCACTATGCCGGTCGATCATCGGACCACACAACCTTTTGGCCTACTACATGGCGGGGCTTCTGTGGTGCTGGCGGAGTCTCTTGGCTCAATGGCGGGCTATTTGTGCACTCTTGAGGGCCAACAGATCGTGGGGTTGGAAATTAATGCTAACCACTTGAAGTCAGTACGTTCTGGAAAAGTGCGCGGCTGTTGTCGCGCTATTCATGTCGGGCGCAGTCATCAGGTGTGGCAGATTGAGATTTTCGATGAACAGGACCATCTGTGTTGCACTTCGCGCTTAACGACCGCCGTGCTGACGCGATAACACCATTCGCCATAAACACCCATTATTACCTTGCTCAGGGCCATTGATTGGCCTTGAGCAACTTAATTCTGCCTCTCTTCTCTATCACCATCTTGCTACCTCGCCCTAAGCCAATTGACACCCAAATAAGGTGACGTTGTCACCCATTAAAGTGAACACCCTTAATACCCTTACAGCTTGAAGTGTGAAGGGATTGTTTATCCGATAAATGCGGCAAATCTCTCTGATAGGTTTCCCCCGCGGGTGTTTTCAGCTAAAGTTAATGGAGAAATAGGTATTTTCTATGAATGTTTTAAAACGCAAAGGCTGACTGCGATTAGCCTTTGATCTAGCAAGGGATTTGAGCGTCGCTGTGAAATTTATTCATTTATTTCAGGGTGATAAAAAGTGCACTTGTTCCTCAAGACTTCCACGGCCATCGCAGCATGCTTATTCGTTGCCGCCTCATTCGAGGTCAAAACGGCACTTTTCTTAATATCCCTGCAAAACAAACGGTTGAAGTGATAATTATTATCACTACCATTGTGAACATTCTGTGTTGATTCACTCATAATCAGCCAGCAAATTGTTAACCTGAAATGGACTATACCCAAAGTCAATGGGTGATTGAGAAACATAAGGTAGGGCATATGCAACAGGAATCCGTCGGCACATTTTCACTTGATGAGAATGTCTGGCAAGGCGTGACGATAACAGACAGTGCTGCCGCGCAAATCACACGGCTGATGCAACAAGACCCGCAAGTGAAAGGTTTGCAGCTCGGGGTCAAGCAGTCCGGTTGTGCTGGGTTCGCCTATGTTATGGATATGGCGAAAGAACCCGCCGACGACTGTCTGGTGTTTGAACAAGGTAGCGCCAGACTCTACGTGCCATTGAAAGCGATGCCATTTATTGATGGCACCGAGGTGGATTACGTCCGCGAAGGGCTAAACCAGATCTTCAAATTTAATAATCCTAAAGCTCAACATGCCTGTGGGTGTGGCGAGAGTTTTGGCGTTTGAGCGATGTAAACGAAATGACACGAAGCAATGTAGAAGTTCCAGATGATGTGCAGGCTTGGGTCAGCGAGGGTCGCTATAAAGAAGGTTTTTTTACCCAGTTGGCGACCGATGAGCTAGCGAAAGGCATCAATGAAGATGTCATCCGCGCCATTTCAGCGAAACGTAATGAACCTGAATGGATGCTGGAGTTTCGTCTCGGCGCTTATCGCAGTTGGCTAGAGATGGAAGAGCCGCACTGGCTGAAAGCCCACTATAAGAGCTTGGATTATCAGGATTATAGCTACTACTCTGCGCCCTCCTGCGGTAGCTGTGATGATAGCTGTGATTCACAACCGGGTGCGGTGCAGCAGTCGTCGGCAGAGAATGAATACCTGACCGCTGAGGTAGAGTCGGCGTTTGCCCAGCTTGGCGTGCCAGTGCGAGAAGGGGCCGAGGTGGCGGTTGATGCCATTTTTGACTCAGTATCTGTAGCGACCACCTATCGCGGCAAGTTGGCTGAGCAGGGGATTATTTTCTGTTCATTTGGCGAAGCTATTCAGGAGTATCCGGATCTGGTACGCAAGTATCTGGGGTCTGTGGTGCCAGCGAAAGATAACTTTTTTGCCGCGCTAAATGCGGCGGTGGCGTCTGATGGCACCTTTGTTTATGTGCCAAAAGGGGTGCGCTGCCCGATGGAGTTATCCACCTACTTCCGGATCAATGCCGCCAAGACTGGGCAGTTCGAGCGCACTATTTTGATTGCCGACGAAGGCAGCTATGTCAGCTATATTGAGGGCTGTTCCGCGCCTGTACGTGACACTTACCAGCTACATGCCGCCGTGGTTGAAGTCATTTTGCACAAAAATGCCGAAGTGAAATACTCCACGGTTCAGAACTGGTTTGCCGGGACTGAGAGCACTGGCGGTATCCTCAACTTTGTGACCAAGCGCGCATTGTGTGAAGGTGAAGGGTCGAAAATGTCGTGGACCCAATCTGAAACCGGCTCTGCCATTACATGGAAATACCCGAGTGTGATTTTGCAGGGCGATAACTCAATCGGCGAATTCTTCTCAGTGGCGCTGACCAACGGCTACCAACAGGCGGATACTGGCACCAAGATGATCCACATTGGCAAAAACACCAAATCAACCATTATCGCCAAAGGGATCTCTGCCGGACACAGCCAAAACACCTATCGTGGCTTGGTCAAAATTCTACCCGGTGCGGATAATGCCCGTAACTTCACGCAATGTGACTCAATGCTGATTGGCCCGAATTCCGGTGCGCATACCTTCCCGTATGTGGAGGTGCGCAATAATTCAGCACAATTGGAACACGAAGCGACCACCTCAAAAATTGGCGACGACCAACTGTTTTATTGCTTGCAACGCGGTATCAGCGAAGATGATGCCATCTCAATGATTGTTAACGGTTTCTGTAAAGATGTGTTCTCTGAATTACCGCTGGAATTTGCTGTCGAAGCGCAGAAATTGTTGGCGATTAGCCTAGAACACAGTGTCGGTTAAGCATGAGTTGAATAAGCATTCGCAGCGTTTTGCGCACCAAGGAAACCTATGTTAAGCATCAAGAATTTGAAAGTCAGTGTTGAAGGTAACGAGATTCTGAAAGGTTTGGATCTGGAGATCAAACCCGGTGAAGTGCACGCCATTATGGGGCCGAACGGCTCGGGGAAAAGCACCTTATCCGCCGCGTTGGCGGGGCGTGAAGAGTATGAAGTTACTGAGGGTAGTGTGACCTTTAAGGGCAAAGATTTGCTGGAATTAGCGCCGGAAGACCGTGCGGGCGAAGGGGTATTTCTGGCCTTCCAATATCCGGTAGAAATTCCTGGCGTCAGTAACCATTTCTTCCTGCAAACGGCTGTTAATGCAGTACGTAAATACCGCCAGCAAGAGCCTTTGGACCGTTTTGATTTCTCAGATTTCATCGAAGAAAAAATTGAGTTACTCAAAATGCCTGCTGATTTGCTGACCCGCTCAGTCAATGTGGGGTTCTCTGGCGGCGAGAAAAAACGTAACGATATCTTGCAGATGGCGGCACTGGAACCCTCTTTATGCATTCTGGATGAAACTGACTCCGGGCTGGATATCGATGCATTGAAAATTGTGGCCAATGGTGTGAACTCGCTGCGTAATGAGAAGCGCGCATTTATCATTGTGACGCACTATCAGCGCATTCTCGACTATGTAAAACCTGATTTTGTGCATGTGCTGTATCAAGGCCGCATCATTAAATCCGGTGATTTCACACTGGTAAAACAGTTGGAGGAGCAAGGCTATGGCTGGCTTACCGACCAACAGTAACACACCAGAAAAACAGAGTGTTCCAGCACAACAACGCCTGCTGGAGCAGCAACGTATTGATGCATTGAAACATTTTGGTCTGTTGTTTAAGCAGCGCGAAAGTGGCAAGGGGGCCGAGGCAACAGCACATTGGCAGCAGGTGCTGGCATTGGGCTTCCCCGGCATTAAACATGAAGAGTGGAAATACACGCCGCTAGAGCGCTTATTATCTCATCATTTCAGTTTCGCCAGCGGCCCGACTGTCACCGCTGCTCAGCGCGATGCATTGTCATTGACGCATGATGCCCATCGATTAGTTTTCATTGATGGCAGATATGCACCTGAGCTAAGTGATAACGACTGCGGCCCTTATCAACTCACCCATCTGACGGAAAATGCGCAGTTTCCTGCCGCTATCCAGCCGGAAGTCTTCCTACATCTCACCGAAAGTTTGGCGCAAGAGAGCCTGCACATTCGATTGCCCGGCGGGAAGCTGAGTGATAAGCCGCTTTATCTGCTGCATATCAGCTCAGGTCAGGGGAGTGAGGTGCTGAACACCAGCCACTATCGCCACCATTTGGCGGTTGAGGCTAATGCGCAGGCGGAGGTGATTGAGCATTTTGTCAGCCTCAATCAACAGCCGCATTTTACTGGGGCGCGGCTCACAATTACTTTGGGTGATAATGCGGAGTTGAGCCATTACAAACTGGCGTTTGAAACCCCTGAGAGCTACCACTTCGCCCATAATGATCTCGTGCTCAGCCGTGATGCGCGAGCGCGCAGCTACAGTTTCTTGTTAGGTGCGGGGCTGACCCGACACAACACCAGTGCCCAGCTAAATGGCGAGGGTGCAACTTTATCCATCAACAGTCTGTTACTGCCCATTGGGCGTGAAATCTGCGATACCCGCACCTATCTGGAGCACAACAAAGGGTATTGTGAAAGTCGCCAACTGCACAAAACCATCGTGCGTGAGCGAGGCAAGGCGGTATTTAACGGCATGATTAAAGTGGCCCAACATGCGCTAAAAACCGACGGACAGATGACCAACAATAACTTGCTGCTGAGTAAGTTGGCCGAGGTAGATACCAAGCCACAGCTGGAAATTTACGCCGATGATGTGAAATGCAGCCACGGGGCGACGGTCGGGCGCATTGATGCTGAGCAGCTGTTTTACCTGCAATCGCGTGGCATCAATCAGGCTGATGCTCAGCAGATGATTATTTTTGCCTTTGCCGCAGAGCTAACCGAAGCCATTCACAGCGAAACCATCCGTAAAGTGGTGTTAGCGCGGATTGCTGACCGGTTGGCGGGAGAGTCGCGATGAGTTTTCCCATTGAGCGGGTAAGAGCCGATTTTCCGCTACTCAGTCGTCAGGTTAACGGGCAGCCGCTGGCCTATCTGGACAGTGCCGCCAGTGCGCAGAAGCCACAAGGGGTCATCGACCGGGAACTTAACTTCTACCGCGAGGGGTATGCGGCGGTGCATCGTGGCATTCATACCTTGAGTGCCGAGGCGACTCAGCAGATGGAGGCGGTGCGCAGTCAGGTGGCGGACTTTATTCATGCCGCCTCTGTCGAAGAGATTGTCTTCGTCAAAGGTACCACTGAGGCCATCAATCTGGTGGCAAACAGTTATGGTCGTCACTGCCTGAAGGCAGGTGACAGCATTATCATTACCGAAATGGAGCACCATGCCAATATCGTGCCGTGGCAGATGGTGGCGAAAGATCTCGGTGTTGAAATCCGCGTGTGGCCGTTGACCGCCACGGGTGAGTTGGAACCCCATGCGCTGGCGGGTTTGATTGATGACAGCACACGGTTGCTGGCGATCACCCACGTCTCCAATGTGCTGGGCACGGTGAATCCCATCCAAGAGATTGTCGCTCAGGCCAAAGCCGCTGGATTGGTGGTGCTGGTGGATGGGGCGCAGGCTGTTATGCATCAACAGGTCGATGTACAGGCATTGGATTGCGATTTTTATGTCTTCTCCGGACACAAACTGTACGGGCCGTCGGGCATTGGTATTCTCTACGGCAAAAGCGCACTGTTACAGCAGATGCCGCCGTGGGAAGGGGGCGGTTCGATGATCAAAACCGTGAGCCTGACCCAAGGCACCACCTTTGCTGATGCCCCTTGGCGGTTTGAGGCGGGTTCTCCGAATACCGCAGGGATTATGGGGCTAGGTGCGGCAATCAGTTATGTGAATGAGCTGGGCCTTGCGCAAATCCAGCAATATGAACACTCGCTGATGCAGTACGCGCTAGAGCAATTGAGCCAAATTAAGAGCCTGACACTCTATGGCCCTAGCGCGCGGGCGGGGGTGATCGCTTTCAATCTGGGGCCGCATCACGCCTATGATGTGGGCAGTTTCCTTGATCAATATGGCATAGCGATTCGTACCGGCCATCATTGTGCTATGCCACTGATGGCGCACTACAACGTGCCGAGCATGTGTCGTGCATCATTGGCGCTCTATAATACGCACGAGGAAGTTGACCGCTTGGTCGCAGGGCTACAGCGGATCGAAAAATTGCTGGGCTAAGATTCTACAGTTCGCGACATCGTCGCACCAAACTGGCTATACCCAACGTCATTGGCGGTGCAGGTCGGCAGCAAAGGCTCCCCTGCGACGTCAAGTACAAAGGGTATTTTTTACCTATTTAGGAAGCATGTTATGGCTGGTCTACCCGATAAAGATAAGTTGATTCGTAACTTTTCCCGTTGTTTGAATTGGGAAGAAAAATACCTGTATGTAATTGAACTGGGTGCACAATTGCCGCCACTCACTGAGCAGCAGCGCCAGCCGGAGAATCTGATCTCCGGTTGCCAAAGCCAAGTGTGGATCGCCATGACCCTCTCCGCTGAGGGGCAGGTGCTTTTTGCCGGCGATAGCGATGCCGCGATTGTCAAAGGCTTGGTCGCCGTTGTGTTTATCCTCTATCAAGGTTTAACCCCGCAGCAGATAGTCAGCTTGGATGTCAGGCCATTTTTTGCAGACTTAGCCCTCAGCCAGCACCTGACGCCATCACGCTCGCAAGGTCTGGAAGCGATGATCCGCGCGATTCGCGCTAAAGCAGCGGCCTTATCGGCTAGCTGATTCCCGCCAACATTTTGTGCTTTATTCATAGTTGACACACCTTTACTGTGTCATGGGTCACAGTCTTAAACTGGTGATATTTCAGCAGCTTAAATCGTCCTCCCTGCTGGATAAAGCATAATAAATTACATTGTAACACCTTGATTTCTAGAGATATAAATTGCCTTTATAATAAGGGCTGTTACTATATGGTGGCCTTATTATTGGCTGCTAAAATTAACGTAGATATACCCTCATCTTTCAAACTGTAGGTGTGTGGGCAGTATGTGTTTACCCGAATCACTTACTGATGTAAGCGTATCGGGATACCGCTTTCCTGCAACTTGAAATCTATTGGGTATCACCGTGTAAACCGAATTTGAAGAAGTGATGTAGGAACTAAGCATGAAACGTGCATTAACTTTGATTGGTATGTTATTCGCAACTTGCGTGGCGGGAAGTCTCACTGCTGCTAATGCGACCGAGTATCCTCTACCGCCAGCCAATAGCCGTCTGATTGGTGAAAATACCACCTATGTTGTTCCAAACGATGGCCGCCCACTCGAGGCGATTGCTGCCGACTACAAAATCGGCTTACTGGGGATGCTGGAAGCAAACCCGGATGCTGACCCGTATCTGCCATTACCGGGTTCAGTGCTGACTATCCCAACCCAGATGTTGTTACCTGATACCCCACGTGAAGGTATCGTGATCAATCTGGCGGAGCTGCGCCTTTATTACTACCCGAAAGACCAGAACAAAGTGATTGTGTACCCAATCGGTATCGGCCAGTTAGGGCGTAATACCCCAACGATGACCACCTCTGTCAGCCAAAAGATCCCGAACCCAACTTGGACGCCAACGGCGAACATCCGTAAGCACTATCTGGCCGAAGGTGTGACATTGCCTGCCGTCGTTCCAGCTGGCCCGGAAAACCCAATGGGTCTGTTTGCCATGCGCCTGTCAGCCGGTCGGGGTGAGTACCTGATTCATGGGACTAATGCTAACTTCGGTATTGGTATGCGCGTCAGCTCTGGCTGTATTCGTTTACGCCCTGATGATATTGAAGCACTGTTCAAATCGGTCCCTAAAGGCACTCGCGTCCAGATCATCAATGAGCCGGTGAAATATTCGGTAGAACCTGATGGTAAGCGCTATGTGGAAGTTCATCAGCCGTTGTCTCGTGTAGACAGTGATGACCCGCAAACGATGCCAATTGCGATCAGCAGTAGCCTGCGTAAGTTTATCGACGACAGCCAGACTGATGCACAAGTGGTTCAGAATGCGATTATCCGCCGTGCGGGTATGCCTGTGATTGTGACCGTAGGAGAAACTGCACCTGAGCAGGCTCCCGCAGCGGTAGCGCCTCAGAGCGAGCCACAGACTCAACCGCAGACCGAAGAGCAACAACCAACTGAACAGCCTATTCCTCAGCTGGTTCAGCCAGGCCCGGTTTACTCCGCAGCCAACTAAGTCCTGCTCCCACCTTTACCATGACTGCCTGTCAGTCATGGTAAAGTTAATCGTTCCCTTCTGAATCATCCAAATCAATAATGTAAGACACCAGACTGAGTGCCCAATATGGCGCATGACAGCCTTGCTACGGCGTTTTTAGCGCTGAAGGGTGGGGTTGGGTCAGGTAGGGATTTTGCGAGCGGGAAGGGCGGTTTCTCGAGGTAAAAAAAATGGCGCACAGAGTGCGCCATTTTTCATTCAGGAAGTAATATTACTTCTTGTAAGCGTGAGCTTGGTTGTCCAGACGTTGGTTAGCACGTGCTGCATCGTCTTTAGCTGCTTGAACGTCAGAACGGATTGCGTTCACGTCGTTGCTCAGTTGGTCAACTTTAGCGTTCAGAGTCTGAACGTCAGAAGACAGTTGATCGATTTTAGCATTGCTTGAACAACCAGCCAGCATAGTAGAAGCCAGAATTACCGCGCCCAGTACAAGTTTAGTACGATTCATTATTAACACCCTCTAGATTAAGTTAATCTCCATGTAGCGTTACAAGTATTACACAAAGTTTTTTCGAAAGAGAATAAATTTTTAGTGTTAGAGGGGTTTATTTTGATCGTTCGCTCAAAGAAGCATCTTGTTTTAAAAAAAAGTTAAAAAAACGAGACAAAACAGCCGGATTCTATGGGATAAGTCTTATTTGAAAAAAGGGCTCTGGCAGGGTTAGGATAAAATGGTTTTTTTCAGAAAGTTTATTTGGCACGCTTAAAAAAGAAAACACCGCTATTGGAAGCGGTGTTTTTAATTAACGTTCAGTTTTGCGTGTTGAGATTATAACACGTGTACTGATGAAGTATTGGTCGTGCCACTCGGTACTAACGCACCGGACACCATGATCACCACATCACCTTTCTGTGCCAGACCGCTGGCCAGAGCCGCTTCTTTACCGATGCGATAGAAATCATCAGTTGAAGCAATCTCGTTAACCAGTTGAGTGATCACGCCTTTTGTCAGAATTAACTGGCGGGCAGTGGTTTCATTGGTGGTCAGTGCCAGAATGGTCGCTGTCGGGAAGTATTTGCGCACTGATTTGGCTGATTTACCGCCACCAGTCGCGACGACAATCACTTTGGCTTCCAGTTTTTCTGCGGTTTCTACCGCACCACGGCAAACAGCTTCAGTGATACGCATTTTGCGGTTGTCATTCAGCGTTTCGATGCGGCTAGGCATGATACGGTCTGTACGCTCACAGATGGTCGCCATGATGGTGACAGACTCTAATGGGTATTTACCCTTAGCACTTTCACCAGACAGCATCACGGCATCTGTACCGTCCAAGATGGCGTTAGCAACGTCGCCAGCTTCTGCACGGGTAGGGCGTGGATTTTTGATCATAGAATCGAGCATCTGAGTTGCAGTGATAACAACTTTGCGAGCACGGTTACATTTTTCAATCATCATCTTCTGCGCGAAGATCACTTCTTCAACCGGGATCTCAACGCCTAAGTCACCACGAGCAACCATGATGCCGTCGGAGGCTTCCAGAATTTCGTCGAAGTTATTCAGACCTTCCTGATTTTCGATTTTAGAGATGATTTGGATGTGGCCGCCACCGTGTGCTTTCAGGTGTTCACGGATTTCCAGCACGTCAGAACGTTTACGGATAAAGGATGCCGCAACGAAGTCCACGCCTTGTTCACAACCAAAGATCAGGTCAGCTTTATCTTTTTCAGCCAATGCTGGCAACTGGATAGACACACCCGGCAGGTTAACGCCTTTGTTCTCGCCCAGATCACCGTTATTCAGCACTTTACATACCACAGTGCTTTCAGTGACTTCAGTCACTTCCATGCCGATCAAACCATCGTCAACCAACACCGTGTTGCCGATTTTCAGGTCAGCGGCGAAACCAGGGTAGGTCACAGCAACGATACTGTTGTTGCCAATCACGCTTTGGTCTGTGGTGAAAGTGAAAGTCTGACCTGCAACCAGAGCTGCATCTTTGCCGCCTTCCAGTTTCATAGTGCGGATTTCAGGGCCTTTGGTGTCCAGCAAGATACCCGCTTTCAGGCCAGTTTTTGCCATGACAGCACGGATATTCTTGATACGTTGACCATGCTCTTCATAGTCACCGTGGGAGAAGTTCAAACGCATAACGTTCATGCCTGCATTCAGCAGGTTCGTCAGCATTTCTTCGGATTCGGTTTTTGGACCGATGGTACAAACAATTTTAGTCTTTTTCATGACGGATTTTTTCTACAAGTTGTGATGGATAAAAAGCGAAAGTTCCGTTAAATGGATCAACGGAGTGGGATCTGATTAGTGTCTGGTGTAAAGAAACGTGCCCAAGAAGCAAAACATTACTAAGAATAGATGACAGTTGTGGAAGTTGAACGGAAAACTTTAGCACGAGGCTAAACGCATGATCGGTATACGACGGCGTATTGAGGAGTTGTATTTTTTTAGCGTATCTACAGATCAAGAGGCTGAAACCATTCAACTGAAACGACGGTTCGTATTATAAGCGGTAAGTAACGGGAAATGAAATAGAAAACAGGAACTCATTGCCGTTTTTTATAAAAAGGGGACATTAGTCGCGCAAACACTGAGAATAAATCCTAGTTTGTTGCGCAACAAATATTTATTTTAACACATTTAACAAATTCATTGAGGAGAAACAGGGTATTGAGTGCGAAGGAATAGGAGTGAGAATTGATAAAAGTAGGGAGGTTGAATCGGAAGTATCAGGAACATTGAGAATTGCAGAGTGGTGCGTCCGAATGGACTCGAACCATCGACCCCCACCATGTCAAGGTGGTGCTCTAACCAACTGAGCTACGGACGCACATTACCCTTCTTACTTGAAACTGCAGCGTTGTTAGCTGCTTTACGAGCGATAAGATTGGTGCGTCCGAATGGACTCGAACCATCGACCCCCACCATGTCAAGGTGGTGCTCTAACCAACTGAGCTACGGACGCAATACCATAATCTTATTACCGACCATCAATGCTGACAGCGGGGACGAATATTAACGATCCGACTGTCTGCTGGCAAGGGGAAAAACACAATATTCACCGCAAACTCACGTAATTGCTGCGCTTTTATTCATTGCGCTGTTTTTTTCTCCACCTTTCTCGATATATCACCGCATTAATCGCCAATTTGATTCCAGCGATTAATGCGGAACATGGCTGGCCGCTAGTGTGCGGCTTTTTGCAGGATAAACGCCGTCGGCTGTTTTTGTAACCAACGGATGCGCAATGCCATTAATATCGCCGCCGCAGTTAAGCCGATAACGAAACCTATCCAGAAACCACTTGGCCCCATTGCGGGGACGATATAATCGGTTAGTCCCAGCAAGTAACCGGTTGGCAGTCCCAGTAACCAATAGGCAGTAAAGGTAATAAAGAAGATAGAACGGGTATCTTTATAGCCACGGAGCACACCACTGCCGATCACCTGAATGGCATCGGATAGCTGATAAAGTGCAGCCAACAGCATTAAGTGGGAGGCCATCATCACGACTTCAGGTGTTTTGTTATACAGCAGGGCAATATGTTCGCGGAAAACAACGGTAAACACCGCAGTCACGCAGGCCAACATCAACCCGACGGCGATACTGGTATAGGCCGCGACCTTGGCTTGATCAACCGATCCCTGACCGAGGCGGAAGCCCACACGAATGGTGGCCGCCACACTCAATGACATCGGCAACATAAACATGAGTGAGCTAAAGTTGAGTGCGATCTGGTGTCCGGCAACAGCGACGATGCCCAGCGGCGAAACCAGCAATGCCACCACAGCAAACAGTGTCACTTCGAAAAACAGGGCCAGTGCAACAGGTAGGCCAAGCCCGCCCAAACGTTTCATCACTTGCCAGTCTGGTGCGGCAAAGCCTTTCTCCAGTTTGATGTCTTGCTGTGAACGAGCGCGGGTGACATACCAACGCATCATCAGGAACATCACCCAGTAGACGGTTCCGGTGGCCACACCACAACCCACGCCCCCTAACGCCGGCGCGCCGAACTTGCCGTAGATGAAAATATAGTTAATCGGAATATTAACCAGCAAACCGATAAAACCTATCACCATCCCCGGTTTTGTTTTGGATAGCCCTTCGCATTGATTACGTAACACCTGGAAGAAGAGATAACCGGGCGCGCCCCACATAATGGCATGCAGGAATCCCACGGCTTTATCTGCCAGTACGGGATCAATATTATGCATTTGCTTAATAACATGGTCGCTATTATAGAGAACAAACATAATTAGCAGCGAAACACACAGTGCCAGCCAAAATCCTTGTCTGACTTGGTGGGCTATTTGGTCACGCCGCCCGGAACCGTTGAGTTGGGCAACCGTGGGGGTCAGTGCTAACAGTAAACCGTGGCCGAATAAAATCGCTGGCAGCCAAATCGATGTCCCCACAGCCACCGCAGCCATATCCGTTGCGCTGACAGAACCGGCCATAATAGTATCAACCACGCCCATTGCGGTTTGGGACAATTGAGCGATAACGACGGGAATAGCGAGAGCCAATAAGCTACGCGCCTCTACGATATACTTCTGCACGTATGCACCTTTTTTATTATACCCTTCGTATGCTTGCTGCTGACTTGCAACGCCAACGACTTTGGGTGTTTGATTTCAATAACGACTATTTATCGCACAATGAGCGATGAATAAAATAGCGGGAAAACGATAAAAGATTGTACCTTCTCATTTGGCTTAAGCAATCTTTGTCACTAAATATCAGCAAAATGCCGCGTACACAGTTTTTTATTCTAAGTGGTTTGGTTTTCCGTCCCTTCTGAGGCAAAATCAAAGCAGAGATCACTTCTTTTTACCGATAACTGATGAGAGGCATGGCGTATGTTTACCGGTATTGTTCAAGGCACCGCGCCGGTGGTGGCCATCGAAGAAAAATCTAATTTCCGTACTCATGTGGTAGAGATGCCCACTGAGATGCTGCCTGAATTAGCCTTGGGCGCTTCTGTTGCCCACAATGGCTGTTGCCTGACTGTCACTGCCGTTGAAGGCAACCGGGTTAGCTTTGATTTAATGAAAGAAACGCTGCGCATTACTAATCTGGGCGATATTAAGGTGGGTGATGTAGTTAATTTGGAACGCGCAGCTAAGTTTAGCGACGAAATTGGTGGGCATCTTATGTCTGGCCATATTATTTGTACCGCTGAGATCACCAAAATATATACATCAGAAAATAATCGTCAGATTTGGTTTCGTATGCCCAGCGACGACTTGATGAAATATGTATTGCACAAAGGTTTTATCGGCATTGATGGTATTAGTCTGACTATCGGTGAAGTGATAGGCAACCGTTTTTGTGTGCATCTAATCCCTGAGACACTGGCGCGTACCACACTCGGTAAAAAGCGTTTAGGGCATCGGGTGAACATCGAGATAGATCCACAAACGCAGGCGGTGGTCGATACTGTTGAGCGAGTACTGGCGCAGCGTAATATTGCGGACGTGGCAGAGTCAGTCGAAAAAGCGGTGCGTGGGTAAGTCAGAGTCACAGTAGAATAAAAGTAAAGCAGGGGGCAGAGACACCCCTGCTATTAAATTATTTATGCTTAAACAACGGCGCTGTTAACGGGGAACCCGAATACCGCCTTCGACGCCATTAGGGCTAAACAAAACTTGCCATAATTGAATGTCTCTGGCGCGGAATGCCCCAGCACAGGCATTCAGATAATAGCTAAACATCCGTTCAAATCGAGATGAGTAATTCTCCGCCAGACTTGGCCATGCCGCTTGGAAACGCGCATACCAAGCCATCAACGTTCGGTCATAATCTGCACCGAAATTATGCCAGTCCTCCATAATGAAATAAGGTTCGCTGGCCTGAGCAATATGTTTTACGGACGGCAGACAACCATTAGGGAAGATATATTTATTAATCCACGGATCAATACTGAGATCAGTCCGATTCGCACCAATGGTGTGCAGTAAGAACAACCCATCTGGTTTTAAATTGCGATGTACCACATCAAAATAGGTGCGATAATTCTTTGGCCCGACATGCTCGAACATCCCCACCGAAACAATGCGGTCGAACTGTTCATTCAGGTCACGATAGTCTTGCAGCAAAATGGTGACATCCAAACCTTCGCAGCGCTCTTGCGCCAATTTTTGCTGCTCCGCCGAGATGGTCACACCTGAGACTGATACTCCGTAATGCCGGGCGGCATAAGCGGCAAGACCACCCCAACCGCAACCAATATCAAGCAGCTTCATGCCCGGCGCTAATTGCAATTTTTCGCAAATCATCCGCAGCTTATTTTCCTGCGCTTGTTCAAGGGTGGTGGCGTCTTTCCAGTAGCCGCAGGAGTATTGCATATTGGGGTCGAGCATTAGGCTAAACAGATCATTACCTAAGTCGTAATGCTCTTTACCCACAATCCAGGCACGCTTCTTCGATTGCAAATTAATAACGCGGGCGGCAGCAATACGTAAAGTATCTTTGAGATGGTGTGGAAGTTGATTTTCCAGCCCAGCACGGAGAACTCGTTGGAAAAAGATATCCAAGCGATCGCACTCCCACCAGCCGTCCATATAACTCTCACCTAATGCCAAAGATCCTTCTTGTAATACCCGCTTAAAGAAGTCGGGGTTATTAACGCGAATGTCGAAAGGGCGTGAGCCATTGATCTCAATATCAGCCCGATTCAGCATCTCTTGCACAATGCGGAACCACGGATTTTCTTGAATGCTCTGGTCTTCTATACAGGATGAACTCATAGCTTCTCCATCACTTTCTTCTGACTTATGACCCGCGATAAGTGTTTATATACGCGAATACATACCAATTAGGCTGTTGTGACCTTGGTGTCTGATATCCGTTACTGACAGAGGAAGAATAAGAATAAACCCTAATTCTATTTTGGTTTAGGGCAACTCATCCATAAGAGTAAATGTGACGCAATCCACGCGCACAGAAAGTCCTTAAGATAACGCTTTTTTTTAATGATATTGTAGCTGGTTAAACCGAGTATAGGCTTGCCGGGATGCTTTCTCAATAATAAATCGCACCCGGCATCCATGTCACTTAGTGACTATTTCCATTGGGAATTAATACCTTTTTATCTTTTTGCACGGCATAGCAATGGATGCCATACCCCACCAGTGCTAAAACCACTGTCGACAGCATGACTGTCACTGTTGCCAGCAACGCGTGGCTAATAAAAGCGGACACCATCATGCTAGCAACAAAACACAACCCTAGCTGAAGCGTGTTTTGCAGCGCTGCGGCCTTGCCCGTGTTCGCCGGGAAAGGCAGTAATGCATTCGCTACGATAATAGGGTAGCAGGCACCATTCACAAGCGCCATTATGCAGAAAGGAATAAGTAAGCTTACCAGTGTGGGTGTCGTCAAGGTCGCGATGAGATAGAGCGCGATCATACTGGTGCTATACCCCGCTAACAGCCAAGGCAGAAGGGTATTCCCTTTAATGCGAGTCAGTGCGCTACGGCAACTGAATCCACCTAACAGGAAAGCCAGCGTCTGTGGAACATAGCTCAAACCGATGGCATTAGGGCCATATCCCATGTCACCCAGAATAAAAGGTGAACCGGTTAACCAAGCAAAAAATCCGGCGCTACATGCGGCGAATATCATCACATTGCCGCTAAATACCGGAGATTTTAGCAACTGCCAGAAACTGATCGCCGTCTTATGTTGGTCGGCCTTATCGGTCACGGATTTTTTCCGCTCTTTCAGCCGTGCGGTTGGAATCAGTAGCAGCAGTGTGATGACCAGTAGGACGACAAAGATTGAGCGCCAGCTGAAGTGGTTTAACAGCCAGGCACCCAGCAGGGGGGCGAGCGCCGGAGAGAGCGCAACCAATGGCATAATGGTGGCAAAGACACGATTGGCTTTACCGTCACGATAGCGATCCACCACCAAGGCTTGCCAGCTCACGGCCGCAGAACAGACCCCCACCGCCTGAATAAAGCGCAGGATCAATAGTTGCGTGGCCGTTTCCACCCACAGAATCCCCAAACAGCCGAGGGCAAATAACCCCAGTCCGGCTAACAGCACCGGCTTACGGCCTAATTTATCAGATACCGGCCCCCAGATAAGCTGGGCGATAGCAAAACCCGCGAGAAAAATGCTCAAGCTAGCACTGATGGATCCAGCGGAGGTTTGCAGTTCTTGTTGCATGGCCCCAAAGGCGGGTAAATACATGTCGGTGGCCAGATAACCCAACATGCTTAAACCAGCCAGATAGAACATGAAGCTAGGTGTCGTTTTCATTCTTTATTATTCTCTATTTGAAAATGTGCAGGCGCTGCTGTTGTAAATAGATTGTTGCAGGCAATTTGTGGCGGAGGGCATTCTATCCGGTGAGTGATTCTGTTGTGAAACGGTAATATTTGCGCCATGCTGTCAAAATATTTGATAGCTAAGTGATTAAGCTGAAGGGGCAGAAAATAATGTGGTCCGAATACTCACTGGATGTGGTTGACGCAGTGGCGCGTACCGGTAGCTTCAGTGCTGCTGCACAAGAATTGCACCGTGTGCCATCGGCGATAAGTTATACCGTGCGCCAACTTGAAGAGTGGCTGGCAGTGCCGCTGTTTGAACGACGTCATCGTGACGTAGAATTAACCGCCGCAGGTCTGGTTTTTATCAAAGAAGCACGTGATGTCATCAAAAAAATGAATGGCACCCGTCGTCAATGTCAACAAGTGGCGAATGGTTGGCGGGGGGAATTAACTATCGTGATAGATAAAATCGTCAAGCCCCAGCGCAGTCGCCGCTTAGTATTGGATTTTTATCGACATTTTCCTGATATCGAATTACGAGTACGTTATGAAGTATTCAATGGTGTCTGGGATGCATTGGTCGATGGACAGGCAGAAATGGCCATCGGTGCTACTCGCGCAGTGCCTGTTGGGGGGCGGTTTGTTTTTCGTGATATGGGATTTTTAAGCTGGCAGTGTGTGGTGAGTGTCAAACATCCATTAGCTCAGCTAACCGGGCCGCTGACCGATGATCAGCTCCGCCCTTATCCCTCACTTTGCCTCGAAGATACTGCGCGAAATTTGCCTAAACGAGACACCTGGACGCTAGATAATCAGCAGCGGCTGGTGGTTCCGGATTGGGTGACGGGGATCGACTGCCTGTGTGAGGGGTTATGTGTTGGCATGGTGCCCGCCCATATGGTTTCGCCACTGATTGCGCAGGGGAAACTGGCGGCGCTAAACTTGGCGGAACCG
This sequence comes from Yersinia mollaretii ATCC 43969, assembly GCF_013282725.1. Classification (NCBI taxonomy): domain Bacteria; kingdom Pseudomonadati; phylum Pseudomonadota; class Gammaproteobacteria; order Enterobacterales; family Yersiniaceae; genus Yersinia; species Yersinia mollaretii. Next base: position 3,640,618 of record NZ_CP054043.1, on the reverse strand, counting down.
CTGCCGGATAGCCCGTGCTGCCTGACGTGGGAGCAGAATAATCATTCGCCCGCACTGGCTTGGCTGCTTGAGTATTTGGGTGACAGTGTCACGTTAAATGCAGAGTGGATGAAAGATGATACTCTATCATCATCTCGTGACTGATGATGATGGAGATCACCGCCGATAGCAGCCTGTACTATCGGCGGGAGAGGATTAACGGCGATAATCGCGGAACGGACCATCGGCAACAGAACGTCGTTCGACCAGTTTCGGGTGAACCTCAATGGTCTGGGGATCTTCGCGTTTGCTGACAATGCGGTCGAGCAGCATCGCAAAGGCCGTTTCGCCCAATCGCTCTTTCGGCTGATGAATGGTGGTGAGTGCCGGGGAGAAATAGCGCGCATTACGCACATTATCGTACCCGATCACCGAAATATCCTGCGGCACTCGCAGGCCCAGCTCATCGGCTGCGCATATTGCGCCCATCGCCATAATATCCCCGCCACAGAACACGGCGGTCGGGCGATGTTTCTGTGTCAGAATTTGATGCATGGCTTTATAACCCGATTCCGGTTCAAAATCGCCCTGAACCACCCATTCATCACGCACCGTGATATTGGCCTCCTCCAGTGCTTTAAGGAAGCCCTGATGGCGACCACCGCCGGTATTGCGGGATAACTGACCGGGGATCGCGCCTATATCACGATGACCGCGTTCAATCAGATAACGGCCAGCCAAATAGCCGCCTTCAAAGGCATTATCAATAATAGAATCAGTAAAATCGCCACGTGCCGTTCCCCAATCCATCACCACCATCGGGATATTGCGATAATCTTCGAGCATCCCCAGCAGTTGCTCGGGATATTCTGAACACATGACTAACAGCCCATCAACACGCTTTTGTGCCAACATCGCCAGATAGGCTTTCTGCTTATCCAGATTATTATGAGAGTTACATAAAATCAGCGTGTAACCCTTGCTATAACAGCTGTTTTCAACCGCTTCGATCACTTCGGCAAAATAGGGCGCTTCGCTGGATGTTGCCAATAAGCCAATGGATTTGGTGTGGTTAACTTTCAAACTGCGGGCCACAGCACTGGGCGAATAATGCAGCTCTTTAATGGCTGCCCACACGGCAGCCTTGGTATTTTCGGCGACGAAACGAGTTTTGTTAATCACATGCGAAACGGTGGTGGTGGACACACCCGCGTGTTTGGCCACATCTTTAATCGTTGCCATAAAAAAATGACTCCTAAGCTTACCTGTTACCGTCGGTAAGTATGATGTTAATCGTTTGCCTGCAGACTCGAAAACACTCAGACAGATGCATATTATTGGGCTGGAAAATGGAATCAGCGGCTTGTCTGAGAGTATTTATTGGACGTTATTAGTCGGTATGCAGTTATGAACTGCGAATTTTGTCTGATCTGGAGTCAAAGTGGAAGAGGTATTCAAAGTTATAAAGTGCGTAATGAGCACAAGATTTTTTTTCTGAATTGTGGGAAGATAATTTAACACAGTAACTTTGTGTCTTTTTCCTACTACAAACTGACCGGCTAAGGAGTTTTTATGGATACCAATCTGAAAATGTCGCTGATTACGACTGTTGGTGCGCTGGCGATGATTATTGCCTTTAGCTTCGTGGCGGTAATGAATTAATTAAGCCGCTTGCCGGTAAAATTATTAAGTAGGGCGGTTTACCCGCCCTGAGTTATTTCTGCTGATGTGCTAACACACCGCCTATCATTTATTGCCTTATCAGGCTAGATTCTTCTCAACGAATGACCAGTTAACCAGCGCCCAGAAATTCTCCAGATATTTTGGCCGCGCATTACGGTAATCAATATAATAAGCGTGCTCCCACACATCGACGGTCAGCAATGGCTTATCATTTGTGGTCAGAGGGGTTGCTGCATTAGAAGTACTGACAATCGCCAGCGTGCCATCTGCTTTTTTAACCAGCCAAGTCCAGCCTGCGCCAAAATTTTTCACTGCGGCATCGGTAAACTGCGCTTTAAACTCTGCAAATGAACCGAATGACTGATTAATGGCGTCGGCCACTTTACCCGTCGGCTCACCACCGCCATTTGGCGACAGGCAGTGCCAGTAGAAAGTGTGGTTCCAAACTTGGGCCGCATTGTTGAAGATGCCACCGCTGGAGGTTTTTACGATCTCTTCCAGTGTCTTGCCCGCAAACTCAGTCTCTTTAATCAGACTATTGAGATTAACCACATAGGTATTGTGGTGTTTTCCGTGGTGGTATTCCAGCGTTTCAGCTGAGATGTGGGGTTCCAGCGCATTTTGCGCATAAGGTAATGCCGGTAATTCAAAAGACATAGCTCTCTCCTTTCGGGGTTGCTCAGGGTGTTTGCTCCTCAAATCCCATCAATAGCCGCAGGCCATAATGTGGCGAAGAGCGGGTAAAGCATAATTGTTGTATTTTTGTTGTGGGTATTAATCTTAACAACTTTCGACAGGAATGACATTGAAAACCATAGGGTTAGAAAGGGGATTGAATGCAAACTCTTCAGGAGTCGTCACTGAGATAGGGGGAGTAAGGAAACACACACCCGACAGCGCCGCCGGATGTGTGTTGAAGGATTAGCGGATAGTTTTTGGTGTGACCACGCGACGTGCGCCCACATAATGATCTTGCCAGTAGTCGTTATCCAGCATACTAATACGGATCTCTTCGCCGGTGCGTGGAGACTGAATAAATTTGCCGTTGCCTAAATAAACGCCGACATGATCGGCAACGCCGCGATTAGCAATATTAAAGAACACCAGATCACCACTCTCTAATTCAGCCCGTTTGACTGGCGCGGCATCACGCAAGTGATACATCTCATTAGCGGTGCGCGGCATTTTTATTCTGATCACATCTTTATAGGCGTAATAAATCAGTCCGCTGCAATCAAAACCGGTATTTGGTGAGGTGCCACCCCAGCGATAAGGCTTACCGACTTGTTTCATCAGTTTACTCATTGCGGTTTGTTTGGCGTGTTGATAGCGCTTTTTATGGGCAGGGCTGAGCTTAATTTTATTATTGGCGACGAGTTCGGTGCTCGCTTTGCCTTGAGTTTTATTTCGATGCCGACCATAAGCCGCTTTTTGACTCTTTTTGACTGCCGCTGTTGTTTTGTTAGCCGCAGTTTTAATATTCGTCTTTTTGGTACTGCTGGTTTTTTTTGTCGCGGGTTTACTGACTTGTTGCGCTTTCTTCTTAATCGTTTTAGTCGTATTAGCGGCTAATTTCTTTTTATCATTATTGGCCGTTGTTTTATTTGTGGTGGTTTTGCTGGTGGACGTTTTATCGCTGGCTATTTTCGCTTTTTTGGTGCTTTTATCGGCTTTTCGCTTTTTACGATCATCAGGGCTGGCTTGACTGATCTGGCCTTTCTTTTGCTCCGCCGACACCTGTGCCTGCGGCGACGCATGCGCCAGATTTAAGAATAGCTGAGTAAACAGCAGCACAAACAGCGTAAGTATTAAACGCATAATAACGCGACCAACCTTAGCCTTAAGATGAATATGAAGAGTCACAGTATTGCCGAAACTCAGGATATAAAAAAGCGAAGACATACAGTATTCTAATCGATATTGTGAGAAAACGTTAATGGCTTCACAATTGCCGCCTTTTTATGCTTTCAATGGACTTAAATCAACCATCCGTCAACAAGTTATATTGGTCACCCTCCCGCTATTCCATTAAGAAGATAATAGTGAAGTGATGGGATCAAAAATGTTATTCTTAAGGCACATATTTGTAGCTGAGATTTAACTCTTCACTGATAGTGAAAAGCCCCTGCAAAAGATGGCGTTTTATTCCAGTGGTGACAGTCGCTACAATAGACCGTACGCAATAATTATATTAAGTAAAAGTTTGTAGCCACTCGATGGCTTGAGGAAGCAATAAATGACCACGATTGATAAAATTCAGCGCCAGATAGCAGAAAACCCAATCCTGCTGTACATGAAGGGCTCACCGAAGCTGCCAAACTGCGGTTTCTCTGCTCAGGCTGTGCAAGCGTTATCTGCCTGTGGCGAACGCTTTGCTTATGTTGATATCCTGCAAAATCCGGATATTCGTGCAGAGCTACCAAAATATGCCAACTGGCCGACATTCCCGCAGCTGTGGGTTGATGGCGAATTGGTCGGCGGTTGCGACATTCTGATGGAAATGTATCAGCGTGGCGAATTGCAACAGTTGCTGAAAGAGACCGCAGATAAATACCGTTCACAAGAAGATCAACCCGCCGCAGAGTAACAGGCGAGTTGTACAGTGAAACAAACGAAAAAGGTGGCCTGCAGGCCACCTTTTTTATATATCCGCTATTTTCTCATGAAAACCGTGTTACTCGGACTCTCCCGCCGGTATCGGCCAGCCGCCCAATTTCTTCCAGCGATTAACCAGCTCGCAGAACAACTTTGCCGTTTGCATTGTGTCATACAAGGCCGAATGCGCCTGACTGCTATCAAATGGAATGCCTGCTGTCAGGCATGCTTTTGCCAACACGGTCTGCCCAAGCACCAACCCGCTGAGTGCTGCGGTATCAAAAGTGGCGAACGGGTGGAATGGGTTGCGCTTCAAGCTGGCGCGCTCAGCGGCTGCCATCACAAAGCTATGGTCGAAATTGGCATTGTGCGCCACGATAATTGCTCGGTTGCAGCCCTGATCCTTGAGCCCTTTACGAACCGCTTTAAAAATGGCGTGTAAGGCATCGTGTTCACTGACTGCGCCACGTAACGGGTTAGTCGGGTCAATGCCATTAAACGCCAGTGCCTCAGGTTGTAGATTGGCACCTTCAAACGGTTCTACATGAAAATGCAGCGTTTCATCCGGCAGCAACCATCCCTCTTTGTTCATCTGCAATGTCACGGCGGCAATTTCTAATAATGCATCGGTTTGAGCATTAAAACCGGCGGTTTCAACATCAATTACTACGGGATAATACCCACGAAAACGGCCGCTCAGGGCGTTAAGGTCACTTTTATCTGCCATCAGTTTCTTATCTTCATCGAATTCAGCACACATTATGTCAAATTTTGGCGCAGGATGCAGGGGGATATCGTGATGAGAAAAAAGGCACCGTGAGGGTGCCTTATTGTTAATCAGTTTCCGAGGCCGTGTCCGGCGCTCTTATTCTCGATTAACTCGATTTTGTAGCCGTCGGGATCTTCGACAAATGCAATGATGGTATTACCGCCTTTGACCGGGCCAGCTTCACGAGTGACTTTTCCACCCGCCTGACGAATTTGGTCACAAGTCGCGGCAACATCGTCCACACCTAGCGCCAAATGACCAAACGCACTCCCCATCTCGTAACTGTCTACGCCCCAGTTATAGGTCAGCTCAATCACTGAGCCTTCACTTTCATCACTGTAACCGACGAATGCCAGCGAGTATTTATACTCGGTATTTTCGCTGGTACGCAGTAAACGCATCCCTAATACCTTGGTGTAGAAATCGATGGAGCGTTGCAGGTCACCGACGCGAATCATGGTATGGAGTAAGCGTTTCATAATACCTCTTTATAATCAAAAGTTTATAAGTCAAAGTCATTATAAATAAAAACTTAGCCATTATGATATAGCAATATCTTCCCGCTCACTACCTTGGCTCATTAATAGCACCAAAAAAAACAGCCAGCGAGAGTATGACTCTAACTGGCTGTTATTTAATGTATTAAACGATAAAAAACTTACAGTGTTGGGTAGTCGGTGTAGCCTTTAGCACCGCCGCCGTAGAATGTTTCGCCATCAGGCGCATTCAGTGGCGCTTGCTGTTGCAGGCGAGCAACCAGATCCGGGTTAGAAATATAGCTGCGGCCAAAAGCAACGGCATCAATGTAGCCTTTCTCTATCAGATCCTCAGCTTTTTCGGCGGTATAAGCACCCGCACCGACAATGACGCCTTTGAAGCGCGCGCGGACGGCATCACGGAACGCCTCTGAGTAAGGTTTACCACCAGCCCAATCTGGCTCAGAGATGTGCAGATAGGCGATATGACGTTTGTTTAATTCATCAATCAGATAGAGTGCTGCTTCTTCCTGATCTTCACCGTTATCCAAGCCGTTGAACGGCCCCAGCGGTGAAATACGAATACCAATATGTTCAGCACCCCATTCAGCGGCAGTGGCATCCACCACTTCCAGTGTCAGACGTGTACGGTTTTCAATGCTGCCACCATATTGGTCGGTGCGCTGATTTGAGGCCGGAGACATAAACTGATGCAGCAAATAACCATGGGCGGCATGCAGTTCGATATAGTCGAAGCCCGCTTCGCGAGCATTAGCTGTCGCCTGACGGAAATCATTAATGATGCCCGGAATCTCTTCTGTTTCCAGCGCGCGCGGAGTGGAGCAGGGAACACGCACCCAAGCACCGGTTTCATCACGTACCGTGGTGCGGGTATCGGCGGCAATGGCGGATGGCGCGACTGGCGCTTGTTGGTCTGGCTGTAAACTGTTGTGCGAAATACGACCCACATGCCACAACTGCACGGCAATGTGTCCACCTTCTTCATGCACCGCCTGAGTGATTTTTTTCCACGCGTTCAACTGCTCCTGAGTGTGTAACCCGGGTGCACCCGCATAGCCTTTCGCCTGAAAAGAGATCTGGGTTGCTTCGGTGATAATCAAACCCGCGCTGGCCCGTTGACGATAATATTCCGCCATTAATGGGGTTGGGATATCACCCGGCTCAATGCTGCGCAAGCGAGTCAATGGAGCCATAAATACACGGTTTGGCAAAGTGAGCGCGCCAACCTTCAAAGGGGAGAACAGTTTAGCAGTCTTCATGGTGCGTCCTATATTAATAGACCAGTCAACTAGTGGCTGGGTAAATCCTGAAACACAGAGTGTGTGATCAGAATCATTGGATTATTGGGTCGGTTGTAGCATCAGTTCGATACTTTCTAGCGCACAGGTCAGCGGTGTAACAGAACGTTTTACCTTCGCCCGCAATGCTGCACCTAGCCACAAGGCATAGAGTGTTTCTGCGGTGGCGGCCGGGGAGAGCAGGGTGCGCAGTGAACCCTCGGCAATACCGGCTTCGATGGCATCTTGCAAACGTCCAATCACACGGGCAGTGCCGATATCCAGCGCATGGCGCATGGGTTCGGATAAATCACTCACTTCGGCTGAGAGTTTAACCGCCAGACAAGCATTGTGGCATTCACTGCCACAATAGTTAGCAATAGACTGAGCAAAATAGTGCAGCAAATGGTGGCGCTTATCGCCTTGCGAGCCGGTGAGCAGATTTTCCATTGCCGCATCATAACGATCAAAATAGCGTTGTAGCATCGCCTCACCAAACACTTCCTTCGAGCGGAAATAGTGATAGAACGAGCCTTTCGGAATACCCGCCGTGGTGAGTAACAGGCTAAGCCCCATGCCATTAAAGCCAAGGCGCAGACTGAGACTCTCGCCAGTGGCTAGCAGGTGCTCACGGGTATCGACATGTGTGTGCTGTATTTTGTTCATGTCGAAGAGCGTAATAGACCGATCGGTCTAGGTCAAGGAAAAAATGCCAACGGATGACCTTGCTGGCATTAAGTATCTGTTTTACCAACGATTATTGAACGGTGTTTTTTGGCTTTTCCGCTAGCGCGGAGTGCGACATTTCTCCAGCAAATCCATTCCAGATTGATATTCAGTAGTTTGAATATTCATCATGCCCAATAGGGTATGGAAAAGATTATCCTGCGAAACTTCATCATGCTGGGCGCTTTTGGCTAAGCACTGACGATCGATGCCATAGTTTTTTGTATATTCAGGTGATAACCACATTAAAAAAGGAATGTGCGTTTGCTGACTGGGGGCGAACATATAGGGTGTGCCATGTAAATACATGCCATTTTCGCCCAATGACTCGCCGTGATCAGAGAGATAAATCAGCGCGGTGTTAAATCTATCACTCTGTTGTTGCAGCAATTTAATGGTGTTATCCAGCATGGTATCGGTATAGAGAATAGAATTATCGTAAGTATTCACCAGTTCTTGAGGTGTACAATCCTGGATTTGGTTGCTATCGCAGGTTGGGGCGAATTGGCGTATTTCAGGGGTAGAGCGGCGGTAATAAGCGGGGCCATGGCTGCCCATTTGGTGTAGTACGATGACCCCATCACCTTGTAGCCCATTGATATAATTATCCAACTTATAGAGCAGCGCATTATCTAAGCAGACGCCATTCTCGCAGTCAGTGGTTAATTGCAGTTGTGTGACATCCTGATGGGGAATGCGGTCACAGGCTCCTTTACAGCCACCATCATTTTCACGCCACAAAACACTCAATCCGGCGCGGGCGAGGATATCCATCAACCCCTCCTGATGACTGGCCAGTGTGGCATCATAATTTTTACGCGGCATATTTGAGAACATGCAGGGCACGGAAATCGCGGTTTCAGTGCCGCAGGATGAGGCATTCTTAAAATAGGTCACGTCCTGTTTTTGCAGACGAGGGTTGGTTTCTCGACCATAGCCGCCCAAGGAGAAGTTCTCGGCACGGGCAGTTTCACCTACGACCAATATCACCAAAGTTCGCTTCTGTTGCCCGGTGATCACCGGGCCTTTATGGGCATCTTCACCAATATTCACCAACGCCATATTGCTGGCGAAATATTTATGTTTAGCAAATTGAAAACTGCCACTGACAAAGTTGGATGGCGTCAGCATTTTAACGATGCTTTTATTGTTACGAATCAGCGAGGCGTAATCTTTATAAAACAGCGTCGCGACCAGCATAATAATCACTGCGGATACCAGAATATTGGCCGCTCGCAACCCCAGCATATACCACCAAGGGCGAGTTGCCTGAATACGTAAGAAGCAGATAATGATGGCAGGAATAATACCGAGCACCAGCAACCAGAGAGCCATCCGTGGGGTGAAAAGGGCAGCCGCTTCCTGTGAGTTGGTCTCGAAGGCATTCTGCATCATATTGGCGTCGATCACGGCACCATAGCTGAACATAAAGTAGTTGGCCGCCGCACCGCCCAATAAAAACAGAATAATGACCGGTTTGCGCAGCACAGGAACAGCCAACAGGCTAAAAATGATATTCAGTGCGCAGAAAATCACCACCGGAATGGTCGCGGCAAAAAAATAACTGTCGCTGCTGTCAAAGCGAATCAACGACCAGGCTTTACTGATAAACAGGGCATTATGGAAGAGCGTAAAAAACAGTGCGCTGGCAAGAATAAAACCGAGACTGTTACACTGTAACTTATATCGAGCATTCATCGTGAAAATTAAATCCTAGAGTTCACTAATTGCATGAATGATATCGATGGAAACTTAAGATAACCTTAGCGGTTCAGTGGTGAGTGGCATCGGCTTAGTGCACCTTGTCATACGGGTAAAAATAACGACTTGCCAGTGATGGCGAAGCAGGCTTCAATTAAGGTATACCTGAAGCGCCAAGTTCTCTAGGTCTCTCAGCCGCAGGAGGCAGCGTGGCTCAGCAACTTGAGTTTTTCGACATTCCCAGCCCATGCCGTGGTATCTGCCAAACAGATGACCGTGGCTTTTGTCGTGGGTGTATGCGCAGCCGCGATGAGCGCTTTAACTGGATAAAAATGAGTGATCCGCAAAAGCGGGATGTTCTGCGGCTGTGTCGCCAACGTCTATTGCGGTTGCAACGGGCGAACAAACCTTCGGATGAGCCGCTGCAAGATCAACCGTCGCTATTCTAACAAGCTGCGTATCTTTAACCTTTCGGGCTATTTTAGCCGTTCAGCCCCCTATTGACCCTTAATTCGTTGCTCAGGGAGGATTTAACCTTTCTGTCGGTTGTGTATGCTGAGGGGATACTAATAAGTGAGGTGACTAATAATGGATACACGTACTCAACTGGCTCCCCTTGGGCCTGAATTTTCTCGCATGATTTGCGGCTATTGGCGTTTGATGGAGTGGGAGATGACGCCCGCGCAGTTGTTGGGCTTCATCGAGCAGCATATTGAATTGGGTATTACCACGACGGATCACGCCGATATTTACGGCGGTTATCAATGTGAGCAGGCTTTCGGGCAAGCATTGCGCCTTAAACCCGCTTTGCGTCATCAACTGGAATTGGTGAGTAAATGTGGTATTGCCACCACCGCGAAACCAGAACATGCGCTGGGGCATTACATCACAGATCGCTCACATATCATCAAAAGTGCTGAACAGTCACTGACGCATTTGCACACGGATTATCTGGATTTGTTACTGATTCACCGTCCAGACCCCTTGATGGATGCTGATGAAGTGGCTGAAGCCTTCACCCAATTGCACAAAAGCGGGCAGGTCAAACATTTCGGTGTTTCGAACTTTACGCCTGCGCAATTCAGTTTGCTGCAATCGCGTCTGCCATTCTCACTGGTAACCAATCAGGTCGAGATTTCACCGCTACACCAGCCCGCCATTGTGGATGGCACGCTTGATGCTTGCCAACAGCTGCGTATTAAGCCCATGGCGTGGTCTTGTTTGGGGGGCGGACGTCTGTTTAGCGACCCGGAATTCCAAGCACTGCGTGATGAGTTGCAGGCGGTGGCCGACGAAATTGGCGCTGAAAGCATTGAACAGGTGGTTTACTCCTGGATTCTGCGTTTGCCCTCGGCTCCACTCCCTATCATTGGCTCCGGCAAGATAGAGCGGGTTAAAGCTGCATGGGCCTCGCTCTCCCTGACGATGACTCGCCAGCAGTGGTTCCGCATTCGTCGTGCTGCACTCGGTTATGATGTGCCTTAAGTTTTTTTGCGCGCGCCAGCGAGTATCATGCTGGCGCAGCTTGACTCTCCTCATCCGGCACGGCCAGTTGAAGCTGAGTCAGTGAGCAATAAAGTCGCCAGATAAGCCCAGCCAGTTCGCGCCCCGAGGCATCAGGGTACTCCCCCAAAATATCACTCATACGTTGCAACTCATGTAACGTTGCTTGCAACGACGCTGGCTGAATACCTTTCTCCGTCATACAGCCCTTCAGACAGTGAACACAGACATCCCGCACCGCTGATAAGGGCGCTGAAGTGGTTTGCCAATCACGCAACTGCCAGACCACGTGGCTGCAATTAAGTAGCACCATCCCCCAGCGGAGTAGCCATAGCCGCGAGGCCTGATCTTTGCTGATATTGAGCTGATTAACTCGGTGATAGATCAGCGATTCAAATTGATTCTGATTTTGTTGCGGATGGCTGCTGAGTTGATCGATAAAGTCACGGCGTAGCATGCGAATAATCCGGCGACTTTTGCGTCTATCTGAACTGGGGCGCAACACCTGAAACGCGACACCCGCCAACATCACCCCGACCAATTTACCAATATTATCGTTAAGGAACTCTTGATAATCGTAGCTAGGGGGATTGGTGACACTTAAAAAAGAGCCCATAAAGACAATCAATTGTCCCCACAGTGCCGCATACGCGGGGTGCTGGAGTTTCATCATCTGCATCGTGATTAAAATGGGGAGCAGCAGCGCAGCAAATTGCCAAAAATCATCAATTTGTACCATCACACCAAATTTCAGAATAAAACAGCCAATCGAGAGTAAAACAATGGCTTTTAACAGGGTGGCAATGCTGTCAGTTGGCGATGGGGTGGCGGAGTAGAGCACGCAACTGACGGCGGTTAATGCCAGTGCGGCACTGCCGGAACTCCACTGCGTATGTATCCAAAATGCACAACCGATGACGATACAAACAAAGGTACGCAGCCCGTTATAGGCGGCTTCATAAGTATCGGTATGGCGCGCCAGTGACGTCACGGACGGCGGTGATGGCAGGCCGATGTCAGGCGATTTGTCCAATTGCGCCAACCATCGATTAACCTGCAAATAGAGCCAACAGAAGTGCCGCAATCGCAACCAAAAGGCCCGATGGCGATAGTCAGCATCCGCCTGTGGGGCGATCTGTTGCAGAATTTTAGCTAACTGATATTTACCGCAATCCGGTTGTTGCAGTGCCGCTAGCAGTTGTGACAGTACCGCAGTCAGATTTGCCGGCGGTGACGGCCAGTTAACTAACATGCGCCGCAAGCTGGTGATCACGCTGGTGATACGCAATTGGCGGTGCAGGATAAAATTCAGGACATTATTTTGCCGCCGCAAGCGGTAATGGCTCCAGAATGCCTGAATTCTCAGCAAATTCAGGGTGAGAATCTGCCCTATCAGCCCCTCATGTGACGTGCGAAGCGCGGGGTTATGCTCGGTTTGCCACAACAATTCGGCATGTTCCAGCAAGCGGGCTTGCATACGGCGCAAAGAGGTCAACAGCGCTTCACCGTCTGACGTACTGGGCAGCAGCATCATCATCAGCCCACCGCAGAGAATACCGGTAATCACCTCACAAACACGGGCTTGGGCGATATCAAAAATTTGTTGGGTATCCGTGGTATTTACGGTTGAAAAAGCGATGATTGCTGTGGTGTAACCCGCCAACGCAAAAGCATAAGAGACATTATTCTGATAATGGTTGGAAATAAAGGTGCAAAGGCCAATCCAGGCGGCGATGGCAAAGGTGAATAACCAAGGGTCGTTGAGACAATGGCCCGCAATCATCACTGATGCTGCTGCGCCCAGTAAGCTCCCAATGACCCGGCCAATACTTTTGCTGATGACGCCACCGATGGTGGGAAAACTGACGACAGCAGCGGAGGTCATTGCCCAGTACGGCTCATCTAAATTCAGCGCAAAAGCAATCCACAGCGACAGACACATCGCCAACGAGTTACGCAAGGCATAGCGCCACTGGCCGACATTGGCCTTGCCCCAAGGTGTGAGTTGCCACAAGGGAGGGAGGCGCATGCTTATTCTGCCAGTGAAATCGTGCAGGTGGTACCCGCAATCAGTGTCACATCAGGCGGGACATCCAATAGCTTAATGCGCACCGGCACCCGTTGCGCCAGACGAACCCAAGGCACATTGGGTTTCACATCGACTAGCAGATCACCCCCAGTATCGACACTTTGATCATAAATCGCCCGACCTATACTTTCTACCACTCCGCGTAAAGGAATGTTGCCATTGTACAAAACAATCTTGGCTGCATTACCTTCTCTAATGTGTCTCAATTTAGTTTCTTCGAAATAGCCCATCACATAGAATGAATCGGTATCTATTAGCGCTACTAATGGAGTCCCGGTTGTCGCATAGTTACCTACTCGTGTTTGCAAGTTGGTGATGTAACCATTGGTGGGGGCATAAATGCGCGTTTTACTGAGATTCCATTTAGCTTGCTCGAGGTTTGCCAGTGCGCCCTGATAAGCGGCTTTCATGCTATCAGCGGTTAAATTGGCGATATCGAGATCTTCGCCAGAAATGATATTTTTGGGTAAGTTACGGCGACGTTCAGCTTCATGATTCGCTTTCGCCAACTCAGCCTGAGCACGGATGACAGCGGCTTGCGCACTCTCCAGTGCCAATTGATAGGGTTGCGGGTCAATGATAAATAATAGGCTACCAGCGCTCACCAACTGGTTATCATGAACTAGTATTTTAACCAGTCGGCCGGAAACTTCCGGGGTGATACTGACCAATTCCGCCCGAACTTTACCATCACGAGTCCAAGGCGATTGCATGTAATAATTCCACATCCACCAACCAGCACAGAGTGCGAGGGCAAATACGATGACTGACGAGAAATATTTAAGAGTTTGATGATTCATGTCAATTTACCCACTGGCTAAGACCCATAAAGAAATGCTGACTGCAATGACAAAAATTGATAGTTCCATTAATATTGGATGCCAGATGTCACCAGAGTAGATCCAATTCCGTAGCATATGATGGATCAATAGCCATAACACCAAACCTAGCATGACTGCCTTAAACATGGGCGGGAAATAGAGAGAAGCACCTAACACCAAGTCTGTAAGTGGTGCGTTAATGGGAAATATAGATACATACATAAGGTTAATCCTTAAGGGGTATTTTAGTAAAAAACATCATTTTTGCTAAAGTATTTCCCGTATTTATTGCTATTTCCCTAGCATCGACGGTATATATACATTTGTGTTTTTAATGTTAATTACCCAAAATAGACTGGACTCTGGGAGTTATGCTAGCACGCTAAATAAAAGGAGGGGCAATTGGAATCGACATTAGGATCTGATTTAGCACGATTAGTTCGCGTTTGGCGCGCACTTATCGACCATCGGCTAAAGCCGTTGGAACTGACCCAAACACATTGGGTTACCTTGCATAATATTAATCGTTTACCACCTGAGCAGTCACAGATTCAATTGGCGAAGGCGATTGGTATCGAACAACCATCACTGGTTAGAACCTTAGATCAACTGGAGGAGAAAGGTTTAATTACACGGCATATCTGTGCAAACGATCGTCGTGCTAAGAGGATAAAACTGACGGAACAGTCTTCACCGATAATAGAGCAGGTTGATGGAGTGATATGTTCCACCCGCAAAGAAATTCTCGGTGGAATTTCAACGGATGAGATTGAATTGTTATCTGGTCTGATTGATAAGCTCGAGAGAAATATTATTCAATTACAAAGCAAGTAAATTATAAAGTTTTAGACTCTTATTCACAGCAGAAAGAAAAGTATCACAGTAAGAATAAGTCAGGGTTCGTAATGAACCCTGACTTTTGTACGTAACATTAATGCCAAATAGGCCATTAACGTGGGCTAACGGTTACCGTGCTACCGCTGCTGGCGAGCATGACGCGCTGACCGACGCTAAAGCGGGTTGGGCCTTGCTTCTGAACAACCAGAATGGTTGTACCATCATCTTTACGAACTTCAAGCTGTACGCCATCAGTGCGGTTTATTGCACCCTGAACACCTTGCCCTGCCATACCACCTGCGACAGCACCCGCTGCGGTTGCCAGGCTACGACCTGTACCACCACCCACAGTATTTCCGAGGAAACCACCCAATACAGCACCACCAATAGCGCCCACGATGTTGTTATCATCGCCACCTTGAATGGTCACGGGGCGCACAGAAACCAGTGTGCCGTAAGTCACGGTTTGGACTTGCTTAGCCTGTGATGCGCTAAAGACATCTCCAGACAGCGTGTTGTTATTAGCACAACCGGTCAACGTAACCGCAGCAATAGCAACGGCGATTAATGGCTTGATCATAAAAACTCCTATTAAAAATGCATAACCGTTTTACGGTTTAGTATGCCGGGGATACCTAAATCCAGTCCATTGACGGCCCAGTCTTTGTGTAAAGTATGGCTTACTCATATATTTATTTCACTACTTACTTGTTTCTGGTCACTTGCTGAATATTTCGACTACCTTTGGTGGATTCGCAGCTTATCGCTTCATGCTTCAACCAATATTAAACGGTGGTTTAACTTTCTTAAAGTAAGAAATATCACTGCCTTAAATGAAAGTGTTAGCAGTAGTGACTTTTATGTGACCTTTCCTGCAAATCAAAAGCATTCTTTAAGACATGCCCCTATGGCGGTATACACTTGAAAAAGTATATCTTTTCATGACGTTAATTTTATTATTCTGATTTGGCTTGAGAAAAGTCTTATCGCTATTTTGTTCCTCAATGGGAATAAGGGTCATTGTTATGAAATCAGGCCGTTTTATTGGAGTGATGTCAGGCACCAGTCTGGATGGGATCGATGTTGTGCTGGCCGCCATTGATGAGCGCATGGTGGCTCAACAGGCCAGCTACAGCCACCCGATGCCGCAGCAGTTGAAGAAAGATATACTCGGCATGTGTCAGGGCCAATCGGTCACCTTGTCCGCCGTGGGTAAGCTTGATGCCCAACTGGGGATTTTATTCGCTGAGGCGGTGTTGGCCCTATTGAACAATGAAGGTCTCACCGCGCAGGACATCACCGCGATTGGTTGCCACGGACAAACGGTGTGGCATGAGCCGCAGGGGGAACCCGCCTTTACCATGCAATTGGGGGATAACAACCGCATTGCGGCGATGACGCAAATTGCCACTGTGGGGGATTTCCGCCGCCGGGATATGGCTTATGGCGGGCAGGGTGCGCCGTTGGTCCCTGCGTTCCATCATGCATTATTAGCTCATGCCACCGAGCGGCGCATGATCTTGAATATTGGCGGCATCGCCAATTTATCTATGTTGCTGCCGGATTTGCCAGTGCGAGGGTTTGATACTGGACCGGGAAATATGCTGATGGACAGTTGGATTTGGCGCAACCGTAGCTTAGCTTACGATAAAGATGCCACATGGGCACTGTCGGGGCAGGTGAATCAACCGCTGCTTGAGCTGATGTTTAGTGACCCTTACTTTGCCAAACCCGCGCCAAAAAGTACCGGGCGAGAATATTTCAACGCTGGATGGCTGGACAGAGAGTTGGCGAAAGTGCCGGGCGTCAAACCAGAAGATGTACAGGCCACATTGGCTGAATTAACCGCCGTCTCCATTGCCGAGCAGGTCCAACTGGCGGGTGGCTGTGAGCGACTGTTGGTCTGTGGGGGCGGGGCGCGGAATCCATTGGTGATGTCGCGCATGTCAGCTTTACTGCCGGGGACTGAAGTCTGTGTCACGGATGACTTTGGTGTTAGTGGTGATGATATGGAGGCGCTGGCTTTTGCCTGGCTCGCATTCCGAACATTATCCGGCAAATCAGGCAATTTACCCTCGGTCACGGGAGCCAGTTGTGAGACCATTTTAGGAGCAATCTATCCTGTATCGTTACGATGAGGGTGCTAACCTTCCATTGAACATGGCAGCTTAGCCAATCAACGAGAGCGATATCATGAAATATATATTTGCTGTGACATCCGCAACCGCAGTATTGATGCTGGCAGGATGCAGCTTGGTGCAACCGAAAAATGAAACCTTACACTACCAGTGCGGGACAACCCAACTAACGGTCAAGCAAGATAACCAATACGATAAAGTCAGTCTGATTTTGGATGGTGAACAGCTCACCTTGCCACAAGTGCGCGCGGCTTCTGGTGCTAAATACAGTGATGGTCACTACACCTTTTGGTCAAAAGGGAATAGTGCCTTTATTGAGCGCGATGACAAAATCATCATTAATGACTGCTTGCTGATCAAATAATGGTTTCGATAAAACGCGTTGTTTTGAGAGAGTCATTGCTTTGATCAAGTATTCAGGCCGTTACTGCGCAGGGTTATTGTGATTCTGGTGCCGCAAGGGCAGAATAATCATCACTGCTTTCCTGCGTGATACAGAGCTTATATGACTGACAATTTTGATGTTGCAGATTTACGCCGTGAATATATTCGCGGCGGACTGCGCCGCAGTGACTTAACTGAACAGCCATTGGATCTGTTTGAGCGCTGGCTCAAACAGGCGTGTGAGGCTCGATTACCCGATCCCACCGCCATGTGTGTGGCGACGGTGGATGCCAATGGTCAACCCTATCAGCGCATTGTCTTGCTGAAGCATTATGATGAGCAGGGCATGGTGTTCTACACCAATTTAGGCAGCCGCAAAGCGCAGCAACTGGCTGAAAATCCGCATATTAGCTTGCTATTCCCTTGGCACATGCTGGACAGGCAAGTCATTTTCCTCGGTAAAGCTGAGCGGCTATCTACCCTTGAAGTGCTCAAATATTTTAATTCCCGCCCAAAAGATAGCCAGATTGGCGCTTGGGTCTCTCAGCAATCCTCTCGTATCTCTGCCCGTGGCGTGCTGGAAAGTAAGTTCCTCGAATTAAAGCAGAAATTCCAGCAAGGTGAGGTGCCATTACCCAGTTTCTGGGGCGGGTTCCGCGTTAAGTTCGACTCTGTTGAGTTTTGGCAAGGCGGCGAACATCGTCTGCATGACCGTTTTATCTATCAACGGGAAGCTGAAGGATGGAAAATTGACCGTTTAGCCCCTTGAGAACGATGAAATAATTGTGGTTAAGCCTAGCGCTCGTGCGGCGGGCGCTTTATTCTATACCCTTCGTACTTGAAGCCGCAGGGGTGTTCGCTGCTCTCACTCACCCGAATCACTTACTTGTAGTTATCATTATATAAGTAAGCTCATCGGGATGAGTTCGCTTGCTGCCTACCTGCAACTCCAAGTTCTTTGGGTATAAATTCTCTTTATATCGTAAAAGACATTTTTTTGTAAAAGACAATGGAGTCATTGATGACCAGCAGCAACCTGATTAAACAATTGCAAGAGCGGGGCCTCGTTGCCCAGGTGACGGATGAAGACGCGTTAGCAGAGAGACTGGCGCAAGGGCCAATTTCACTGTATTGCGGTTTTGATCCTACCGCAGACAGCTTGCATTTGGGTCATCTGGTTCCGTTGTTATGCTTGAAGCGTTTCCAATTGGCAGGGCATCGCCCCGTGGCACTGGTTGGCGGGGCCACCGGCATGATTGGTGATCCAAGCTTCAAAGCCAGCGAACGCAAACTGAACACGGAAGATACCGTCAACGAGTGGGTTGAGAAAATCCGCCGTCAGGTTTCGCCATTCCTCGATTTTGATTGCGGTGAAAACAGCGCCATTGCGGCCAACAACTACGACTGGTTTGGCGGCATGAATGTGCTGACTTTCCTGCGTGATATCGGCAAGCACTTCTCTGTTAATCAGATGATCAATAAAGAAGCGGTTAAGCAGCGGCTGAATCGTGATGATAGCGGCATTTCGTTTACTGAATTCTCCTACAACTTGTTGCAGGCGTATGACTTTGCTTGCCTGAACAAAGCCCACGGCGTGGCATTGCAAATCGGCGGTTCTGAC
The DNA here is from genome assembly GCF_013282725.1 of Yersinia mollaretii ATCC 43969. Lineage (NCBI taxonomy): Bacteria > Pseudomonadati > Pseudomonadota > Gammaproteobacteria > Enterobacterales > Yersiniaceae > Yersinia > Yersinia mollaretii. The sequence goes on along the minus strand of NZ_CP054043.1, from coordinate 3,621,998 downwards.
CAGTGGGGCAACATCACCTCTGGCATCGATTTAACCCGCCGCCTCCACCAGCAGCAGGTTTACGGCCTGACCGTGCCATTGATCACCAAAGCTGATGGTACTAAATTCGGTAAAACCGAAGGCGGCGCAGTGTGGCTTGATCCGAAGAAAACCAGCCCTTACAAATTCTACCAATTCTGGATCAATACCGCCGACGCTGATGTTTACCGCTTCCTGAAGTTCTTCACTTTTATGAGTCTGGAAGAGATTAACGCGCTGGAAGAAGAGGACAAAAACAGCGGCAAAGCCCCGCGTGCGCAGTATGTGTTGGCAGAAAATGTCACTGGGATGGTGCATGGCGCTGAAGGTCTGGCGGCGGCAAAACGTATTACTGACAGCTTGTTCTCCGGTGATTTGAATGAAATGACGGAAGCTGACTTTGCCCAGTTAGCACAAGATGGGATGCCAACCATTGAGCTGACCCGTGATGCTGATTTACAGCAAGCACTGGTGAATGCTGAACTGGTCCCTTCTCGTGGTCAGGCGCGCACCATGATTAACTCTAATGCAGTGGCGATCAATGGCGAAAAACAGGCCGACCCGGAATATGTTTTTACCGATGCTGACCGCCTGTTTGGGCGCTACACCTTACTGCGCCGTGGCAAAAAACATTATTGCCTGATTAGCTGGTTATAAGAATAAAATAAGATAAGGGGCAGAAATGTCCCTTATTTTTTTGCTTATGTTTAGTTGCTAACGTTTTTCGTCGCTCACTTTTAGGCCGTACCAATGAAAAATATACTTTCGATTCAGTCACATGTTGTTTTTGGCCATGCTGGCAATAGTGCCGCTGAATTTCCGATGCGCCGGATGGGGGTTAATGTTTGGCCGCTGAATACCGTCCAGTTTTCAAATCACACGCAATATGGTCACTGGACCGGTTGTGTCATGCCGGCCAGTCACCTGACAGAAATAGTCCAAGGCATTGCCGATATTGGTCGGCTGAAAGATTGTGATGCGGTATTGAGCGGCTATATCGGCTCACCAGAGCAGGGTGGGCACATTCTAGCGGCGGTTGCGCGGGTAAAACAAGCCAATCCTGCGGCGTGGTATTTTTGTGATCCGGTCATGGGGCATCCTGAAAAAGGCTGTATCGTGGCCCCCGGTGTTGCTGAGTTCTTCTGCAAAGAAGCGCTGCCTGCCAGTGACATTATTGCGCCTAACTTGCTTGAGCTGGAGCAACTCAGTGGTGTGCGGGTTGAGAGTGTCGAACAAGCGGTCAATGTCGCCCGCGACCTTTGTGCCAAAGGGCCAAAAGTGGTGTTAGTGAAGCACTTGAGCCGCGCGGGGTATCACGCTGACTGCTTTGAGATGCTATTGGTGACGGCGGAAGAGGCATGGCACATCAGTCGTCCATTGGTAGACTTCGGTTCGCGCCAACCGGTCGGCGTGGGTGATTTAACCAGTGGTCTGTTACTGGTGAATCTGCTGAAAGGCGAAGCACTGGATAAAGCATTGGAGCATGTGACTGCGGCGGTTTATGAAGTGATGCTGAAAACCCAAGCTATGGGGGAGTACGAGCTTCAAGTGGTTGCGGCGCAAGATGAGATTGTTCATCCTACCTGCCAATTTAACGCCGTTAAGTTGTAATCGACTTCTGTGTTATGACTTACGTGCTCTAGAGTGCCCCGCTGAAATGCGGGGCACTCACATCAATTGTTCAACCAATCAACCAATCAATTTCTTATTTCTTGATATCTTCTGCGGCCAGCGCCGCTTTTACGGCTGGGCGCTCAGCAACGCGAGCCATATATTTATCCAAATGGCTACGCTGTTTGATCTCAATATTCAGTGCATTGGCCCAGCGGGTCACGGTAAACAAATAGGCATCGGCCACACTGAATTTTTTGCCTAGCAGATAATCATGATGCGCTAACACGCTGTCCACGTAACTGAATTGTTTATCCAGCCGCTCGCGGGCGATCACTTTATACTCTTCCGGTGTTTTCGGGTTAAACAAGGGACTGAAGCCTTTATGCAGTTCAGTCGCAACGAAATTTAACCACTCAATGGCATGATAGCGGGAGAGGGTGCCAGCAGGGGCAATTAGATGGCGATCAGGCACTTTATCCGCCAGATATTGCACGATAGCAACCCCTTCGGTCAGCAGGCTACCGTCATCCAGCACCAGCGCGGGGACTTGTCCTTTTGGGTTGATGCTTAAATAGTCTTGACCCGTCTCAGTGATTTTGGCCGCCAAATCGACGCTTTCAATACTGAAATCTAATCCCGCTTCGCGTAATACAATATGCGGAGACAAAGAGCAGGCACCGGGTTTATAGAACAATTTCATCACAAACTCCTTAATAGAGCACTAAAAGAAACGAGCTTACTTATCCTAAGGCAGGCGAGAAAAAAATGCAGCTAGTGGCGTAAGATAATTGTGAGGGAATATGCCCGTCATACTTCAAGCTGCATGTGCGTTGGCTGCCTTCCTACAACTCGAATTATTTAGGGTATAGAACACTGTCTGAGAAATAAGTCGTGGTACAAGACGTGAATTCTGGCCCTACAGCGGTGAGAATTCCCCGCTGTAGGTTATCCCTGCCAGTGATATTCCGGCAGTGGAAATGTATTACCGTGGTGGACGTGTGCTGATCGATGCGGACCAGCTAAAGGTGGTGGTGCTAGGTGCGGTTTTTTTGGTTTTTCTTTCTACGCGAGTTAACTTGGCGATTTGTTCTCGGGCGTTCATGATTTTTTCTATGGCTTCGTCTTTGACTTTATTCTGTTCTGAATTGGTTAATGCTCTTCCTAGATTTATTCTGGCTCTGTCGAGTTGCGTTTTGACATCACGTTGCTCAATTTCGGTCATTTCTTTTAATGTCAGCTTTTTCATTTTTTTCGCCTTATTTGCATCATTCCTACTCAGTGTACAACCTTATCCTGCGTGGGGATGTAAGAGATTGCGATCTGGGCGACATTAATCACGATAAAAGCCTGTTAGAAGCCGTAAAACTCGATAATCACAGCAAATGGGGCAAATAAACGCCTGTTCCCTCTTCTAAGGCACCGCTCCCCGCAAAACACACAGCGAGCGGTGGCAGCAGAAAGGGGGGATGTCACAACAATCGCGAACCGTATCCCCACAGCAGGACAGTCAGGCCCAGCAGTAATTCTAATACCAGTACACCGATGGCGAAGGTCGAACCGGAGAAGATAAACCCCTCTCGGCGATCAATATTCAGGAAGGTCGGTATCCCTAGGTACATCAGGTAACCGGCATAGCAGAGGGCAACAATCCCGACGAATAAGCACAACCAGATAACCGGGTAGAGGGCGACAACCCCGGCTAAAAACATCGGGGTGGCAGTATACCCGGCGAACAGGGTACAACTTTGCCAACTTGGGCGGCTCTCATAGCGGCGAGCCATCCAGTAAATGACGCGGCCCATCAAGGCGACGGCGGCCAGAATGAGTGCATAGAAAATAACGGCGGAATAGAGGGCGGTAAAGGGCGTCAGCTTTATGACCTGACCCTCACCAAAGCTCCAGCCTACCTGCGTAGTACCAATAAACGCGCAAACCACCGGAATGGCGGCCATCAGCAAGAGGTGATGCGCGTACAGGTGCTGAACAGTTTCACCTTCGTGTTTGATTTGCTGCAATTCCTGACTGGGGTGGGTCAGAAGCCCCCAAACATGGTTGATCATAAATCACCTCCTTGTCCGCTATGGGTCGCCAATAACAGACATTTTTCATCCTCATCTACCATGAGGATGCAGTGAATACAGTGCGGCCTGATCTCAGTATAGTCTGTTTTTTGAGCACAAATAGGGCGGCGGCAGTGGCATTGATTGGGTAGGTGATGCTTATCGCCTCAACTTATGTTTAATATAAATAAGTCAAAAAACAAATAGGAGCACGTGATGGGGACTCAAGGAAATGATTGTCGGATCGATAACATAGAATTTGCTGTGAGTGACATTGCCCGTTCGAAGGATTTTTATGGCAAGGTTTTCAATTGGCGTTTTACCGACTATGGGCCGGGATATTGTGAGTTTACCGATGGTCGGTTGACGGGGGGCTTCACGACCTTAAGTGAAGTTCAGCCCAATGGCGGGCCGCTGGTGATTCTGTATGCAGATAATCTTGAGCAGACACAAAAACGTTTGGAAGAGGCTGGGGCGACTATCGTACTGTCCATTTTTGCTTTCCCAGGGGGCCGCCGTTTCCACTTTACTGATCCCGATGGTTATCAGTTGGCGGTCTGGTCGGCTAATTGAGATTGAGTGGCTGACTCAATACGCGCCCGAGAGTGCGTGTTGAGTCAGCTCGCTCATTAGACTGCGTTAGCCGGTGTTGCTTTTTGACTGTCGTCTGTCGGTGCTAATGTCATGCGATACAGTTTTGGTGCCGTCAGCATCATCAAAACCGCGATGATGGCGGTGACGATACCAATCTGCATAAACACATGGCTATAGATTGCCAGTGATGCATGGGCATCAGTGATATCACTTGGCACAGCGGTCAATGCGGCCACTTTGCCGGCGATCAGCGCCGCAGCGGCAGTGGTCAGGAACCATGAACCCATGATAAAGCCCATCAGACGCTGAGGCACCAACTGTGCCACCATCGCCAGACCTAAGCCGGAGATCATCAGTTCACCAACACTTTGCAGCGCATAGCTCAGGATCAACCAATTGACTGACATAATACCGTGCTCATTCGCCATGCTGGCACCCCATGGCAGTACCAAGAAGGCGGCGGAGCAGAGCACCATGCCGAAAGCAAACTTGTGTGGCATCGGCAGACGGTCGCCCATCTTGTTATAGACGGCAGCTAAAATCGGGCTAGCAACCATGATCCAGAATGGATTTAGTGCCTGATACTGTTCCGGCTCGAAAGCAATACCGAAGATAGAGTGCTCAACGTTATGGATAGCAAAGAAGTTCAGCGACGTCGGCATCTGGCTGTAGAGCACGAAGAACACCACCGCTTCCAGCATCAGCAGAAACGCCACAATCATTCGACGGCGAGAAGTGCCGTGCAGAGAGAAGGTCTCTTTGGCAAAGATACACACAATCCCCACCGAGATCAGCGCCAATGCCCAACGAGCAATGATTTGGTTATGTAGCAACCAGTTGGAGAGGGTGATGAGGGCAATAATACCCACCAAGACCATCAGCAGTTTTTTAAACTGTAACGGAGCAAAGTCCGGCTTAGAACCTTGGTTTTTCACCCACTTACGGCAGAACCAGAAGTTCACCAATGTGATTAACATCCCCACCACGCTCAGTGAAAATGCCACACTCCAACCATATTTAGCGGCTAACCATGGGGTTGCCAACATAGAGAAGAACGAGCCGATATTGATGGACATATAGTACATGGTAAATGCACCGTCCAAACGCGGGTCGTTTTTGCTATAGCAGGTTGAGAGTAGGGAAGATGGGTTCGCTTTGAATAAACCATTACCGACCGCGATGGTCGCCATGCCCAGATAAACCCAGAAAATATCATGTCCTGAGTAGGCAATCATGGCATAACCCACCGCCAGAATCAGTGCGCCGAGCACGATGACGCGTTTTGCCCCGAGAACTTTATCACCTAACCAGCCGCCAATTGCCACGAAGCCATAGACGAGCGCACTGAAGGAGGAGAACAAGGTGATGGAGTCGGCTTCGCTCATCCCGAGCATTTTTACCAGATAAACGGCCATGATCCCTTGCAGGCCGTAATAACCAAAGCGCTCCCAAAGCTCAATGGAGAAGATCAGGTAAAACGCTTTCGGTTGTTTGAAAGCATTCATACTGATGTTTTCGGGTTGTTCGCTATTAGGTGGTTGTTGACTGTTGTTTGCTGTTGACACTGGGACCTCTGTTTTTTACTTCCTGCCATAAAGGGCTGAAAGGACAAAAGTGAATGCGTGAACCGGCATCCTTTTGCGTTGTTATAAGATGTTTAGCGGCGGTTAATGTTCACTATCTTTGTCAACGAGACAAGGCTTTTGACATGTTCTGTTACATATAACTCTCTCAGCCCGATATCGCCATGTTACAAATGTTATGCAGTATTAACGTTTATGTTTTGGTGTTTTTACGATTTTTTGTTTTGATTAAAAGCCGAGCTGATTTTATTTGGTTGTATATTCTGCTATTTAGCCATTTTATGGTTCATATGGTTATTAGTATGTGAATGACTGAATCATTATTGTGCATATAGGTAATTATCTGAAATTATCCAAATCTTGATTAAATGTTAATCAGCCAAGCGCCTCGCTTATGGGATAAGCAGAGTTGAGGATTAGCGCGTGGTGTCATTTTTTTTACTTGAAAAGGGGGATGGCGAAACAAGGGGCGGATTGAGAGCCGATATTGAGGGCTGATGAGGAAAGGATATGGGATATCAATATAAGCTCACATACAGATATCCCGAGATAGTATGCCAAGAGGTGGCTGGCTGACTCGCTTATTCGATCACCCATGCTATCGTCAGGCATGGCCTTTAGACGGTTGCTCCCAATGTTTGCCGTAAACGGTTGGTCCATCCTGCGGTTGCGGCGGTGATAATAAGACTCAGCAACTGATGATGACTAACCCCCAGCGCCAATAACGGACGAATAGATTGATGGCTAAATCGTTCCGGTGCGCGGGTTAATTCGGCGGAGAGAAAAATAAGTGGGTGGGCCATCTGATGCACTGGCAGTGTTGCCAGTGCGGAATCAACTCCGGTGACGATCACATCGATTATCGGCGCGTAACCTGCTGATGAATCTGCGGTTAACTGCTGCTGATGATGGGCCTGACAGTAGATGCTGCCATTAATGCGGGCTGACACCAGCGCCACTAGCGCGAGCCAATCCGCCGGGATTTGTTGTGGTGCTTGCTGCTGAGTCACTCGTTTATAGGCGGATAAACTTTGCGGGTCGTGTTCCAATAGATCATACAAGGCGACTTGGGTTTCATCTGATGGTGATTCAGTGGCGATGTTATCCAGTGTCGCCAATGAGGGTAACCAGCCTTGCCATTGCGGCACTGTCGCCGGTATCAAATCTGCGCTGGCATCTTCCATCCGTGGGAAGCCCGGTAGCATGACGGTGGGATAGCCCGCCAATGCTGAAAGCCCGGCCACCACTCTGGCTTGATAGCCAACAAAACCAATAATCTGCGATAAAACAATGATATCCGCTTCACTTAGCCCAACCTCTGACAACTGCTGTAATGCATGTCTGTCGATCAATGTCGGTTGACTGGCGAGCTGGCGAGCATATTGGGTGATCTGAGTCAGCCGCATATTACTCTCCCGCGAGGCATCGGGGCTGGAGAGTGGCGTGAGGCGCGCAGCATAGTGGCTGCAAAGTCGTTGAACTCCTGTCACCTGTGCGACGGTCAATGCACTGCTTAAGCGGTCATACAGTGAAAAGCGATTGTTGCGGTTTAGATCAACGATTGGCGGGAAGAGCACCTGATACAAAGCATCTGAAGCCGATAACACTGTGGCGTGGTGCTGCAAATTTTGCGCGAGGGCGGCGGGAATTCCGTCGTCTAACCCCAGCAGAAAAAGACCTTGTTCAGCAACGCTCTCACTATTGTGCGGGTGGTGGCTCTCTTTTCTGGTGACGCTGTCACTTGCATCACTCACCTGCGCCGCCATGATCTCCAGACTGCCGCTACGCTGAGTTTCATGATACCAATGGGCATTATCCTGTTGTCGAAATTGCACCATAATGACCTCCGTTAGGGACAGCAACGCGTCAGGGTTAAGGATAGATGTGGGGTAAGCATCGCCCGTGGAGATATCAGCAGTGAATGGGGGGCGGCAAGGGCGGTATCGGACCGGGAGCAGAGCAAAGGGGTCGGTATCAACATCGGCAAGATATCCTGTTATTTTATGGAATGAACACAGTGGATATCATTGCTGATTGAGTTGGCGAGATAAAATAATGTTAAACCATAATCCATAACTAAAAGTAATAACATATTATTATATATAACAAAAATGTTGTTACGTTAGTCAATAACTGGCTAAGGGAGGAAGGCTGCCGCTCGGTGACTCGCGGGGGTCAGCAGCCTCATTCATGCGCTAAAAATGACCGACATCCCGCCGCCAAGCATCAGCAGTTAATGCTTCACCAAAATGGCTGGAGATTAGGCGCTTAGTCAGGTCATGCAGCGGGGATGCCAGCACTTCTGCGGTGCTACCGCGCTCCACCACTTCGCCCTCATGCATCACAATCACCTGATCACTAATATGTTTCATCATGCCCAAGTGCTGGGTGACATAGATATAGGATATGCCGTGCTTTTCCTGTAGTTCCAGCATCAGGTTGATAATCTGTGAGCGCATGGACATATCCAGCGCCGCCAGCGCCTCATCGGCAACAATCACTTTGGGTTGCAGAATCAGCGCCCGCGCCAGAGCAATACGCTGCTTCTGACCTGATGCCAACATATGAGGGTAATAGTTAGCGTGATCAGGTAGTAGCCCCACTTGTCGTAGAGTCTGATAGATGCGCTGCTCGCGAGCGGCAGCATCTAAATTGGTATTCAGTTTCAGCGGCGCATCCAGCAGTTGCCCGACGCGCTGACGTGGGTTCAGTGAGGTGCTAGGGTCTTGAAAAATCATGCGGATGCGCTGACTGCGGTAACCATAGTCACCATAGACCAACGGGTGCTCGTCAATCAGCAGCTCACCGGCTGTGGGTTCAATCATACCTGACAGCATTTTCGCCAAGGTGGATTTACCGGATCCATTTTCACCGATGACCGCCAGTGTCTGGCCTTCACGCAAGGTAAAACTGACGGATTTCACCGCCTCGACATGTTGCCGACGAAATAGTCCGGTGCGATAGCGGAAGGTTTTACTCAGGTTACGGACTTCGAGCAGGGTCTCGGCCATTATTGCTCCTCCAGATTTAAGGGGAAGTGGCAGGCAAAGGCGTGACTTTTCACCAATCGCAAACGCGGCGTTTCAATGCAGGTTTTCTGCGCATAGGGGCAGCGCGGCCCGAGGCGGCAACCGATAGGCAAATGTTCCAGCGACGGAATAGCTCCCGGTAACGTATTCAGGCGGCTTTTATGGGGCAGTGAACGACCAAAATCGGGCATCGAGCGGATCAGCGCCTGAGTATAAGGGTGGTGGGGGGTTGCCAGCAGATCTTCACACTCGGCACTCTCCACCGTTTGACCGCAATAGAGCACGTTAACCCGATTCGCCCACTTACTCATCATTTGTAAATCATGGCTGATCAGCAATATCGTGGTGTTGTTATTCTGATTTAACCGCGCCAGTAGACGGAAAATCTGCGCCTGTGTAGTGGGTTCCATCGCATTGGTTGGCTCATCGGCAATCAGCAACCGTGGCTGGTTAGCTAGCGCGATAGCAATCATCACTTTTTGGCACTCGCCCTCGGTCAGCTCATAGGGGTAGCTGCGCATAATATCTTTATGGTCTTTGATCCCCACACGGTGCAGCAACTCTATGGCCCGCCGTTTGCGCCAATGAAAACGCTGCCACCAACGGCCTTTGTAGGTCCAGCCTGGGATGGCTTGAATCAGCTGTTGACCCATGTTTTCTGAGGGGTCCAGACAGGATTGCGGCTCTTGGAAAATCATCGAAATATTATGGCCGATCACCTTACGCCGCTGACGTGGGGTGAGTTGCAGCAGGTCGATATCATCAAAGCGAAAACGGTCAGCCGTGATGCGCCAGTTATCTTTGCTGACACCACAGATCGCCTTGGCAATCAGGCTCTTACCTGAACCAGACTCACCCACCAAGCCACGTACTTCACCCTCGGTCAGGGTCATACTGATGCGGTCAACCGCTTTAACCATCCCTTCGGCGGTCATAAATTCAATGGTGAGGTTACGAATATCAAGTAACGGCATTATTCCACCCCTGCATTAATTGCACGACGCATACCATCACCTAACAGATTCACCAGCAGCACGCTAATCAGAATAGCGGCACCCGGTAGCATCACCGTCCAAGGAGCGACATAGACTAAATCCAGAGAGTCCCCGAGCATCGCCCCCCACTCTGGTGAGGGCAGTTGCGCCCCTAAATCCAGAAAACCCAGTGCCGCAATATCCAAAATGGCCATCGACAGTGCACGGGTGAACTCAGTGACCAACACCGCGGCAATATTGGGGAAGATGGCATAAGCCAGAATATGGGGAGTCGAGGCACCATCCAGACGGGCGGCGATCACATACTCTTTATCCAACTCATCATGCACAGCGCTATAAATGGTGCGAACCATTCGCGGCAATAGGGCCAGCCAGACCGCGAACATGGCATGTTCTAAACTGGGGCCAACAAAGGCGACCACAATAATCGCCAACAGCAGCGACGGAATGGAGAGCAAAGTATCCAGCACATGATTAAGAATGGCTGAACGAAAACCGTGGGTGATACCCGCAAAGACACCGAGCACCACGCCACATAGCGCCGCCGCGACGGTCACCAGCAGCGCGGAGCCATAAGTTGAGGCGGTACCAGCTAATAAGCGACTTAAGATATCGCGGCCCAGATCGTCCGTGCCAAGGAAGAATGAAACATTGCCATAGCGTGACCAAGAGGGCGGAAGCAGTTGGTAGCCGAGAAACTGTTGGTCGAGCGCATAGGGGGCAATTGTGCTGCCCAGCAGACAGAGCAACAGCAAGGCCAGCACGCCGTAGAACCCCACCATCGCCAAGGCATCCCCATAGAAAAGCCGCCAAGTATAGAGCAATGGGCTGGGCATTTTCTTTTCGCGGTAGACATTATCGAAGGGCATACCACTCCTTATGCTTTAGCGGCGTCATCATTGCGCCGATAATATCTGACAGGACGTTAATGACGATGACCAACGAACCGACGACCATCACGCCAGCGGATATCGCGGCGTAATCTTGTTGACGAATGGCATTAATCAGCCAACGGCCCAGCCCCGGCCAGTTAAAGACCACCTCGGTGATCATTGCCAGCGTCAGCATGGTAGAGAACTGCAACCCCAATTTCGGAATGATCGGCGGCAAGGCATTATGCAGCACATGGCGGCGGATAATGGTGAAGCGTGATAAACCCCGTGTTGCCGCCGCTTTAATGTAGTTCTGGCCGATAACCTCATCGGTGCTGGTGCGCATCAGGCGAATCACCTCGGTGGTTGGGGCGACGGCCAGTGCGGTGATCGGCAGGATCATATGCTGAATCGCGCTGAGCATCATCTCTTCGCGATAGGGTGAGGGCGAGAGCCAAGCATCCACCAAGGCCAGCCCGGTGACGGGTTTCACCTGATACAGAAGATCATAGCGGCCCGAGACTGGCAACCAACCCAAATGCAGCGAAAAGAACAGCATCAGCAGCAGTGCCAGCCAGAAGACCGGAATCGAGAAACCGACCAATGCGACAGTGCTGATGGCGATGTCGGCCCATTTACCGCGCATCACACCAGCAATAATCCCCAGTGGAATACCAATAAACAGTGCCAATGAGAAGGCCAGAACACATAGCTCCATGGTGGCTGGGAAGGCTTCACGTAGCTGCTCGCTGATGGGCTGGCCGTTAATGCTGGAGACACCGAAATCCCACTGAAGCAGGCTGCTGAAATAGAAACGATAGGCATCCAGCAGCGCCACACCGTTTAGCGGCGCATGAGGGGTGAAATAGCTCAGGCTAAAACTGACCAGTGACAACATAAATAGGGTGATCACCAACAGTAGTAGTCGCCGTAACGTGAAGATAATCATGGTTTTTTGCCCTCATCGCTCTCGCGGAATACGCCGGCAAAAGAGGAATTGCCAAACGGGCTTAACACCAAACCTTTAATATCGTAACGGTATGCCTGTAGTCGCAGTGATGAGGCTAACGGCAGCAGCGGCAGTTGCTGCTCCAGAATACGCTGAGCCTGCTGATAATATTCAATGCGCGACGACAACTGCTGAGAGCGCAATGCTTTTTGCAGCAACTCATCAAACTCAGGGTCACACCAGTGAGCATAGTTTGTTTGCGAACGAATTGCCGCGCAGCTTAACAGCGGGCGGAAGAAACTGTCTGGGTCATTACTGTCGGTTGACCAGCCAGAAAGGGTTAGATCGTGGTTCATCTCCATCAAGCGGGCTTCCTGAAAACGCCCTTCGACCGGCACGATATTGACGGTAATGCCCACTTGCGCCAGATCCGCTTGAATCAGCTCTGCGGTCTTTAACGGGCTGGGATTATAGGATTGCGACGCCGTTGGTACCCACAAATTGAGCTGCAATTTCGTCAGCCCGAGATCTTTGAGGATCGCTTTGGCTTTTTCCGGATTATATTCGGTCACCTGCGCCTGATTGTCATAAGCCCATGATGCACGAGGTAAAATAGAGGCGGCGGTTTCTGCCGTGCCGTAATAAATTGATTGCATCAATCGTTGGTTGTTAATCGATAAAGCAATGGCCTGTCGCACTCGTTGATCATTCAGCGGCGGCTTACGGGTATTAAACGCCAGATAGGCGACATTCATTCCAGGGCGCAGTGTCAGGCGCAGGCGAGGGTCATCGCGTAGAATGGATAATTGGCTGGCAGCGGGATAGGCCAGCACATCACATTCACCGGTCAGTAATTTGGATAGACGGCCTGTGCCACCAGCACCCAGATCAATCACCACCTGCGGCATACGCGGTAAGCCTTTCCAGTAGTCACTGTTACGGAACAGACGGATATATTGCCCAGACCGATATTCGTTTAACAGGAAGGGGCCGGTTCCCACAGGTTCGCGGTCAATCTGTTCTTGGCGGCCTTTTTGGGTCAGCACATCGGCGTATTCGGCAGAGAGCACGGGAGCATAGTGAGTCGCCAAATGCCAGAGGAAGGAGGCATCGGGAGCTTTCAGTTTAAATTCAACGGTGTAGTCATCCAGCTTTTTGACACTCTGCACGGCATCGGCAAATTGCAAACTGTCGAAATAGGGATACTCGCCGCCATTCACGCCATGATAAGGGTGCTGCGCATCAAATACCCGCTGGAAGCTGAATATCACATCATCGGCATTCATCATCCGCGTGGGGGTAAACCAATCGGTGGTTTGGAATGGCACATCTTTACGTAAATGAAAACGGTAGGTGGCCCCATTATCCAGCACTTGCCAGCTTTCGGCTAACTCAGGGATCAACCGATAAGTATAAGGGTCAACATCCAGCAGGCGGTCATAAAGTTGTGCCGCCAATGTGTCGATGGTTAATCCGCTACTGGCCATCTGTGGGTTAAAGGTATTCAGTATCCCGCTGACGCAATAGACAAATCCGCGCTGGCGGATATCTGGCAGCGGTTGTTCAGACTGGGCAGTCGGAGCAGACTGCGCCAGTGGGGGGGTCGCAAAGCAGGCCAGCGACAACATCCAAATGAGTAAAGCACGCATAAACGCTTCGCAGTAAGTAAGCAATAGACTCAGTGTACCGTAATCTGGCATCGCCCCCAATCCATTGAGCAAAACAACTGCGTCGTCTGCTGTTTGTTGCAGCAATTGATGATAATTCCATCATAATCAGTATGGTAATGAGAAAAATTCTCAACAAACTGTTTGCAACTGCTATTGATAACCATTATCATTAGTTTGCTCTTCGGGATAAAGCCAGCAGTTTCAGGCTTTTGATAGGAAAGCACGACATTGCTCACATTGCTTCCAGTGTTTAGGCCGGCTCGGGTGCTGGCCCTTTTTTTACCCTTCGCCCTTGAAGCTGCAGCGGCGTTAGCTGCACTCGCTTACCCGAATCACTTACTGATGTAAGCTCATCGGGACTCACTCTCCCACCAAAAGCGCATGTTTTTTTAGCATACCGCGTAACTGATGATAAGTTAGCCCCAGTAAACTCGCCGCCTTGCGCTGGTTAAATCGAGCTTGTTCCAATGCCTGTTTTAACATCTGCTGCTCGCTATTATGCAGCCACTGTTTGAGGTCGATGGGGAGCGTAGGGAGGGTGGAGTGTGCATCCGTACCAACCTCGGAATCAGGAGTCTCGGCAAGACCATTTTTACTGTTCTGTCGGGCAGCGAAGGGGTTGATAATGATATTATCCAGCGGCTGAATGCTATTCCCATGGCGATACACTGAGCGCTCAACCACATTCTTCAATTCGCGCACATTGCCCGGCCAGTGATAGGCCAGTAATTGGGCTTTCGCCATGGGGGTAAAGCCGGAGAAAAGCGGTAAACCCAGCTCTCGGCACATCTGGATGGCAAAGTGTTCAGCCAACAGCATGATATCTTGCTGGCGCTCGCGCAGCGGCGGCAGTTGCACCACATCAAAGGCCAGCCGGTCCAGCAGGTCGGCGCGGAATTTACCGGCAGCGGCTAACGCGGGTAAATTATCATTGGTGGCACACACCAGCCGCACATCCACTTGCAACGGCTGGCTCCCGCCGACGCGCTCCAGATGACCATACTCAATCACCCGCAATAACTTCTCCTGCACCAGCATCGGCGCGGTGGCTAGCTCATCTAAAAACAGGGTTCCCCCGTCGGCCCGCTCAAAGCGGCCCAGATGGCGTTTTTGTGCACCGGTAAAGGCACCGGCCTCATGACCAAACAGTTCAGAATCGAGCAGATTTTCATTGAGCGCCGCGCAGTTCAGGGAGATGAACGGACCCTGCCAGCGGTGGGATAAATAGTGGAGGCGATGGGCAATCAGCTCTTTGCCGGTTCCGCGCTCGCCAATCACCAATACGGGTTTATTCAGTTTTGCCAGCCCGGACACTTGTTCCAGCACTTCAACAAAAGAGTTGGCTTCGCCCAATAGGTTTTCTAGTTGCTCACTCATGATGAAATTCGCCAATAGTTGGTTAATATAATCACTCTACATTTTATCTCAAAATAGGCAAAAAAAATTTTATTGTTATTTTTCAGATGATTATACTTTTTTAAAAGTTGGCACGACTCTTGATATTGTCTAGGTGAATGAATATTTCTCTGAGGGGTGCTAAGGATGTTGCCAAGCGCCATTAGATCAGAGAGCCAACAAGTCAAAGAGGATAGTCATTATGGGTATTTTTTCGCGCTTTGCCGATATCGTGAACGCTAACATCAATACATTGCTGGATAAAGCGGAAGACCCGCAGAAGTTAGTCCGCCTGATGATTCAGGAGATGGAAGACACGCTGGTTGAAATTCGCTCAACCTCTGCTCGCGCATTAGCAGAGAAAAAGCAGTTGCTACGCCGCATTGATCACAGCGAAAGTCAGCAGCAGGAGTGGCAGGACAAAGCGGAGTTGGCGCTGCGTAAAGATAAGGAAGATTTGGCCCGTGCCGCGCTGATTGAGAAGCAAAAAGTCGCCGCGCTGATTGACACGCTGACACGCGAAGTCGCCACGGTGGACGAAACACTGAGCCGCATGAAACATGAGATCACCGAGCTGGAGAGTAAGCTGACCGAAACCCGCGCCAGACAGCAAGCGCTGACTCTGCGTCATCAGGCGGCGGCATCATCCCGTGATGTTCGCCGTCAGCTCGACAGCGGCAAACTGGATGAGGCGATGGCTCGTTTTGAGCAGTTTGAACGCCGCATTGACCACATGGAAGCCGAAGCTGAAACGGTGGGCGTTGGCAAACAAAAGTCGCTGGATCAGCAATTTGCTGAACTGAAAGTCGATGATGAAATCAGTCACCAGTTGGCCGCATTGAAAGCGAAAATGAATTCAGCTGAGTAATTTGTCGCTACGATAAGACGCTGAACAGGCCATCGGGAGAGATGGCCTGCCATAATGAAAATGCGGACATCCGCGATCAAAGATAATTAAGGGGAATCAATGAGTGTCCTATTTCTCGCCATACCGCTGACAATTTTTGTGCTGTTTGTGGCACCGATTTGGTTATGGCTGCACTACAGCAATCGCCAGCAAAGCGGCGCTCAACTCAGTCAGCAGGATATGCAGCGCCTGTCACAGTTGACGGATGATGCTCGCCGGATGCGTGAACGAATCCAGACACTGGAAGAGATCCTTGATGCGCAACACCCGAACTGGAGGCAGTCATAATGGGCGATACGTTTAAAAATAATGGGTTACGCAGCAAAAAACTGTACCGAGTGCCGGAAGAGGGCATGATCAAAGGGGTGTGTGCGGGTCTGGCGCACTATTTTGATATTCCGGTGCGATTGATTCGGGTGATGGTGGTGTTATCCCTATTTTTTGGCCTGTTCGTGTTCACCATCGCGGCCTATATCGTGCTGACATTTATGCTGGAACCTGCGCCCGCTGCCAGTTTTAGTGAACACCGCGAAGCCACGCCTCGCCAGTTGCTGGATCAGTTGGAGTATGAGTTGAGTGCCGGAGAGCAGCGCTTACGCCAAGTGGAGCGCTATGTCACCTCCGAGACATTCGTGGTTGAGAGCCGTTTCCGCCAGTTGTAGAACTGACCGGCTGCGTGATATCCATCCCTGCCGGAGGGCATAGCGATGAACAATAATTCCGCCCGTAGACGTGCAGGTGTAGTATTCACCACATTGATTAAGATTATTTTTACTGTCGCACTGACCTATGGCCCCGCCGGTGCGGCGGGCTTGATAGTCAAAAATGTGAGCCGTAAGCCGCTGCGCTGGTTACTGCTGCTGATGCTGGAACCGATGTTAAAACGCGCCATGACGGCCACGGCGGGCCAATTTGCCAAGGAGAAGCATGAAACGACTGCAAAATGAGATCACATCATTAGTTAATCGAGGGATGGATCGCCATCTCCGATTAGCGGTAACGGGCCTGAGCCGCAGCGGTAAAACCGCATTTATTACTTCTCTGGTGAATCAATTACTTCATATTCACAGCGGTGCACGTCTGCCGCTGTTTTCTGCTGTGCGCGAAGAGCGGTTATTGGGTGTCAAACGCGTGCCACAGCGCGATCTCGGCATCCAGCGCTTTACCTATGATGAAGGGCTAGCTTCGTTGTATGGCACACCGCCGAACTGGCCAACGCCGACGCGCGGTGTCAGTGAAATTCGTTTAGCGCTGCGTTTTCGTTCCGGCGATTCGCTTTTGCGCCATTTTAAAGAGACATCGACACTCTATCTGGAGATTGTCGATTATCCGGGTGAATGGTTGCTTGATTTACCCATGTTGGAGCAGGATTACTTAAGCTGGTCGCGCCAGATGGCGGGCTTGCTGCAAGGGGATCGCCAAGAGTGGGCTAAACCTTGGCTGACCCTGTGCCAACAGTGTGATCCGCTGGCCCCTGCCGATGAAAATCAGTTGGCCGCCATTGCACAGGCGTATACCGATTATCTGATTCGCTGCAAAAATGAAGGGCTGCATTTTATTCAGCCGGGGCGTTTTGTGCTGCCCGGTGATATGGCGGGTGCGCCAGCATTGCAGTTTTTCCCGTGGCCGGATGTCAATGGTCTTGGCGAATCACGGCTGGCGCAGGCGGATAAACACTCGAATATTGGGATGTTGCGCACTCGTTTTAACTATTACTGCCACTCGGTGGTCAAGGGTTTTTACAAAGAGCACTTTGTCCGTTTTGATCGCCAAATTGTGCTGGTGGATTGCCTACAGCCGCTCAATAGCGGGCCACAGGCGTTTAACGACATGCGGCTGGCGTTGACACAATTGATGCAGAGTTTCCATTACGGAAAGCGCACGTTATTTCGCCGCCTATTCTCGCCGTGCATCGATAAACTGATGTTTGCCGCAACCAAAGCGGACCATGTCACAGCCGATCAACATGCGAATCTGGTTTCGCTACTCCAGCAATTGGTGCAGGAAGCTTGGCAGAATGCCGCCTTTGAAGGGATTAGCATGGATTGTGTCGGCTTGGCTTCGGTACAGGCAACCGAAAGCGGGATTGTCGATCATCAGGGGCAGAAAATCCCGGCGTTGCGCGGCAATCGCTTGGTCGATGGTGCGCCACTGACGGTCTTCCCCGGTGACGTGCCAGCCCGTTTACCGGGGCCAGCCTTCTGGGATCAACAGGGGTTCCATTTTGATGAGTTTCGCCCGCAAGCGGTAAATGTTGATAGCCCATTACCCCATATTCGGCTGGATGCAGTGATGGAGTTCTTATTGGGAGATAAATTGCGATGAGTGAGCCATTAAAACCCCGGATCGATTTTGAACAGCCGTTGCAGCCACTGGATGAACCCGTGTTAAAGGCGGCGCAGGCTTTTGATCCGCAAACGGCGGAGAACTTCTACCCTGCGGCACCCGAATTGGATGCCGAAGATGAAGAGGGGCGCGTGGAGGGGCTGGTCAATGCGGCGCTAAAACCGAGGCGCAGTTTGTGGCGCAAAATGGTGACGGCCGGTTTGGCGCTCTTTGGTGTCAGTGTGATTGCTCAGTCAGTGCAGTGGGTCAATCAGGCATGGCAACAGCAAGATTGGATTGCACTAGGGGCCACCACCGCTGGTGGGCTGATTGTGCTGGCGGGAGTGGGTTCGGTGCTCACTGAGTGGCGGCGCTTGTATCGTTTACGCCAGCGGGCGGAAGAGCGGGACATTGCGCGCGAACTCTTGGTCAGCCACGGAATTGGACAGGGGCGCGCTTTTTGTGAAAAGTTGGCACGTCAGGCGGGCTTGGATCAAGGGCATCCGGCACTCCAGCGCTGGCAAGCTTCTCTCCATGAGACCCATAACGATCGGGAAGTGGTTGAGCTGTATGCCAAATTAGTGCAACCAGCGCTGGATAATCAGGCACGGGCGGAGATCAGCCGCTATGCTGCTGAATCGGCACTAATGATTGCCGTCAGCCCGCTGGCGCTAGTGGATATGGCCTTTATTGCTTGGCGTAACATTCGGCTGATCAATCGTATTGCTGCTCTGTATGGCATTGAGTTGGGCTATTTCAGCCGCATTCGCTTATTCCGTTTGGTGCTGCTGAACATTGCCTTTGCTGGTGCTTCTGAGCTGGTGCGGGAAGTGGGCATGGATTGGTTATCGCAGGATCTGGCTGCAAGGTTATCTGCCCGTGCGGCGCAAGGGATTGGTGCGGGACTGCTGACGGCACGACTGGGTATCAAGGCGATGGAGCTGTGTCGCCCCTTGCCGTGGTTGGAGGGAGATAAACCTAAATTAGGTGATTTCCGCCGCCAGTTAATCTCGCAATTGAAAAATACACTGCCGAAAAAAGATAAATCTAGCCAATAGTGGTCGCGCTACTGATTCGCAGCGATGACTATTTCAGCCGGGGATCGAAGGAGAACGACAGGGGTTTGACACTGTTCAAACAGAGCTGAAACTCTTTGTGGCGCGGATTGACCAACATATTGTTTTCTGACGGCACCAGTGTGGATGGCACCAGCAGTCCCACCGAGGATTCTGACTCCAGCCACTCGGTGCCAAGATCCATTGTGGCGGCTGGCGCGGGGTCACTGCGCCAGTCGATCGGCCAATCTGGTCGCTGCAACAGCATAATCTGGCTGTCATCAATCTCGATTTGGAATAACTCAAACTCGCTGAGTGTGGAGCTGTCTTGGATATGCACCAGTGTTTCCAGCATGGCTAACGACACACTACTGGCGAGATAGAGGGCAGCGTGGCCCTTATGATTCCAGCGTCCGCCATAAATTTCAGCGCCATAGCCGGTCCAGGTTGATGCAAGATAACGGCGCATCACAATGCGATAGAGCATCATCAATATTGGCCCATCGGGTTGAGCTTCCTCGCGTTACGATTCATATCGTGTACGTATCCCTCTTTTGAACTTATCCATGTCACTTATCCCTAAGGCCGCGCCGTTAGGAAAATACGCCGTGCTCCAACCGCCCAATTAAGTCACAAACTTCCAATGCGCCGGTTTCTGTCTCCAGTAAGGAGTCTGGGCTGCGATGCCCTAAGCCCTTAATCGGCGTTGACATCCACGTAATGGCTTTGCCTTTGTCGCCGCTAAAAAGATCAACTGCCGCATCCATGACGCGGACGAAACGCGCAATACGTTCACTCTCTTCCGGCGTAAAACGGCCATCATGGGTGCGTCTGCGTGTCAGGCTCCGACTGGGAATCCCGGTAGCCCGTAATATTTCAGCTTTAGGCATGGAGGCCCAAAGGTGAATACTGTCGATGACATCAACAGAAAATCCCAACTTTATGCTGTCAACCAAAATAGTGCCACGGCTGGCGGGCAAACCAATCTCGCGCCATAGCGCGCCAGCTTTGGTCGCTGGGGCGGGGTGATATGCTCTCATGTAACCTCCTCGGTCATGTGGCTACATATACTATAGCCAGATGGCCGATAGAAAGCAAAGTGTCACCGGACGTTGACGCGGGAACTTGACGCATTCAGGCATTATATTATTCTGAATAATCAATATAAAAAATAATATGCCGCTATATATGTCGGTGTTAAGGGTCGATGATCTTACCTTAATAGGCTGATTGGGGTAAAAAAAACAGCAAAAAGCCGATTCCTGTCAACTTTTGCTGACAGACTGCTTCATCAGCAAGGGGGGACAGGGTATTATCATAGGCAGAATTCCGCACCTGCCATACATAAGGTCGATACTGATGCGCTTGGAAGTTTTTTGCGAAGACCGAATCGGTCTCACCAGAGAGTTACTTGATCTCTTGGTTTTACGCAGCATTGATTTACGGGGGATCGAAATTGATCCGATTGGTCGCATTTACCTGAATTTCTCTCAACTGGATTTCAGCGTATTCAGCGCATTAATGATGGATATTCGCCGTATTGAAGGCGTAACTGATGTCCGCACCGTCTCCTTTATGCCGTCAGAGCGAGAGCATCGCTCATTGCGAGCACTGCTCGAATCCATGCCTGAGCCTGTATTCTCTATCGATTTAAAGGGGAATCTTGAGTTAGCCAACCCCGCAGCCCGTGATCTGTTCTCCCTTAATGAGGAGAAAATCCGCCACAAAACCGCCGGTAGCCTGCTGGGCGGGTATAATTTTGCCCGTTGGTTTGAGGAGGGGGAAACTGCGCCTCATACCGAACGGGTGTTGATCAACAATCAGGATTACCTGATGGAGATCACCCCCATCCAACTTGAAGACGAAAATCAGCAAAGTCAGACGGTTGGCGCGGTAGTGATGCTAAAATCCACTGCTCGCATGGGGAAACAGCTACAAATATTATCGGTCAACGATGATACAGAATTTAAACAGATTGTCGCGACCAGCGCCAAGATGCGGCAAGTGCTTGAGCAAGCCCGCAAGCTCGCCATGCTGGATGCGCCACTGCTGCTGGTGGGTGATACTGGCACGGGTAAAGATCTCTTGGCGCGGGCCTGTCATCTGCGTAGCCCACGCGGAAAAATGCCTTTCCTCGGGCTAAACTGCGCTTCACTGCCAGACGATGTGGTCGAAAGTGAACTGTTCGGCTATGCGGCAGGGGCTTACCCCAATGCCATTGAAGGCAAAAAAGGCTTCTTTGAGCAGGCAAATGGCGGCTCGGTGCTGCTGGATGAGATCGGTGAAATGTCACCGCGTATGCAGATTAAACTTTTGCGCTTCCTCAACGATGGCACTTTCCGCCGCGTTGGCGAAGAGCATGAAGTGCATGTCGATGTGCGGGTGATCTGTGCCACGCAAAAGAATTTGGTGGAGTTGGTACAGCGCGGTGAATTCCGTGAGGATCTCTATTATCGCCTCAATGTGTTGACTATCACTTTGCCGCCATTACGTGAGCGTCAAGCAGATATCATGCCGCTGACGGCGCTGTTTGTGGCTCGCTTCTCTGACGAGCAGGGCGTGCCTCGCCCCAAACTGGCCCCTGAACTGAGCAGTTTCCTGACAAATTACGGTTGGCCCGGTAACGTGCGGCAACTGAAAAATGCTATCTATCGCGCCTTGACCCAGTTGGAAGGCTCAGAATTGCGACCACAAGATATCATCTTGCCGGAATTTGAAGTTGAAGCGGCTCTGGGGGATGAAGTACTGGATGGCTCGCTTGATGACATCAGCAAACGATTCGAACGTTCTGTTCTGACCCGGCTTTATCGCAACTATCCGAGCACGCGGAAACTGGCTAAGCGACTGGGCGTTTCCCATACGGCGATCGCCAATAAATTACGTGAATATGGGTTGAGCAGTAAACGACCCGTGAGTGATGAAACCGAAGAAGAGTAAGCCATAAGGCGGGTTATCAGCTCTAACCCCGCGGTCGTGGAAACGAACCTAATAAAAACGGCTGAACCCAGAAGGAACAGCCGTTTTGAATTTCTATCTCGGTTTAATTTAAACCGAAAATTATCGACTTACTTCAGTGCTGCCAGTGCGGCATCATAGTTGGGTTCAGTGGTGATTTCGTTCACCAACTCACTGTAGATCACGTTGTCCTGACCATCTAGAACTACTACAGCACGTGCAGTCAAACCGGCCAATGGGCCTTCAGTAATCGCTACACCGTAAGCTTGTTTGAAGTCAGCGCCACGCAAAGTTGACAGTGTAATGACGTTGCTCAGACCTTCAGCCCCGCAAAAACGTGATTGGGCAAATGGCAGGTCTGAGGAGATGCAAAGAACAACAGTGTTCTCAAGTTCGCCAGCCAGTTGATTGAATTTACGGACAGATGCAGCGCAAACACCGGTATCAATACTTGGGAAGATATTCAGGACTTTACGTTTGCCAACGAAGCTGCTCAAGGCCACGTCAGATAAATCTTTCGCTACCAAAGTAAAGTCTTTCGCTTTATCGCCCACTTGCGGCAATTGACCTGCGACGGCCACTGGATTGCCTTGAAAATGTACGGTCTGTGTCATTATTTTCTCCTTTTTACAGATGTGTAACACGAAGTTCAGTTTAAGGTAACAATGGCAGCTTGCCTATGAGAAATTTGCCAAATACCGGAGATTTTGTTTAGGTTAGATGCTAACGCCGGATACCAAAGTCCGAATAGTCCCAAGGAGCCATAATTGAGAACAATGCGTTTCTACCCTGAGGCTTGGCCTCTCCATTCTGCGTTTGTTATTTCCCGAGGTAGCCGCACAGAAGCGAAAGTGGTGGTGGTCGAAATTGAAGAGAACGGCATCGTCGCTTTTGGCGAATGTACACCCTATCCCCATTATGGCGAAAGTGAATCTTCTGTGATGGCACAGCTCGCCTTGGTGGTCAGTGGCATCGAATATGGCATTTCTCGAGAGGCGTTGCAGCTGCTATTACCGGCCGGGGCAGCAAGAAATGCAGTGGATTGTGCGCTATGGCAACTGGAGAGTTTGCAGAAGCAACAAAGTTTATGGCAGATGAGCAATATTGTACCTGTTTCTCATATTGAGATGGCCCAGACAGTGAGTATCGATGCGCCAGAAACGATGGCGTACAGTGCCAGTGCGTTGGCACGTCAAGGTGCCAACTTATTGAAAATAAAGCTGGATGAGCACCTGATTGCTGAGCGCTTGGTGGCGATTCGCACTGCTGCCCCGGAAGTGACGCTAATCGTCGATGCTAATGAATCTTGGCAAACCGAGGGGTTGGCGGCCCGTTGCCAGTTACTGGCTGATTTAGGTGTCGCCATGCTCGAGCAGCCATTGCCTGCGGGTCAGGATGAGGGTTTGCAGAACTTTATTCATCCGTTGCCGATATGTGCTGATGAGAGTTGCCACACGCGGGCTGATTTGGTGGGGCTGGTTGGCCGCTATGAGATGGTCAATATTAAGCTGGATAAAAGTGGCGGATTAACCGAAGCACTGCTGCTAGCCGAGCAGGCAAAATCACTGGGATTCGCCATTATGCTCGGCTGCATGTTATGCACTTCGCGCGCCATTCGGGCCGCATTGCCTTTGGCTCCAGGTGCCCGCTTTGTTGATCTGGACGGCCCCACGTGGTTGGCGCAGGATGTTGAGGGCGGGCTGCGCTTCTCAACCGGTGCAATTGATTTGTCGGCTTAATCCGTCAGCGTCAATAAATCAATCAATGCCGCCAGATAACACTCACTAGCGGCATCAGCAGAGATCGGCGGCAATTCGGCGGTAATACAGGGCAAGTGGCGATCTGCGCACCAACTACCAAAAGAGCCGGGTGTGGCGTAACCCACGCTGGTGACCAGCGGTAAGTTAAAGTTAGCCGCCAGCCGCGCACCGAGCGCAGAGCTGTCGGGATCTTCAATGCAGGCCAGTGGCTCGTGGAATGAAACCACCCAGCGCGGGGCCAACTGGGTAATTAACTCACATAAAGCCGCTGTTTCCGGCTCAGATCCCGCCTGTTCACCTGCCGATAACAGCACATCTCGCGCATCGGCTACACTGTTCCAGCGATAGACCGTTTCCCCTGACTGCCAGTTTTGGGCAGGGAAATTACGATTAAGATCAACACCGTTAGCATTCGCTCGTAGCCCCAATTGGCAACCATCCGGGTTCACCGCCAACACCACATGATGGCGAAGCTGTTCTGGTGAAATAGTGCGTAGCGCACAGGAGAGGGCAACAATTGCGGCGCTCTCATCGCCATGTGTTCCGGCGATAATCAGACCCGGATTCGCGGCTGAAGGGGGCGCTGGGAAATAAAGCAGCGGCGCACCCAGCAGAGATTTGCCGTAGGACTGGCCTAAGGTGACCAGATTTCCGCGTGCTGAGCGGGGCCGATGTTGACTCATGATATTCCCTGTTATCCCGAATACATAAATATTGCCGTTAAACATAGCATCTAACATTATCACTTTGAATCAATAAGTTATTTTTAATAGGCAGAATAGTGATTAAGTGAAAAGTAGAGGTGAAATTCTGTTGCAGATTGTCGTAATGAGTTCTGGTGTTATTCCCCGGCGTGATTGAGTGCACTATTTTTTATTTTCCCATCGTCACTAAGCCAGTTAATCTGCTAGTTTATGTTTATTCGGCTTTTTTTATTTTCGCTGACACAGAACAACAACACGCTGACACAGAACAACATCACGCTGACATGGAACAACAACGAAAAGGTTATCAATTATGCGCTATTTCCGTTATGCATTGTGTGCCGCATGGGTTGGCTCAGCGCTGGGCACTGCCAGTGCCGCTGATGTCCCTGCTGGCACGGTACTGGCTGAGAAACAAGAGATTGTTCGTCATATTAAAGATGAACCCGCGTCTCTTGATCCAATCAAAGCCGTTGGGTTAATTGAGGCGCAGGTTGACCGGGATTTGTTCGAAGGGTTGGTTAATCAAAATGCGCAGGGTGAAGTGATTCCCGGTGTCGCCACAAACTGGCAAACAACAGATAATCAAACCTATATATTTACGCTACGTAAAGACGCGAAATGGTCTAATGGCGACCCAGTGACAGCGCAGGACTTTGTTTACAGTTGGCGTCGTTTGGTTGACCCTAAAAGTTTATCTCCCTTTGCTTGGTTTGCTGAACTCGCTGGCGTGGAAAATGCGCAACAAATCATTGCTGGAAAAATGCCACCAGAAAGTTTGGGAGTGAGTGCGGTTAATAATTATACCCTAAAAGTTAAGCTCATTCGGCCAGTGCCTTATTTCCCCAGTTTGACGGCTAATTTCAGTTTATTCCCAGTGCCACAAACCGTTGTTGAAAAACATGGCAGTGATTGGACGAAAGTGGGTAATTTGGTTGGAAACGGCGCATTTAAATTACAAGACCGCGTAGTCAATGAAAAGTTAGTCTTGGTGCCAAATGAACACTATTGGGACCATGCGAAGACGGTACTGACTAAAGTGACATTTATTCCAATCAATCAGGAAGCGAATGCAACTAAACGTTATCAGGCAGGGGATATTGATATTACAGAGTCTTTTCCGAAGAATTTATATCAGAAATTGTTAAAAGATATTCCTGACCAAGTTTATACACCCGATCAGCTAGGCACTTATTATTACGCCTTTAATACTCAGCGTGCGCCCACCAATGATGTTCGGGTACGCAAAGCTCTCTCTTATGCCATCGATCGTAAGATAATTGCTGAAAAGGTATTGGGTACCGGTGAGAAACCCGCTTACCACTTTACCCCTGATGTCACCGCAGGTTACCACCCAGTCGCGAATGCATTGCAGCAGCAAGATCAGGATGAATTAGATGCGCAAGCCAAGGCACTGCTGCATGCTGCGGGTTATGGTCCGGATAAACCGTTAAAATTATCACTGTTGTACAATACCTCTGACAACAATCAGAAACTCGCCATTGCCATTGCTTCCATGTGGAAGAAAACATTGGGTGTGGATGTGCAGATGATTAATCAGGAATGGAAAACCTATATTGATAGTCGCAATACCGGTAATTTTGATGTTGTCCGCGCCTCATGGGTTGGCGATTACAATGAGCCATCGACTTTCCTGTCACTGCTGACATCAACGCACAGTGGGAATATCGCCAAATTTAAGAGTGCAAATTATGATCGCTTATTGAATGAGGCGGGGCGGCAGACGAATCCCAAATTATTAAATGATGATTATAATAAGGCCGAGCAGATTATTGCAGAGCAGGTGCCGATAGCGCCGATATATCAATTCACCAATGGACGGTTAATTAAGCCTTGGGTGAAAGGTTACCCTATTACCAACCCAGAAGACGTCGCTTATAGCCAAATGATGTATATTATCAAGCATTGATGGATATCAGCATTTGATAATGCTTCGAGAATGAAAATAAAAGCCGCCGATAGATATCGACGGCTTTATGTTTGTGGCGTGTACCAGTGAGAAGAGAGCTGCTCCAAATCAGGCTACCAAGCTATTTTTCAAGTAAATACCTGCGGTTATCACTCCCCCCAGAGCGGCAAATGTGAGAGCAAAGGAGGCCGTGACAGTTAAGGCGGGGACTAAGAATGATAAGCAGCCCGTCATAGCAAACCCCGCGCCTGCACCACCAATTAATGCTTTCACTAACGTTATGATACTGATTTCCATCATCAATATTCCTTTAATCTATTACTGTTAGCCATTGGGGCGAATTGTATATCAAAGCATCTAGCCTCTCGCGGCCTTTAACATTACAACTCCTTAGCCGCTCGCTATCAGAGCCCATCACCTTTAAAGATCAGGTAGCTAGCGCTACACTGAGCTAATTGCATGATAAATGCCGAATTGAGGATAGTGTTGTGGATGTAGTCGAAGGGAAAGCACTTCAAGTCTCTGATGCCGTTTATGCCTATCAGTTGGACGGTAAGGGCGGGGTGACATCAATCCGCCCGGATGCCGTCGCCACTGCGGAGCAACCTTGTTGGTTGCATCTGGATTACACTCATCCAGAAAGTGCCGCCTGGCTGCAAAACACCTCACTGTTGCCGGAGGTGGTGCGCGATGGGTTGGCTGGTGAGAGTGTACGCCCCAAGGTCACCCGACTGGGCGATGGCACGATGATAACTCTGCGGGGCATTAATTTTAATAATGATGCTCGCCCCGATCAGCTAGTCACCATCCGGGTCTATATGACGGACAAATTGATCGTCTCAACCCGTCACCGCAAGGTTTACTCCATTGATGATGTGCTGAATGATTTGCAAAGTGGCACTGGGCCAACAAACAGCGGTAGTTGGCTGGTGGAGATTGTTGATGGTTTGACCGACCATACCAGTGAATTTATTGAGGATCTGCACGATAAAATCATCGATCTTGAGGATGATTTACTGGAGCAGAAAATTCCGCAGCGCGGCCAGATGGCTTTGCTGCGTAAGCAACTGATTGTATTGCGCCGCTATATGGCCCCCCAGCGGGATGTCTTCTCACGGCTTGCCAGTGAGCGGCTGCCGTGGATGAACGATGATGATCGGCGTCGGATGCAGGAGATCTCAGAGCGCTTGGGGCGTGGTTTAGAGGATTTGGATTCCAGCATCGCGCGGACGGCGGTGCTGTCTGATGAAATTAGCTCATTGATGGCTGATGCGATGAACCGCCGGACCTACACCATGTCGTTGCTCGCAATGGTATTTTTGCCGACCACCTTCTTAACCGGTTTGTTCGGGGTCAACTTGGGGGGGATTCCCGGTAACACCGACTCATTTGGTTTCGCGACATTTTGCCTGATGTTGGTGGTTTTGGTATTGAGTGTTGCTTGGTGGTTAAAGCACAGTAAATGGCTCTAAGTGGTGACAGAGAGTGGCATAAAAGAGTCGGGCAGAGAGGGGGTTAATCACTGCAAAATTGAGCCACATCAAGATTTGAAGGGGGTGACTCAGGCATTATCACTTTGCAGGTGAATGCAACGTCAAGCGATGGGCGTTGTGCTCCATATTTGTAATACTTTTATTTTTGAATTACTGCATAGCACATAATTGTTACGATGCCGATGTTGTCTCAACATCGGCATTTTTTTTATGTTTTTTTAAGCGAAGCAGAGGTTCGCCTCATCCCTGTGTTGGGCGGAATAAGGCGATAATCGACGGGAGCTTACTTAATCTCTACCACGTCGAGGCGCACTAAGGGCTGATGTTCGCGCTCGTCGTCACTTTCAGGCTGCCAGCCAACAGGTTGCAGTGGTAACTCTTCGCGATCAAAGGCTAAATCACCGCCATCAACCACTTCGCTGCCGTGGGTAATCCCTTTAAAATCAAATAAGTTATGGTCGTTCAAATGTGACGGCACCACATTTTGCATGGCACTAAACATCGTTTCGATGCGCCCTGGATACTGTTTATCCCAGTCGCGTAACATATCTTTGATCACCTGACGTTGCAGGTTTGGTTGCGAGCCACACAAGTTACAAGGAATAATCGGGTACTCTCTAGCGACAGCAAACCGCTCAATATCTTTTTCACGGCAGTAGGCCAGCGGGCGGATGACGATATGTTTACCATCATCGCTCATCAGCTTAGGCGGCATACCTTTCAGCTTCCCACCATAGAACATGTTCAGGAACAGTGTTTGCAGAATATCATCACGATGGTGACCCAAGGCTATCTTGGTTGCTCCTAACTCAGTAGCGGTGCGGTACAAAATACCACGGCGCAGACGGGAGCAGAGTGAGCAGGTGGTTTTCCCCTCAGGAATAATCTCTTTCACTATCCCGTAGGTATTCTCCTCCACAATCTTATATTCCACGCCCTGTTTATCCAGATAAGCAGGCAGAATATCTTCCGGGAAGCCCGGCTGTTTCTGATCCAGATTCACCGCGATCAAAGTGAAGTTAATCGGTGCGCTTTTTTGCAGGCTTTGCAAAATATCCAGCATGGTATAGCTGTCTTTGCCCCCTGACAGGCAGACCATCACGCGGTCACCCTCTTCAATCATATTAAAGTCAGCAATCGCCTGACCGACATTGCGGCGCAAGCGTTTTTGTAATTTGTTCAAATCATAGTGAGATTTCTGATTAACCACTTGTTTCTCTTGCATTTGTTCTTGACTCATATCCAGTTGGGGGCATGACAGGGCGTTGTTGCTATGACACAAGTTTATCATTCAACAAGCGTATGTATTAGCGTTTTAATTTGTGAATGTTAAGTCCCATCTGGAGTGGCGGTGCGCATTCATTGATAAATAGATTTTTTGATGTGATAAGGATGAGTGTGATGGCTTATTTGAAGTTATTTGAATTAACTATTGTTTTAATAATGGCTCCATTTCCAAGGTCAACAAAATCGGAAACAATAATGCCCAGAAATCGCTTCCCGCTGTAATTTTTGCAGAACCAGCTATTCATTCCATCAACCCAAAAATGACCGTTCGCACCAGAGTAGGGTGATATAATGCCGGATACATTTGTGAAGTTAATATATAAATTCGTGAGGCGTTCACTTTTTGCTTTTTTTAATAAGCCTTCAACAAACTTCCGCTTAAAGTGTATGCTCAGATCGGTATAACCATCATAATTATCTTGTACATAAATAGTAAAATTACCGTTTTTAATTGAGAATGTAGTGTCATCTTTCCAAGGGGTCGCATTAATGCCCACATTACCTCCATCATAACGCCGAAGCAGCACTATTTTTCCTCTCACCTCCGCAATCATAGGTATCTCATTAGCCAAATAAAATTTACCTCTATTGGGTATGATATAATTATCCCACATGACTTTAGCAAAATTTTTAGTGTTATCTTCTTCCGTATGCTCTTGTTTAACTGACAAAATAATAAACTCTGTTGGGTTATTTTCTAAGAAAAGAATGCAGGTCGCGAGAAGATCACCAAAATATTGATTTAAAAATACTGAACCGTGATGCAGGGTGAAAACATCATTAATCAGGCGGCATCGTGCATCCAAAAAACGGATACCATGAATAAGCTGTGCTTTGATATCCCAAGATTGTGTTTGTGTAAATGTTGAACCCACAGCGGTCGAACGAAATGAAGCGGAATTATGTGTTCCCGGTATTGATATATGGCCCAATAATGTTGTTTCACTTAAGTGTGACATCCAGTTTTTCAGGTTCATAAAACCTCTTTGTCATTGAATTTATCAAATAGAATTCGGCATTAAATAACGTCATGAAGGAGGTGTTTTACTCTGTAGAGTTAAATATGAATCGGCGATAACTTATCACCTCATTTAATGCGTTGATATTTCAACTTAAGAATGGCGGGTAATAAAAATTGTCACAAAATAAAAAGCCAGTCAGGGAAAACTGACTGGCTGGGTGATTTAACCGATTAATCAATTACTCTGCTGGCGCTTTTTCTGCTTTCCCCGCCAGTAAACTCAGGAAGTCATAGCGCTTTTTCAGGTCTTTTTCGGCTGCGGCATACAGTTGCGCGGCCACTTCCGGCTCTTGGGTATTGAGTCGGCGGAAGCGTTGCTCCTTAAGCAGCGTGGTGGTCAGGTCACTGCTCGGTGGCCGAGAATCCAGCGCCAAAGCCGCTTTGCCTTCATCCGCGCGGCGTGGATCGAAACGGTACAGCGGCCAGAAACCGGTCGCGGTTAATTGCTTCATTTGGTCATGGCTGTAGGCCAGATCATAGCCATGCTCTTCACAAGGGCTGTAAGCAATTATCAGTGACGGACCGGGATAAGCTTCCGCTTCCTGAATCGCTTTTACCGTCTGATTGAGCTGCGCGCCCAGTGAAATTTGTGCCACATAAACATGGCCGTACATCATCATGCTGACACCTAAGTCTTTGCGCGCTTTACGTTTTCCATGTTCACCAAATTTAGTCACTGCCCCGAGCGGCGTGGCTTTGGATTGCTGCCCGCCGGTGTTGGAGTAGCACTGGGTATCTAGCACCAGCACATTGACGTTTTCGGTCAGGCTCAACACATGATCAAGGCCACCGAAACCAATATCATAGGCCCAGCCGTCGCCGCCAATCAGCCAGATGGATTTATCCACCAGATAATCTGCGTCGGTGGCTAACTGCTGTGCATCATTACCAGGAATGTGAGCTAACAACTGGCGCAGTTGCGTCACCTGCTCGCGACGAACTTCAGGGGTGGCGTCTTCATTGAGCAACTGACTGACCAAATCTGCTGGCAGTTGAGGGGCCAGTTGAGTTATCAAGCGCGTGACACGTTGGCGATGTTGGTCAACGGTCAGACGGAAGCCCAAACCAAATTCGGCATTATCTTCAAATAGCGAGTTAGCCCATGCGGGGCCACGGCCATCAGCATTGGTGGTATAGGGGGTGGTCGGTAAGTTGCCGCCATAAATGGAGGAGCAGCCAGTGGCGTTGGCAATTAACAGGCGATCGCCATACAGTTGGGTGAGCAGCTTAATGTACGGTGTTTCACCGCAACCGGAGCACGCACCGGAGTATTCAAACAGCGGCGAAATCAATTGTGAAGTCCGGATATCGATACGCTCCATTTGCGTTTTATCAATTTCCGGCAATTTGAGGAAGAAATCATAGTGGGCTTTCTCCTCCACCAGATGCTCTAGCCGTGGTTTCATATTGATGGCTTTGATTTCAGGATTCTGGCGATCTTTCGCTGGGCAGACTTCGTAACACAGGTTACATCCGGTGCAATCTTCCGGCGCGACTTGCAGCACATATTTCTGACCGCGCATATCGCGGGCTTTCACATCCAGCGATTGCAAGCTGTCCGGCGCATCGGCCATGGCATCAGGCTGTACCACTTTGGCGCGGATGGCTGAATGCGGGCAGGCGGCGACACAGTGGTTACACTGGGTACAGAGATCGGGTTGCCAGATAGGAATGTCTTCCGCGATATTGCGTTTTTCCCACTGGGTGGTGCCCACTGGCCAAGTGCCATCGGGTGGAAACGCTGAAACGGGCAGTGCATCACCCAAACCGGCCAGCATGGTTGCGGTGACGGTTTTGACAAAATCGGGTGCCTGATCAGAGACAATCGGCGGGCGCATTGGGCTATGTTCATCAATAGGTTGCAGCGGAATTTCTACCAGTGCTTCTAGCGTGGCATCCAGCGCCTGCCAGTTGCGGGTCACAATTTCCGGCCCTTTATTACTGTAACTGCGATCAATGGCGGCGCGTAACTGCTCTTGTGCCATGGCCGTAGGTAAAATTTGTGTTAGATGGAAGAACGCCATCTGCATCACGGTATTGATGCGCGCCCCTAACTTACATTCACGGGCGATTTTTGCGGCATTGATCACAAACAGACGGGCATTGCGCTGATGCAGCACCGCCTGCACCTCCTGTGGCAGCCGTGACCACATATCGTCGGCACTAAATGGGGTATTAATCAAGAAAATGCCGCCCGGTTTGAGCCGTTCAGCCATTTGGTAGATGTCGATAAACTGCAACTGGTGGCAGCCGACAAAATCGGCGTGACTGACCAAATACGCCGAGTTGATCGGCGTTTCACTGACACGCAAATGAGAGACGGTCAGGCCGCCCGCCTTTTTCGAGTCGTAGACAAAATAGCCCTGTGCATAGAGCGCGGTGCTGTTACCGATAATCTTGATATTATTTTTGGTCGCCGAGACGGAACCGTCACTGCCAAGGCCATAAAACAGGGCTTCCAGTGTGGCGCGTTGCTCGATTTTCTCATCCGTCAGTGGCAATGACAGGCCGGTAACGTCATCAAAAATCCCGACCGTAAAGCGCGGACGTGGCAGATCCAGCAGCAGCTCTTTGAAAATGGCCAGCGCACAGTCGGGGCCAAACTCTTTGGAGGAGAGACCATAGCGGCCGCCGATCACTTTCGGCAAGGTGGCGCGTTCGCCACGGCTATAAGCTTCCGCCAGCGCGGTCATGACATCCAGATAGAGCGGCTCGGCTAAGGCTCCCGGCTCTTTGGTGCGATCCAGCACTGCAATTTTGGTCGCCGATGACGGCAACACACTCAGCAGATGTTCAGCCGAGAAAGGGCGGAATAGACGCACTTTTAGCACGCCTACTTTCTCGCCACGGGTCAGCAAGCTATCAATCACCTCTTCGCAGGTGCCGATGGCAGACCCCATCAGAATAATCACGCGCTCAGCTTGTGGGTGGCCGTAATATTCAAATGGCTTATATTCGCGCCCCGTGGCCTCGGCAAACGCCTGCATGGCATCGGCCACATGCTGATAGGTATTGTTATACCAAGGGTTGGTGGCCTCGCGTGACTGGAAATAGGTGTCGGGGTTGGCGGATGTGCCTCGCACTACCGGATGATCCGGCGAAAGTGCGCGGCTGCGGTGACCATCAATCCCTTTTTGCGGCAGTAGCTGGCGCAGGGTGTCATCACTGAGCGGCACAATTTTATTGATTTCGTGTGAGGTGCGGAAACCATCAAAGAAATGAATAAAAGGAATACGACTATTGAGTGTCGCCACTTGAGAGATCAGGGCGAAATCCTGTGCTTCCTGCACACTGCTGGCACACAACATGGCACAACCGGTCTGGCGTACGGCCATCACATCGGAGTGATCACCAAAGATCGACAGTGCATGGGTGGCAATGGTGCGGGCCGCCACATGGAGTACAAAGGGAGTCAACTCGCCCGCCAACTTGTACAGGGTTGGGATCATCAACAGCAATCCCTGCGAGGAGGTAAATGAGGTTGATAGCGCACCGGTTTGCAGTGCTCCATGCACAGTCGCAATGGCCCCGCCTTCAGACTGCATCTCCACCACGCGGGGCACATCACCCCAGATGTTGACTTTGCCGTCACCTGACCAAGCATCCGCTTGTTCGGCCATGGTAGAACTTGGCGTAATAGGGTAGATAGCAATAACTT
Organism: Yersinia mollaretii ATCC 43969; assembly: GCF_013282725.1. Lineage (NCBI taxonomy): Bacteria > Pseudomonadati > Pseudomonadota > Gammaproteobacteria > Enterobacterales > Yersiniaceae > Yersinia > Yersinia mollaretii. Next base: position 3,588,124 of record NZ_CP054043.1, on the reverse strand, counting down.
CACTGGCACGATAGGCCACAGAAGCCACTGCACTGTTACCGTCAGTCGTAATCATTAATTTGTACCTTCACATTGCTTATTATGCCGAGAACATTTTCGTGCACATAAAAAGGAGTAATGAGTGTCTTGGAATGCTAACTGGCTATTTGAACCAATCTGTCTATTTGAACTAATAACGAAATTCTAGCAGAGCGCATTTTTGCCAGTTATCGCATTTGTGTGGCGGTCGCCCTCTATAAATAAGATGAGGAGTGCGGATCGCGCATAGAGTGGCGATTCAGATAATAATTATTACAATTAGAAAACTATTTCTGATCGCAATGAGATATTGCTCGTCGCGGTGACGCGCAATTATTACTCAGATGTTAAGTGCATTTGTGAAATAATTGTGAAGCTAAAATGGATTTAATGACCATTTAAGCATCGGCGGGCATAATGCCTGCTCAATACTGAAATGAGAGAGTAACGATGAGTGGTTTCATGTATTTAATGATGGCGATTGTTGCCGAAGTGGTGGCAACCACCATGCTGAAAGCATCGGAAGGGTTTACCCGCTTAGTTCCCTCGATTGTGGTAGTCATCGGTTATGGTATTGCTTTCTGGGGACTTTCGCAGGTGGTGAAAACCATGCCGCTGGGGATTGCCTATGCCATCTGGTCAGGGCTAGGAATTGTATTAGTTTCCATCGCCGCCACATTCTTGTATCAACAGAAGCTGGATTGGGCCGCCATTGCGGGGATGACATTGATTATTGCGGGTGTGTTGGTGATTAACCTGCTGTCCAAGACCCCGATGCATTAATAAAGTTGGCGATGGAATAGGATGCGCTATCTTCGTATTGTCGCGGGTGGGGCGGCAATGTAGAGATAGCGCAATTTATGTAATATCCCACTTATGTAATATCCAACTTATGGACTCCCTCCACCTTCAGCAAGGCGTCATAAATTTGGCTCAGGTTTTTTCTCGGAAGTAACATTATTTCCATAGTGAGTTCACAGTCCACTTCACCATTGTCATGATTTTGCTCGACAGAGAGATTCATGGGGGCAAGTTTGAGTTTTTGCATAGCAACCAAAATACCCGGCACACTTTGGGATGGCAGTTTAATCGACACAAAATGATGTTGGCCGATGAGACGGTCACTTAACTGACGGAAGATCTCCAGCACCACCAGAGTCACCAGCGTGCCATAGATGCCAACCTCATACAGGCCACTCCCAATCACCAGACCAATAGCGGCGGTGACCCACATGCCCGCAGCGGTGGTCAGCCCTTTCACCATATGCTTTTGAATCATGATGGTCCCGGCACCGAGGAACCCCATACCACTGACGACTTGCGCGGAGACGCGGCTAGGGTCAAAACTGACGTGTTCCAGTGTCAGTAAATCTTCAAAACCGTATTTTGATACAATCATAAACATGGCACTGCCGATACCCACCAGAATATGGGTACGTAATCCCGCTTCTTTAGCGCGTAATTGACGTTCCAGCCCAATCAAAGCCCCCAGCGCACCGGCCAGAGTAATTCGCAGTAGTAAATCAGTAATCATATTTATTCCCTTTCTATTTTAAAATCGACGCTAGGTGTCTGATTCTTTATAGGATTAATATTAACTTGATTATTTTCCTCGCTAAAATACCTGTCTGCCCTAAATTAAATTATTGCGTTTATGCTTATTTGTGTTGTGTTTTAATTACAACAGAGATTATATAACCCAATTATAGCGCTATATATTTCTCATGCCGGAGTAAAATAATGAACGCATTATCTTGGTTTGTGGGTGGCGCCGTGTTTTTTTTAGCCGCTTGCAGCAGCAATGATCCAACCGATACCACGTCAAACCGCAGTGCCAGCGATGAACCTGTACAACAAGCCACCAGTGCCCACACGAAAGTCAGTATGGCGAATCCGGCATCAGTCAATTGTGCCAATGCGGGAGGGGTATTAACCCTCGCCAAGCAACTTAATGGCGGCAGTGTCGGGATGTGCCAGTTGCCCGATGGCAAGCGGTGCGAGGAGTGGGCGTTGATGCGGGGCGCTTGCCCAAAATAAGAATACCCTTCATCTTTCAAGTTGCCGGTGTGTTGGCTGCGCTCGTTCACCCGAATCACTGACTGATGTCAGCTCATCGGGATGCACTCACTTGCCGCCTTCCTGCACCTCGAAATCTATTGGGTATTCCAGAGTGTTGTCATCTTTCAAGTTGCCGGTGTGTTGGCCGCGCTCGCTGAAATAAACCTCATCCTTGAGGTTCACAACGCATTAGGCGCTGATGATATTCGGGCAAGGCTCGCCGTTTTTCAGTTGGGCAATATTCTGCATGGTGGTGGCAGAGATACTGGTCAGCGCTTCTTCAGTCAAAAATGCCTGATGGCCGGTAAATAACACGTTATGACAGGAAGAGAGACGGCGGAAAACATCGTCCTGAATCACGTCATTGGATTTGTCTTCAAAGAACAAATCCCGTTCATTCTCATACACATCCATCCCGAGTGCGCCGATTTTTTGCTGTTTCAGTGCTTCAATCGCCGCCGCAGAATCAATCAACCCCCCACGGCTGGTGTTGATGATCATCACGCCATCTTTCATTTGGTCAAATGATTGCTTATTCAGCAAATGATGATTCTCTGGGGTCATCGGGCAGTGCAGCGAGATAACATCAGATTCGGCGTACAAAGTTTTGAGATCAACATATTCAGCACCCAGCTCCAGCGCCTGCGCACTTGGGTAAGGGTCGAAGGCCAGCAGACGCATACCAAAACCTTTCAGGATGCGCATGGTGGCGACACCAATCTTACCGGTGCCAATGATCCCCGCCGTGCGGTTATGCATATTGAAGCCAATCAAACCTTCCAACGAGAAGTTGGCATCACGGGTACGCTGATAAGCGCGGTGAATACGACGATTGAGGCTCATCATCATACCAACCGCATGTTCAGCCACCGCTTCCGGTGAATAAGCCGGAACACGCACCACCTGAATGCCCAGCTCTTTTGCGGCTTCCAGATCCACGTTATTGAAGCCCGCACAGCGCAAGGCCAAAATCTCAACCCCGACACTTTTCAGCTCTTCTAAGGTGGCGCGACAAGCATCATCGTTGACGAAGATGCAGATTGCGTCACAGCCCGCCGCCATTTTCGCGGTTTTGGGTGATAACAGAAAATCGAAAAACTCCAATTCAAAGCCAAAATCTTTGTTGACCAATTCGAGGTATTTGCGGTCATACTGTTTAGTGCTGTAAACGGCTAATTTCATCGTCATTTCTCCGTCAAAATAATGTGATCAATCTAACAGATTTGAATAAATCATACAATTTCGAGTCTCAGGATAACACTCTATTTTGTGGTATCTTGCAGCAGCTTAGATGAGTGAGATTAAAGCACACCCCGAGTCAGCTCGGTGATAAAACAAGGCAAGTCATGACTAAATGCGCAAAAATAGTGGGTTGGTTTTTATTAATCAGCGCAATTTCTCTGATGGCGTTATGGAAAACCCTGCCGCAGTGGTTACCGAAAATCGCCCAATATTGGCTGCCTGCGGGCAGCCAGCTCACATTAGCCAGCCCTCCGGTTTGGCGAGATGGCGCGTTGCGTATTGCGCAACTGCGCTATGGGGTGAATGGCTGTACGCTCGCCAATATTCATCAATTAAGTCTGGGTTACCATCAAGGCCGTTGGCAAGTGGGGGCCGGTGATGTGGCGCTGGATACCGCCTGTCTGAGTCAGCTCCCCGCCAGCGGCGAGAGCACGCCACAAAATTTGGCCTACTGGCAACAGCAGCTCTCGGTATTGAGTCTGGATATCGCCCATTTACAAATTACGCCGTGGCAGCAATACGCCGGTAAATTGACCCTCACCTCCTCCAACACAAAGGGCGCTGGCCCACAGACCAAGTTTAGCCAAGAGTTGCGCTATCAGGGCCAACAATTGAGCTTTGCTGCGACACTGGATGAAAACCAGCAACTTAGCCTGCATCAGTTCTCGATTGCGGTACCCGGCACCCCACAGCCGTTTGAGCTGAGCGGCAAAATTAAAATTCCGCTGTCGCTGGATGACTGGCCGGAGCAGGGGGCGCTCGACGGCGTATTGACCACCGGTTATCTCTCCAAACCGCTATTACTGAATCTGAACTGGCAACAGCAGCAGGGGGTACTGACACTGACTGAGCAGGGTGACGAGACCCCCATTGCGCGGTTGCCGTGGCGGGTGTCAGTCAACCAAATTCAAATCGTGGAGGGGCAGTGGCAGTGGCCCTATGCTCAGCAACCGCTGAGTGGTGGCATTAATCTGACGCTACATGATTGGGATCAGGGGCTGGATCAAACCTCGGTGGATGCCCGCATCAATGTGATCACCTCGGGCCAAAGTGGCAAGGGCAATGCGGTGCTGACCCTTGGGCCGGGCAATCTGAGCATGATCAACAGCGACTTAGCATTCCAGCTCAGTGGGCAGGCCAATCTGGAGACCATGGTGCTGAATGCCACTATTCCCGGCATTCTCAGCGGCTCGGTACTGAATCCCACATGGGTACTGCACCCCGGCGCGTTACTGCGCGCCCACGGAGATGTCACACCCGAATTGCGTATTAAGGATGCTCGCTGGCCCCTCGCGGGGGTAAAAGTGACCTCCGCTGGGGTCACGGGTCGCCTACAAGCGATTGTCGATGCGCAGGACAGCTACTGGGGTAGCTTCAATCTACATTTAGATGGTCAGGCGCAGGATTTCTGGCCCGATAAGGGAAATTGGCAGTGGCGCTATTGGGGGAGTGGTCAACTGCCTCCGCTAGCCGCGCGTTGGGATGTCAGCGGCAAGGGGAACTGGCAGGGCACCTTGATCACGGTGGATAAACTCTCGACCGGTTTTGATCGTTTGCAGTATGGGTTGGTGAAAGTGGATGCCCCCCGGCTGACATTGGTCAAACCCCTCACTTGGCAGCGGGATAACCATCATCCTGCTTTTATCGCCGGTTTTGAGTTGGGGGCGAAAAAAGTGGCATTCAGTGATGGCGGCGGTTATCTGCCCCCAGCGGTATTATCGTTGCAACTTAATGGCCGCGACCCAGAGAGTTTCTTATGGCAGGGAAAATTACAGGCGAAAGCTATCGGGCCGATCCCGCTGAGTGGTCGCTGGGATGGTGAGCGCTTACGCGGTGAAGGCTGGTGGCCGAAACAGTCATTAAAAGTATTCCAGCCGCTGATATCGCAAGAGCTAGGCATCAAACTGCGTGATGGTGAGTTTTATGCGCAAGCGGCCTTCTCGGCAGCCCGCGAACAGGGCTTTGCTGCCGGTGGTCACTGGGTGGTCAAGAATGGCGGTATGTGGCTGAAAGAGGGCGAACTGAGTGGGCTGGATTTTGTGATGTCCTACCGCTTACAAGATCACCGCTGGCAGTTGGGGGCCAAAGAGCCGGTGATGTTGCGTATTGCTTCGCTCACTAATCTGTTTGAAATGCAGAATATCACAGCCGATCTACAAGGCAGTTACCCCTATTCAGAGGAAACCCCATTGACGCTGAGCAATGTGGGGATGGATATTCTGAAGGGGCACATGAGTTTATCTGCATTGCGATTGCCACAGCATGATGCCGCCGTGTTGAAATTAAAAGGCATCGATCTTAGCGAACTCTTTACTGTGCTCCAGCCGAAACAGTTTGCGATGTCAGGTAAAGTGAATGGCGAGTTGCCACTTTATCTCAATAACCCACAATGGCTGGTGCGCAATGGCTGGATGGCAAACGACGGCATGGTGACACTGCGTCTGGATCAAGAGCTGGCAAACCAAATCGGCGACAGCAATATTGCGGCGGGGGCGGCGATTGATTGGTTGCGTTATATGGAGATTTATCAATCGTATGCCAAAGTGGATCTTGATAATCTGGGTCAATTAACGTTAAGTTCAAAAATTCATGGTGTGAATACGCAGAAAAATTCCAAACGTGCGGTCATCTTGAATTATCAACATCAGGAAAATGTCTTCCAACTCTGGCGCAGCCTGCGTTTTGGTGACAATTTACAAGAGTGGTTACAACAAACGCTTTCTATACCATCAACGACACAACCAACAGCAACACCGGCGAGGACGCAGGAATGAAGATCTTGACAGGGGAACGTATGGCGATGGCTCTGGGTATTTTGTTACTCAGTGGCTGTGTGCGCCTTGAGGTAGCGACTCCGGAAAAACCTATCACTATCAATATGAACGTCAAGATTGAGCATGAAATCCAGATCAAAGTCGATAAAGATGTGGAAAACCTGCTTAAAAATCAATCCAACTTATTCTAAGGAGCCATGATGAACAAGCAAACTTCAGGCTGGATTGGTGGCACGCAAGGGGGGATTCGGCTGATCTTGGGTTGCATGATATTGAGCGGCAGTCTGCTGTTCAGCTCAATGGCGTTTGCGCTGACATTGGAGCAAGCAAAGCAGCAGGGGCGTGTGGGAGAAACCCTCAGTGGCTATCTGGCTCCGGTGAAAAAAGATCCTGAAACACTGGCGCTGGTGGAGCAAATCAATCTTGCTCGAGCCGAAAAGTATCAGGAAGTGGCACAGAAAAACCACATCTCAACTGAAGATGTCGCCAAGTTGGCGGGGCAAAAATTGGTTAACCGTGCCGCAGCGGGTGAATATGTGCGCGGGATTAATGGTCAGTGGATGAAGCGCTGAGTATTGCCATGCTGGCATCAAGCTATTTAGGTCAAGCGCCCGCGGTTAATGCGGGCGCTTGAGGTTAGCTAAGTGAGGCTTTGCGGTAGTAAACGACCCTCTCAGTTTCCTTAAATCCCAAAGCTTCATGGACTTGTTGTGATAAAACGTTATCCAATGCGGTATCAGATGCCAGTTCCTGGCACCCCTTTTCTAACCCCCATGCTTGCACAGCATCAACTAACTGTTTGGCAACACCACCACGCCGAGAGGATGGGACAATAAAAATGCCCTCAAGAAAGGCAACAGGGCTATGAATACAACCATTCACATAATCGTTCCGTATGGATGCATCAGCGAAACCAATGCCTTGACCAAGGTTATCTATAGCAATAAATGAAGCCAACCCATCAGACAGAATAATATTTTCCCCATCAGTTTTATTTTCAGGATGATGCGGCCATAGCTGCTCTCTTAGCGCTATCCATAAGTTAATATTAGCACTGCTTAACTTTTTGATTTCCATGACGACCTTGCTGTTGAATAAAATTAATGATGAAGATTATCGTCGTCAGATATTGACACAGCCAAACTAGGGAGGGAAGGCAGCGCGTGAGCTATGAGCTGGACCCGCTTAACCAGTGCCAGCCTGCCTATTCGGTCTGCGGGGGGCAGTGGTCACTGGATGAATGATTTGCTCATGGATGAAGAGCGCGCAGTGGCGCTGCTAGCCGAATAAAGCCAGCAGCGCACGGCGTATCATTCTATAAAATAGCCGCCGTATTGAATCGCCTCTGAGAGATGTCAATGCGGTTATTTTAGTGGGGCATCGTATTTCGACTAATAATAGGGTGCTTAATCTTTAGTTCTTTGATTATTGTCTTTATAACGTGATGGCCATATGACACAAGCCTCCACCCCCAAATAATCCGCAATAATCCTCTCCCCCTTGGGCCAGCGGCGATTAAGGGCATTGCCCAGTGTGGAACCGCTTAATCCTGCGCGACGTGATAGTGCTGAAAGAGTCGATCCCTTCTTTCTTATGGCGGCGATGACCTCTGCCGGATGCCAGTCATTTTTCATATTATGCTTACTCCATTTTAAATGTTTAATATATTAATGTTTGTCGTGCTTAAAATTAACTCTCATCTAAGGTGGATTTGAATTGTTTAATTTAACCATCGGCGTTAAATATATATAAAATCAAAAGGAAACAACATGCCTGAAATATACTTATTTGAATGAAAACAGTTGTGTGCTATAGACTGGCATGTTAACGTTTATCATATGTAACAATGAACTTGTTGCATATGATAATGTTGGTTTTGAAATACTTACTGCTTGCCATTAATTATTAGACTGCCCCGATGTAAAAATATCTAAAATACTATTTCATCAATATCAGGAGTAAATAGCATGTGAATATTCTCCCTAACATATATATTGACGGGCAATATGCATTCAATATGCTATTTTGAATGTGATGTTATTAGGAGGTTAATTATGGATGCAAAAAATAGCGGAATTGAAAAGAATAGCTTAAATTTGAGGCGGATTTTTTCAAATTTTTTCGATTGGGATGATATGGATGTCACTTACGGGAAAGTAGATCTGATCAATAAATCTATATTTACAATGCCAAGTAGTTATGAGTGGTTCTTAATCTATTATGATGACGATTTGGACTTATTGACGAGTCAACGTATTGTACCAGGGATTCAATATTGGAGTAATTATTCATCTAAACACACTGATACATTACTGAAAAATAGCAAGAGAGAGAGTAAAGTTGATATTTGCACTCAATATGAAAATGTTTTTGAACTTTTATCTATTAATTCCAGGCGTAATTTATCATTTACTGATGTGATGACTCTTTATAAATGGAAACCAATCATAGCTCATTATGCCGAGCGTGTATGGAGCCAGAATCAGGATGTTATATTACCGTTACGAGAAGACATACCCCTCTATGAAGATTCTGCGGATAATTCCTCGGCAGTATCTGTGGACTCTCATCCCTATATAAGATTTGGGAATATTCAGTTTACTCGTAAAGAAATCATCACCATTCGATTATTGCTGTCTGATCTGAAGATAGAAGATATATCTGCTATTCAACGATGTTCACTCACATCAGAATATGCACGTATCCAGCAAATAAAAGAGAAGTTAAATTGTGAACAACACTCATCAGTTGGCTTGGTTAATGCATTCAAAGATCATGGTATAACTTTGTCCTCTCTTGATTTGTTCACTGTTTACCCATGAATGTTAGGAGGTTTATTATGGATGTGAAAAATAATGTTGTTGAGAAAAATAGCTTAAATTTAAGAAGGGTTTTTTCGAGTCAATTTGACTGGGATAATATAGATATCAGTTATAGCAAAGTAAATCTTACTGATGAAAGCATATTGGTAATGCCAAGTAGTTATGAATGGCACTTGACTTATTTTGATGCTGATTTGGATTTTCTAATGAGTGAGCGTGTTACTCCTGGTGCTCAGTATTGGGATGGATACTCTCCAAAATACATGGAAACATTATCAAAAAACAAAAAAAGAGAGAGTAAGATTGATATTTGCACTCAATATGGAAATGTATTTGAATTGTTGTCTATTAATTCCAAGTATAAACCATCATTTACTGATGTGATGGCGCTCTATAAATGGAAACCGATTATTTCTGATTATGCACATCGTGTTTGGAAACAATGTCGGGATATTATATTACCATTGCGTGAAAAAGTATCCATTAAGAAGAGCGTTATTAAAAATTCGCATGGCCCAATGGGAGAGTTACTTGATATACAGCCATTTATGCGATTTGGTAATATCCGATTTACACGCAAGGAGATGATCACTATTCGATTGTTACTATCTCATCGAAAAGTAAAAGAGATCTCCGCCATTCAGGGGTGCTCAATAACCACTGAACATATCCGTATTCGGCGAATAAAACAGAAGTTAAATTGTGAGCATCATTCATCTGGCGGTTTGTTTAATGCGCTTAAGGAGCATGGCGTCACCTTATCCTGTCTGGAAACACTGATTGCTTATCCTTGAGGCGTAACGGCATGTAACAACTATTTTCCCACGTAATGAACAGAATAGAAAAGGTTGTTCAGAAAAAGAAGACAAAAAAATAATATAAAGGACATTAAATGAAATGGAAATTTAGATTGGGTGCAGTCGCCGGGAATGCACTGGAATATTATGATATTGCCGTATTTGCTGCCATATCCGTCTATCTCACCGCAGAGCTAGAACGTCAAGGATATGAGCAGGCAACGCAGATGGTGTGGGGGATATTTGCCTTGCGGTTTATTGCCCGGCCCATCGGTGGCTATATTATTGGCCGTTATGCGGATAAAGCGGGCCGAAAATCTGCCCTGATCCTTACCAGTTTTATCAGCGGCAGCGCCACACTGTGCATGGCACTATTACCCATCAGCCTCCTTGGCCCCTTTACCCCATTGGCTATTTTAGTGCTGCAAATGGCGCTCTCTTTCAGTTACGCAGGAGAGTGGCCAACACTCACCACTTATCTCTTTAATGATGCAGCCAATAATGAACGCGCCAGGATATCGGCGCTGATTGTGGGCAGTGCAGTAACGGGCGTTATCGTCTCATTATCACTGGTATTATTGCTTGAACGATCCCTTGACCCCGTAACAATGCAGACCCTAGGTTGGCGTATCCCGCTGTTATTGGGCGTGGTGAATATTGCGTTTAGTTTTTGGTTTCGGGCCAGATTACCGGTTCAACCCACTGCTCAAGGGCGTTATCGCCGGATAAATTGGCAAAAGTCATTTCAAATATTCCTAATTAACATTCCGGGTTCTGTAGTGTTTTATGCCCAAAATATGTCAAGCTCCCTTATCCGCGATAATTTACAACTGGGCGATTTCAAAAGTGTGTATGCCATCCTATCATCCGCATTAATACTCTTTTTTATGCTGATCTGTGGTTGGTTAACCGATAAATACAGCTCATCAGCAAAAGTATTCAATGCCGGGGTGATCGGATTAATTCTATTCTCTGTACCCTTATATTATGTGATGCGCAGTAATGTGGTTGAATTAATTCTGCTTGCCCAACTAATTATTACAATCAATACCGCCATGATATCCAGTACAGGCCCCTCGGTATTAGCGAATGTTGCCGATGGCCAAACCACCACCCTCAGTGTGGGCTACAACATATCATCAATGCTGGCAGGGGGATTAACACCCCTCATTATTAGCTATCTGGTGACTTATGATCTGATCTATGCCGGTGCTTATATTGCATTATCCGGTTTTTCACTCTTGCTCTCACATTGGCTATTTAAACCTGATATGAGCTATCAGAGAAAAATAGAAAACGCAGATTAAAATAAGACCCATCCTGCTTCCTCCTATGGAAGCAGGGTAACCATAAAAGGGCAGTTCTATGTAACAAAAATCTGAAAATAAACCTTAGTATTCAATTTCATAGGGCGATTATGCTACTGTCGCCCGATGAAAACGACACCGACACCCCATGATGCTATTTTTAAACAATTCTTGACCCATCAACAAACCGCCCGTGACTTTTTGGAGATCCATTTACCACCTGAATTACGGCAAATCTGTGACCTAGACACGCTGCAACTGGAATCGGGCAGTTTTATCGAAAATGATCTGCGTGCTTTCTACTCTGATATTCTCTACTCGTTAAAAACGCAGACACAGGAGGGCTATGTTTATGCCCTAATCGAACATCAAAGTTCACCTGATAAGCATATGGCTTTTCGGCTAATGCGCTATGCCATTGCGGCCATGCAGCGCCATCTTGATGCGGGCAACGACCAACTGCCACTGGTGATCCCCATCTTGTTCTATCATGGACAGGTGACACCGTACCCATATCCCATGGGTTGGCTGCAAGCGTTTAACGAGCCAACTCTGGCAGGGCGGTTGTATGGCGGCGATTTCCCGCTAGTTGATGTGACGGTGATCCCTGATGATGAAATCATGACGCACAGAGGCATTGCCATATTGGAACTGCTGCAAAAACACATCCGGCGGCGTGATCTGTCTGAATTATCAGATCAACTGGTCAGGCTGATATCCAGTGGTTACACTAACGGAGATCAGCTAATATCTGTGATGAATTATATGCTACAGAATGGTGAAGCTGCCGCGCCGGAAACGTTTATCTGGGAACTGGCCCACCGTTCGCCACAGCACAAGGAGTTACTCATGACGATTGCACAGAAACTGGAACAAAAAGGCCACATGCAAGGTAAAATGGAAACTACCTTGAAAATTGCTAGCGCTATGCTGGTTAATGGTGTGGCTCGCTCCATCATAATGAAAACGACCGGCCTGAGTGATAAAGAGTTGGCGCAAATTTGCCATTAATCTTTCGGCTGAGTTTATGATGTTAACGGGCGATGTCGCATTAAACGTCGCCTATTTGTACTGTTCGCCGCGCCTAACCCCTTTCTGATTGTCATTCACCGTATCCCCAACTTCAATAGCTCACTATTATGCAGCAAAGGTTACGGCTGATATTGATATCGAGCTGACGAGAGGGCGGGTCTATCGTATTACAGATAAAAAAATGCCAGTCCGTTTTTGAACAGACTGGCATTAATGGTATGACTTAATTCAATAGCACTACTGGGTAAAACGAGGGTAATACAAGGTCACTTCCCGTCGCGCATTAACGAAGAAACATTGATGCGCGAAAGTCATTCATTAAGCGCTAACCACTTGAGCCAGTAACTCTTTAGCATCTGCTTGTGCTTTGGTGGCAACTTCAGGGCCATAAGCGATCCCTTCTGCGAACACAAACTCAACATCGGTAATACCGATAAAGCCCAAGAACAGGCGCAGGTAAGGCACAACCAGATCACTTGGGGTGTCTTTATGAATGCCGCCACGGCTGGTCAAGATAATGGCACGTTTGCCAGTGATCAGACCTTCTGGGCCTTTCTCGGTGTAACGGAAGGTCACACCCGCGCGGGCAATCAGGTCAAAATAGTTTTTCAGTTGAGTCGGAATATTGAAGTTGTACATAGGTGCAGCCATCACGATCACGTCGTTAGCCTGCAATTCAGCAATCAACTCATCAGACAGTGCCAGAGCTTCTTGTTGACGTGGTGTTAGTGCCGCATCTGAAGGGCGCAGCGCGCCAACCAGCTCGCCATCTAACACAGGAATCGGTTGAGCAGCCAGATCACGTACTGTGATTTCGTCACCTGCGTGGGCGGCTTGCCATTGTTCAACAAAAAAGTCAGCCAATTGGTTGGACTGAGAATAGGTTGCCAGAATGCTTGATTTCAGAACCAGAACTTTGCTCATCGTAATTCCTTAACAGGTAACAGAGACTTAGGCGAGTCGCCCTTTCAATGAGATATACTTTATGCATATTTTCCTACCATGGATAGCGCAATATTTTGCGTTCTTTGTTCGATTTTATTGAACGATGATAATCACCAAGAGATGCTGGCTGGGTTACGGCGTAATCCTTGGCTGTGTTACCATATCAGGTAGAGATTTATAGAGTAAAAACGCTGGATTGCTAACCGCGTCTCGACGGATAACAGATTGATACCGATTAATAAAAAATATCCGAGAATCAAATTCATAGCATAAAATCATTGGGCTGACGCCATCGGTGGCAGCCGCATCGTAACAAGGAATACTGAACGTGAAATCTTCGCTCGCAGCATTATCCTCCCAACTCGGTGAGTTGATGCTCCGTGACCAACAACGCCTGCGGCGTCGGCTGCAAGGCGCACGAAAAGTCAATAATCCCGAGGCCGTTGAGGCCATGACTCGCGAAATCGAAGCTGAAATCGCTACCGCAATGCAGCGTGTGACGAGTCGTCGTGCGGCCTGTCCGGCCATCACTTATCCCGAAAATTTGCCGGTCAGCCAGAAGAAACAAGACATTTTTAATGCCATTCGTGATCATCAGGTGGTGATTGTCGCGGGTGAAACTGGCTCAGGTAAAACGACTCAGCTCCCCAAAATTTGTCTGGAGCTGGGGCGCGGCGTGAAAGGGGTGATCGGTCATACCCAGCCTCGGCGGCTGGCAGCTCGAACCGTGGCTAACCGCATTGCCGATGAGCTGGACACCTCGCTAGGTGGTTGTGTCGGCTATAAAGTGCGCTTTAACGATCAAGTGGGCGAGAATACGCTGGTTAAGTTGATGACCGACGGTATCTTGCTGGCTGAGATTCAGCAGGATCGTCTGCTGATGCAATATGACACCTTGATTATCGATGAGGCCCATGAACGCAGCCTGAATATCGATTTCATCTTGGGGTATTTGCGCGAGTTATTACCCAAACGCCCTGATCTGAAAGTCATTATTACCTCGGCGACCATCGATCCGCAGCGCTTCTCCAAGCATTTCAATAATGCGCCGATCATTGAAGTCTCAGGCCGTACCTATCCGGTGGAAGTTCGTTATCGGCCCATTGTGGATGATGCGGATGATGTTGAACGCGACCAGTTACAGGCCATTTTTGATGCGGTAGATGAGCTGAGCCATGAAAGCCCCGGCGACATTCTGATCTTTATGAGCGGCGAACGTGAGATTCGCGACACCGCTGATGCGCTCACCAAGCAAAACTTGCCCCACACCGAAGTGCTGCCACTCTATGCGCGCTTATCAAATAGCGAGCAGAATCGGGTGTTTCAGTCCCACCACGGGCGGCGGATTGTGCTGGCAACTAACGTGGCCGAAACCTCACTGACCGTGCCCGGCATCAAGTATGTTATCGATCCCGGTACAGCCCGCATCAGCCGCTATAGTTTCCGCACTAAGGTGCAGCGACTGCCGATTGAGCCAGTTTCTCAAGCCTCGGCGAATCAGCGCAAAGGCCGCTGTGGCCGTGTATCGGATGGTATCTGTATCCGTCTCTATTCGGAGCAGGATTTCCTTTCGCGCCCAGAATTTACTGATCCGGAAATTTTGCGCACCAATTTGGCCTCCGTGATTCTACAAATGACCTCACTGGGTCTGGGGGATATTGCGGCATTCCCATTTGTGGAAGCGCCGGATAAACGCAATATCCAAGATGGTGTGCGGTTGCTAGAAGAGCTGGGTGCGATACAAACCGCCGAAAATGGTCATCAGCAGCTCACTCCGCTAGGCCGTCAGTTGGCGCAATTGCCGGTCGATCCTCGTTTGGCGCGTATGGTTTTGGAAGCGCAGAAAAGTGGTAGCGTGCGGGAGTTGATGATTATCACCTCGGCGTTATCGATTCAAGATCCCCGCGAACGTCCGATGGATAAGCAGCAGGCATCGGATGAAAAACACCGCCGTTTTGCAGATAAAGACTCTGATTTTCTTGCCTTTGTTAATCTATGGGACTATCTGAAAGAGCAGCAAAAAGAGCTGTCATCGGCGCAATTTCGCAAATTATGCCGTAGCGACTTCCTGAACTATCTGCGTGTACGCGAATGGCAAGATATTTACACTCAACTGCGTCAGGTGGTGAAAGAGCTGGGGATCCCGGTCAATAGCGTTGCGGCGGATTACCGCAGTGTTCATACCGCGATACTGACTGGCTTGCTATCCCATATCGGCCAGAAAGACGTTGATAAGCAAGAGTATACCGGTGCACGAAATGCGCGATTTGCCATCTTCCCAGGCTCCGGTTTATTCAAAAAACCGCCGAAATGGAGCATGGTGGCCGAACTGGTCGAAACCAGCCGCCTATGGGGGCGCATTGCTGCCCGCATCGAACCGGAGTGGATTGAACCCCTAGCCCAGCATTTGGTGAAACACCATTACAGCGATCCGCATTGGGAGAAGGCGCAGGGTGCGGTAATGGCCAGCGAGAAAGTCACCTTATTCGGCTTGCCGATCGTCACTGAGCGTAAAATCAATTACGGCCCGATTGACCCGCCGCTATGCCGTGAGTTGTTTATTCGCCACGGCTTGGTGGAGGGGGATTGGCAAACTCGTCATACCTTCTTCCGCGCTAATCTAAAACTACTGGCCGAAGTGGAGGAGCTAGAACACAAATCCCGTCGGCGCGACATTCTGGTGGATGATGAGACGCTGTTTAACTTCTATGATCAGCGAATCGGTCGTGATGTTATTTCTGCCCGCCATTTTGATAATTGGTGGAAGAAAGCCAGCCAGACCCAGCCGGAACTCTTGAACTTTGAAAAAACCATGCTTATCAAAGATGGCGCGAACAAAGTTAACCCGCTGGATTACCCTAATTTTTGGTATCAAGGAGCGCTTAAGTTGCGGCTCTCCTACCAATTTGAGCCGGGTACGGATGCTGATGGGGTGACCGTGCATATTCCGTTGCCGATTCTGAATCAAGTTCAGGAGCAGGGTTTTGATTGGCAGATCCCAGGGATACGACGTGAACTGGTCATTGCGCTGATCAAGTCACTGCCCAAGCCGGTACGGCGCAATTTTGTCCCGGCCCCCAATTATGCCGAGGCCTTCCTTGCGCGGGTCACGCCACTGGAAACTGACCTGCTAGAGGCATTGGAGCGCGAGCTACGGCGCATGACCGGTGTGACAGTGTCACGTGATAGCTGGCAATGGGAACAAGTGCCAGATCATCTGAAAATGACCTTCCGGGTGCTGGATGATAAAAATCGGACACTTCGTGAAGGTAAAGATCTCGCGGCCCTGAAGTTGCAGTTGCACGCAAAAGTACAGGAAACACTCTCCGCTGTTGCCGATGACGGTATTGAACAAAATGACTTACATATCTGGAGCTTTGGCGATCTGCCTGTTTGTTATACGCAGCGCCGTGGCGGATATGAAGTGAAAGCCTACCCGGCATTGGTGGATGAAAAAGAGAGTGTCGCGATCCGCTTATTTGATACTGAAGTTCAGCAACAACAGGCCATGTGGCAGGGGACTCGGCGGCTATTGCTGCTGAATATTCCCTCACCGATTAAGTATTTGCATGAGAAATTGCCGAATAAATCCAAGCTCGGACTCTATTTCAATACTTATGGCAAAGTGATGGATCTGATTGATGATTGCATCGCCTGTGGCGTAGATAAACTCGTCGCCCAGTATGGTGGTCCAGTGTGGCAGGAGGCCGATTTTGCCCAGCTACAGGAAAAAGTACGCGCTGAGCTGAATGAGACCGTCGTCGAAATCGCCAAGCAAGTTGAACAGATTCTAACCACGGTATTCAGCATTAATAAGCGATTGAAAGGGCGGGTAGATATCTCGCAGGCATTGGCGCTTTCGGACATCAAAGCCCAGCTAGGTGGCCTGATTTATCGCGGTTTTGTGACCAATAATGGCTGGAAACGTCTACCGGATACCTTGCGCTATCTACAAGCCATCGAGCGTCGGATGGAGAAACTGGCGATAGACCCGCATCGTGATCGTGCACAAATGCAGCGAATAGAGCATGTGCAAAAAATGTGGCAGCAGTGGCTCAATAAGCTGCCACCAAAACGCCAGCAGGATGACGAGGTGAAAGAAGTGCGTTGGATGATTGAAGAACTGCGTGTCAGCCTGTTTGCCCAGCAGCTAGGGACGTTATATCCCATTTCTGACAAACGTATTTTACAAACGATCGAACAACTTTCTGTCTGATTGATGATGAATACCCTCCCGCGTCTGGATCACTATTGATTTAAACGCGGGATTTTTTATGCATTAAACCCCTCGCTCGTTCCCTTCATTAAATTCATCATCCATATGATTCATATATTCTATTTTTACTTTTGTTATGTAATCAATGCAATCTCGCGGCTTTGATGCGAAGTCTATCGAGAGCCGCAAATTAACTGTGCCACACGGCTGCGGTGTTATTGCTTAGCATCGTGAACGACAGGTATATCTGCTTCGGAAAATTGGCGGCTTGCTCAAAGTTTGTCTGATTTTAGGTCACCATATTTGATTACATATGGTGAATTTGTTAGAGTTTTTTCCGGAGCATGGATTGCTTATGTATGAGATTAGTTTGTTAAAATTAGCACAACGAGAGTTGGTTAAGTTACCCGCAGGGATTCAGGCGGCTTTGATTAAAGCTATGGATGAGCTTGAGGCATATGGACATGAGTTGAGGGAGCCGGAGATTCGCGATATTGGGCAAGGCCTAAAAGAGCTGCGAGTGAGTGCGAAAGAGGGGATTGGTCGTGGCTTTTTCTTTCACCAAGCGGGCCGGCAGGTTTATATCATTCACTTTTTACAAAAGAAGACGCAAAAAATTCCAAAACGGACACTGATGTTAGCCTATCAGCGTATGAAGGAACTCAAACGGAGATTGCAGTCATGAAAAAACATGATGATTTTGACATTATCCCATTATCTGAGGTTAAGACCGCTGCTTTAAAAAATCCTCAGGTGAATGAGGCCTATACAGATTTGCAGATTCGGCAAGCCATGATGACTGAGCTGAAAGCTGCCCGCCAGCAATGCAATCTGACACAAGAAGAGGTCGCCCATCGCGCGGGGCTGAAGAAGCAAAATATCAGCCGTATGGAGAAAGGCATTATCTCTCCAAACCTTACGACATTAAGTCGATATGCCGCCGCATTAGGGGGGACTTTTGTTTTTAAATTCAACCAAACACCCCAGTCTGTTAGTAAAGGGCAATAATCAGAGCAGCCATTATTGAGTCAACTCACAGCCAATTTACTTGGCTGTTTTGGTTGCTTTATCAATGATCGTTTTTAATCGGCCTTTAATGGCAGTGACCGCCAATGCTCGGTTATCAGCAAGATAGCGATCTTTAGCGGCGGGAGCGGAACTTTGAATCGCAATCAAAGACCAATCCTCGCCGTTTTTTAATATCAGTGGTGAGCCGCTATCACCTGGCAATGTGTCGCATTGGTGTGATAGTACGCCCTGCTGCGCCCAGCCAGTGACCAAGCAATCTTCATGGCTGTAGAGCGTTTCCAGATGGTCGAGAGGGTAACCTGCCTGAGTTATCTTGCGGCCAACCAGTTTAAGCGCTTGTGTCAATTCAATGGCGGTTCCATTCCACAGTGGTAATGGCTTAATCGGAATCGGCTTCTTGCTCGTTAAACGAATGAGTGCAAAATCATAGGCCGCCGCTGCCGGGGGAACAATCCAGCCGTCACCATCAGGTTTGAGTTTTTTGCCTAATTTGGCATCCACCAGCGTTTCCAGTTTTGTTATTTGATATTTCCATTGGCCTTTATCAGAAATAAATCTCAAGGCAATAGCAGGATCAATCTTACCCGGTGGGGCCAGTACGCAATGGCCTGCGGTGAGTGCGAGGTGAGGGGAGATTAATGTTGCCGTACAAAGGTTGCCACTGGCAGTTTCGATTTGTCCAATGGCTTGCCATGGCCATTGATTACTGCTCGTTATGGCGGTGCGATCATCTTTGCCGAAGAACAGGGTGGTTTGATCCGCAATAGCGCTGTCATCATCTGACTTATCCGCTGAGGGCAGGGCTAGCGCTGTAGAGATAGAAAGAGGTAATAAACTCAACAGAAGCAACGAAGATAAACGCATAAATTATTAGCCTTGCCTTTATTTACCGACTAAGGGGTTATCTACCAAAACACCTGATACCTTGCTGATTAAACTGATAATCATAGGTTCTGCTACCGCTAACTATAGACATAATTAGCCATGATGTATGTTGTCAGTAATTGATTTTCCGATAATTTAGAGCTGTATGGGCCGCTTTATTATCATTAGCCTGAAAACGTAATGAGCTCACCAATCTTAATTGACGCGTAAACCCCTATAAATAAAAAAATAGTGCGATCAGCCCGCACATCACCAGTGTAGCCAAAGTGATTTCGAATAAATAACGGCGCAGCATTATCAGCACTCCTGATAAAAAACACCCGGAAAACCGGGTGTTGAGTGAATCAGCTGTTACAGCTTAATCGCGAAGAGCCAGTTTCAGCTTTCCCAAGTTAAACCGGGCTATTTCGCGACCGGTACAACGGCCGGGGCAGATTTGCTGTGCGCCGCTTTTTTAGGGTGTTTTTTGGCAGCCTGCGCTTTTTGCATTGGGGCTGCTTTATCCATTTTTTTCATCGATTTTGTAGCTTTCTTGTGATGCACGGTTTTAGCTGGGGCGCTATGCGCTGCCGGCGTTGTCGCCATGGGTGCAACAGGTGGGGCGACAGTGTCGGCGGCAAATGCGACAGAGGAGATACCCAAGGTTGCGGCAACAATCAGAGCTAATACTGTTTTCATGATTTATTCCTCAGTTTTCTGTCTGTATATCGGCCCCGGTGGGTCGTTGAAATAAGAGTAGAGGAAATCCCTAATCCCTTCCGTGAGTCATTGGTTTCGGCATGTAACCGATTGTACAGGCACGATATAACAGCAATCGAAGACTGCTGAAAAAACCTAATGACTCGATCTGAAACGGTGAGGGCTGTCGGAAGAGTAAAGCGTCCGAGCCACGGACGGCGCGGCTCGAGCCTCCAGGGAGGGATTGACGGCGTCTTTACGATCCGCCAGTTCTCACCGCTGGAGACATTTTGCTAAGAATTTCAGTCAGCCCCTTTTTCAACCACTTTAGTTACAACATACAAATGGTTTCCCCTTAAATAAGCACACTTATGCCCCAGCATAGTCGTTTGAAATTAAGTGGGATTTATGCTTCTCAGGATGGAAAGGCCCGACTTGGGGGAAGAAGTCGGGCGCGTGTTTTAGTGGGGTCGCTTACAAATAGCGGCGCTCTAAATGTTGGCGGAAAAATCGCGGATTGAGTGGTTCACCCGTGGCTTTGGTGATCAACTCTGCTGTTGGGTAACGGCTGCCATGTTGCCAGATATTCTGTTGCAACCAGTTGAAGAGGGCGCTGAGATCGCCATTGGCAATACTCTGATCCAATCCGGGAATCGTATCACGAGCTGTTTGGAATAATTGTGCTGCATACATCGCCCCCAATGTATAAGTCGGGAAGTAGCCAAAAGCCCCATCTGTCCAGTGGATATCTTGCATACAGCCGTTGCGATAATTACCTTCCGTATTAATCCCGAGGTATTGCTGCATTTTCTCATTCCACAGCTCAGGAATGTCATCCACTTCGATTTCACCGCTGATCAGAGCTTTTTCAATTTCATAGCGCAAGATGACATGAGCTGGATAGCTCACTTCATCAGCATCAACCCGGATAAAACCGGTTTTGACGCGCTGATTTAAGGCAATGAAATTTTGCTCGGCTAATGCTGGCTGCTCACCAAATTGCTGTACAACCAGCGGGCGAATCACTTGTAGAAATTCGTTACTGCGGGCTAATTGCATTTCAAACAGTAGGCTTTGAGACTCATGAATGGCGGTTGAACGCGCATGGGAAATGGGTTGCCCTAACCATTCACGTGGCAAATTTTGCTCGTAACGGGCATGACCTGTTTCGTGCACAATACCCATCAGTGCGCTGAGGAATTCTTGCTCATTATAACGGGTAGTGATGCGAACATCTTGGGGAACACCACCGCAGAATGGGTGGACACTGACATCCACTCGGCCGCCATCAAAGTCAAAACCCAGCACTTTCATCACACTCAGCCCCAGTTGACGCTGTTTTTCCAGCTCAAATGGCCCCTGTGGAATCAGACAGGATTCGCTAGCCTGTTTGGCTGTCACTTTTTGCAATAGCGCCGGTAGCCATTGTTTGAGATCACCAAAGATACGGTCCAGATCAGCGCTGTTCGTCCCCGGTTCGTACAAATTTAGCAGGGCGTCATAACCGGATGTTCCGGCAGCCTGAGCACGAATCGCGGCTTCTTCACGACTCAGTTTGACCACTTCACGCAGATTTTCTGCAAAACCGGGCCAATCATTAGCAATACGTTGTTGCCGCCAGGCATGTTCGCATTTGGCTCCGGCCAATGATTTTGCCTCGACCAATGCTTCGGGCAGCAAAACAGCATTACTGTAATGGCGGCGCATTTCGCGCAAATTGGCCAGCTCAATATCATTCAGCGCTTCTTGGTCAGCCTGCTTCAGCCATTCACCGACCTGCTTGGTCGTTAGGATTTGATGTTGCAACACATTTAGCTCAGCCATAGCTTCTGAGCGCGCAAGATTACCTTTTGGGGGCATCATGGTTTGCATATCCCATCCGGCGATCGCCGACAGATGCTCAAAGCGGGAAAGGCGAGTGAAAGTAGTACGCAGGTGCTGATAAGCCGTGGTCATAGAAAACTCCATCAATCGGATAGGCAAATTGTATTTTTAGAGCTAATCACATTATTGGTACAAATCGTATTAATCATCTTGCTCGACGGGCAGCGACTGACGGTTTTTGACTGGCCAGCAAAAGCGGAAGCTGGCTCCACCCAATGAACTGGCATCGACGGAGATACTCCCCTGATACGCCAGTGCAATGGAGTGAACAATGGCTAAACCTAATCCACAGCCTCCGGTCGCACGATCCCGACTGGGGTCGAGGCGAACAAAAGGCTCGAAAACCCGAGCGCGCTCTTCGAGTGGGATGCCCGGCCCATCATCTTCAACTTGCAAGCAGGCGTTGTCACCATCAAACCACAATCCAATTCGCAGTCGTTTAGTCGAGTAACGGAGTGCATTATTGACTAGATTATCCAATACACGCTCCATCAACCGCAGGTCAACGTCCCCAAAGTCCCCGCGATGAGGGATATCAAGCTCGATCTCTCGCTCATGATGAATCATGCGCATATCCATCACTTTTGCCGTTAACCACGTGGGTAAATCTATCGGTTCTAGATTCAGGGAGACTTGCGGACGATCCAGACGAGCATAGGTTAACAGCTCATCAATCAGGGCTTCTAACTGACCAATATCGTGATTTAACGCCTGTTGTTCACTTTCAGTCAGGTTATCACTCATCGCCAAACGATAACGTAAACGGACCAGTGGCGTGCGCAGCTCATGAGCGATGCCGTCAATAAGCATTTTTTTGCTGACAATCAATTTGCTGATGTTGTCGGCCATTTGGTTAAACGCCAGCCCTAAGCGACTTAAACTGGAGGTGGGGTCAAAATGCGTTCGTTCGTCAAGATAACCCGCCCCCAGCCGTTGGGCCGCGTTCTCCAGTTTGAGCAAATCTTTCCAATGAGGCCGCATCCAAAGAAACACTGGCAACGCTAACGACATGCCAATCAAGATAAGCAGGGCTAAATCCAACAGTCGCATTTGATGCAGATAAAACAGGTAGGGCACTGGGCCAACGGCGAGGACGTAATGGCTACGGGGAATACGTTGCAGGAAGGTATATTCATCATCCAAAGCAATGATTTCACCCGCCCGTAGACGCTTATTCAATCGCTCACCCAGATCTCGCTTATCAAGAGGCTCTATATGCAATTGAAAAGAGAGATTTAAATCCAATGTAGCGATGGTTTTGTTCCAATCTTTTAGCGGAATCTCGCGCAGCTCACTGCGCATCAATGACAGTGAGCTTTTCATCAGATCATCCAATGACTGGCGACCCGCACGTTCAGCCGTGACTTTGTAGACCAGCCCAACCAGCATCGCCATCACCATAAAGCAGACGAATAGTAGCAAGAAAAACTGGATAAATAGCTTTCTCATTGCTGCACGGACTCCCAGGCATTGGGGGCGAACAGATAGCCTTTGTTGCGCACTGTTTTTATCCGGAATGGCTCGAGGGCGTTGTCGTAGAGTTTGCGGCGAAGACGCGAGATAGCCACATCAATACTGCGATCCATGCCGTCATAACTGACGCCCCGTAAATTTTTCAGTAGCGCTTCGCGATCCATGATGATTCCGGCATGGGTGGCCAACTCCCACAGTAAATCAAAATCAGAGGTCGATAAGGTAATCTCTTCGTCGCTGAGATTGACTTGCCGATTCACCGGGTCAATGCAAAGTAAGCCAAAATGGATGGCATTATGGCCCGTCAGCGGCGGACTCATGATCTCCTTCGGCTGCTTCTGATGGTATTGGCGCAGGTGTAAACGTAATCGTGCTAACAATACGGCGGGCGGAGTCGTTTTCAGAATATAGTCATTAGCGCCCATCTCGAGGGAGAGGATATGGTTCATATCACTGTCCAGCGAGGTCAGTAATACTATCGGGCCGTCATAATGGGGTCGCAGATCACGGCAGAGTGTCATCCCATCTTTACCGGGCAACATCACATCAAGTAGCACCAGATCGGGTTGTTGATGTTCGATAACCGCTTGGGCTGTGTCGCCGCGAGGCTCAATAAACACATCAATATCATGCTTGCCAAGATAGGCTGCGATCAGTTTTCCGACCTCAGGGTCGTCTTCTACAAAAACTATTTTTGTCATGTTTTTCAGTTTATAAAAGTGGCCGGAATTCAGGATAGCCTGCTGTTCGATGCAATACCATGCACGTAATCTATACAACTTGTTATTAATGCTGATGACGGATTGCTAGACAACAGGCGAGCCATTTCATTATATTAATACAAGTGATTGTATCGTCATCTCTATTTAGTTGCGCCCATCGTTTATATCTCAATACCGCTGATTAATGAATAGCTGTATCGTTCAGCTAAGGACTGAAGGATGAGTGGCGAAAACACCAGTGCGTCAGCGCACAGTGAAAAAATTTGCTTCGATTACACGGATTTTCTGGCAGCGTCATGCAAAAAACGCTGGGGTTTCATTGATGCGATTTATGGTGTCATGCCGATTTTTGGGATGGTGGTAAAGTCGAAAGCTGAATTAGAGAAGACGCCTCAAGAGCGGCTAACGGCTTTGGCGCTACAGGTCTTGTCCACCCAACTCAGTGATGAAACCAATATTATTCGCTTGATTCGATTAGCCGAACAGCAAGGGATAATCCTGTTGGATGTCCAACTGCCTTACCCTTTGGAAACGGCTCAGCTTGGTATGATTAAGCAAAAATTCCCGCTTTCGATGGGGCTAAGTCAGAAGGGCGAATGTTTATCTGTGGATTTATCTGGCGCAGAAAATAGTTAGTCTTTGTTTTTCGATACCTATTATTCAGATGGACAGAGGCTGTCGGGCTGTAAAGCCACGCAACATCTGCCCATTTGAGTGATCAACTGCCCATTTTATTCCTTCAGTGCATCATGAACCAGGTCGCGGGAAGGGTCGCCACCAATACCAGACAAATCGCCACACGCTCCACTTTGTTCAGCAGCCGAAGCCCTTCGTGGCCTTTGCGTGCATAAATAAACACCAGCAGTCCGGGGGCGTAGAGCAGCGCGGACAACAGCAGATACACCAATCCGGCGGCATAAATCAGCCATAAACCATATAAGCAAGCACCACTGGCAACCAGAATCAAACGCCAGTCCTGACGTTTCAGCGCCACTTTGAATAAGAAAGCGCCCACCAGGAAATAGGGTACCAGAATCATTTCCGATGCAATCGTGAGTAACGTGTTGTAGTTGCTGCCTGTCAGCCAGATCAGAACCAGCGCCGCTTGCACTGCGCAGTTGGTTAGCCACAGTGATTTTGCCGGTGAATTATGCTTATTCTGATGACTGAATATTTTAGGGAATGCGCCGTGTTTAGCCGCAACCATCGGCACTTCAGCCGCCATAATGGTCCAGCTAAGATAAGCACCACACACCGAAATAATCAGCCCCGTGGCGATAATCACCTCTCCCCAAGGGCCGATCATCTCGACCATAATGCCCGCCATTGAGGGGTTGCGCATACCCGCTAACTCAGCACGTGGCACCACGCCGAGAGACAGTAGGGTAATCAGCAAGTAAACACAGAGCGCCGAAATGACCGCCAACATAGTGGCACGGCCAACATCTCTCTTGTTGCGCGCTCTGGCAGAGACCACCACCGCACCTTCTACACCAATGAAGACCCACAGAGTAATCAGCATGGTGTCTTTCACTTGCTGCCAAACCGGCGTGTGCAGGGCAATCCCGGTAAAATCAAAGCTAAATGTATCGAGGCTGAAAGCAAAACCGGCCAAAATGATAAAGCCGCCAATGGGCAACAGTTTTGCCAGTGTTGCCGCCATATTGATGCTGGCCGCCGTTTGAACGCCCCGTAAAACCAGCGCGTGAACTAACCACAGCAGGAAGGAGGCACCCAGTAGTGCTTGCCAAGTATTGCCCTCACCGAAGATCACACTGCCCGATTTATCGGTAAAAAAGCTCAGTGCAGCAAAAACAATCACTAAATAAGATACGTTGGCAATCACCGCGCACAGCCAGTATCCCCATGCAGAAAAGAAGCCGACCAAGTCGCCAAACCCCTCTTTGGCGTAGGTGAATATGCCGCCATCCAGTTCAGGGCGCAGGCGCGTCAGCAATAACATGGCAAACGCCAGAAAAATGATCCCGACGCCAGTAATACTCCAACCAATAAGTAATGCCGCCGGACTGGCAACTTCAGCCATATTTTGCGGCAGGCTGAAGACACCTGCACCCAGCATAGAGCTGAGGACTAGCGCGGTGAGCGCAGTCAGGCCAAGTTTTTTTTCCAATTAGGGTTCCTGATTTTGCGTATTAATGAATGGTTACTGGCTTGTAAACAGCATTATATGAGGCGAATTGATCAATATTTGACAGATAATAGGCCCGAATTTTTGGGGGATTTTACGGAGTGATAAGCCATCATGCAATGATTAGTTATGCGATTTAGGCAAAAAATTATTCAGTCAATGTTGGTGAGAGAAAAGAGCATGAGAGGGAGTGATAAAAAAGGGCAGCGCGTGGCTGCCCTTACTGTGCTTATCGTGACAATCAAACGATTATTTGAACAAGTCAGCGCTGACGCTCAGGTTACCACCGCTTTGGTTCTGCCACTGGCGAGTCACATGATAATACTTCGCCCCTTTAGCCGCCGCGCGTTTCGCGACTTCATGAGAGACGTCGGTCATGCTGTTGTAGTGACCACTGAAGCTAATGGAGTCAAACGGCACCATTTGCGCAGCGGTGGTGTTGCTCAACTCTTGGATTTGCGTGCCATCCGCCAAGGTG
This sequence comes from Yersinia mollaretii ATCC 43969, assembly GCF_013282725.1. Taxonomy (NCBI): domain Bacteria; kingdom Pseudomonadati; phylum Pseudomonadota; class Gammaproteobacteria; order Enterobacterales; family Yersiniaceae; genus Yersinia; species Yersinia mollaretii. The sequence continues at coordinate 3,561,615 of NZ_CP054043.1, read as the reverse complement.
ACGGTGTAACGCTTGCCGGTTGATGATTGCGTTTCGAAGAAACGGCCGACATCAGCACTTGGTGTCCCTGAAGAGGCCACACCTGGAATTTCAACATTGGCTGCTGCTGCGCCACCCGCTGCCAATGCAGCACGGCCCGCATCTGAATCCGCAGGAATAGCATCCGGGCTTTGTACCGCACGTTTTGCCGCATCTTTTTTATAGATATAAGCGGTCACAAACTGGTTGCCGCCTTGGTTCGCATCAACCTGACGCACGATGAAGAAAGAGTAAGCGCCTTTCTCTTTTGCGGCTTTAGAAATGGCATCGTTAATATCAGGCTGGCTACGGAAGAAGCCGCTGACTGAAACGGTGTCATAAGGTTGTAGTGCAAAAGCTTCTGCTTTTGGCAACTCTTTCACACCGTTAAAGTCACGATACTGGGCCTCTTTGCTCACTTCCGGTGCATCGTTATGATAAACATCGGCCGTTACACGCCAGTTGCCGCCATTATTGTTGCTGTTGATATCCTGAATATAGAAGGAGTCTGCACCCAATTTATCAGCTCGGCGGGATACCGCATCAGCTGCTTCATTGATTGCATTAAATCGGCCAGTAATGGTAATGCGATCAAATGGCTTAATGGCTGCTGCTTGCTCTGGTGCGAGTTCTTTTGCCGCATGTGCAGCAGAAAGCGCAGTGAGTGATAGCAATGCCGACGCGATGATCGTGTATTTCAGCTTCATAAAAAATCCTTTCGCCTTGCGCATTAACGTTGATACGTGCGGAACAATTGATGTGTAACAGAATAGCGGATGATTATTACATGTAATAATGGCGGGTGTCTCAGCAATTTATATGACTTAGTATATGAATACTGAAGTTTCGCCATTGGGACTTTACATTAAGAATCTGGATAAGCTTTACGAATAATGGCTTTAACGTCATAAGTGCTGTTTATTTACATTTTTCTAACCTAATGCCGCGCCATGACTGGGCTGCCTGATTATCGCGAGAGTGGTTATTCTTGCGCAAAGTTGCAGGACAAGCCGCTAGTAAATATAATTTTTATAGTGAAATATAGAGAGTTCTTTCCGCCTGCCAGTTTTAGTGCAAAAACTGCATCAGAAGCACATACAGATATGGATCATCAGTCACATTTTCAGTAGGTTATAGGGAGCTATAGCAAAGCAGGTTTGTCAGTCTATAGGCAGGATGGCAATACTCATCATCAAAGACAGGTAAAAGGGAACATTATGCGTATTGGTGTACCAAGAGAGCGGTTGGCCAATGAAGCCCGTGTCGCAGCAACGCCGAAAACGGTGGAACAACTGCTGAAATTAGGCTTCACCGTGGCGATTGAAAGCGGAGCTGGTCATTTAGCCAGTTTTGACGATGCAGCGTACCAGGAAGCGGGTGCCACCATTACGGATACCACCGATGTGTGGCAATCCGACCTTATCCTCAAAGTGAATGCGCCCCTTGAGGAAGAAATTGCACTGATGCGTGCCGGGAGCACCTTGGTCAGCTTTATCTGGCCAGCTCAGAACCCAGAGTTGCTGCAAAAACTGGCCGAGCGCCAAGTGACTGTGTTAGCGATGGATTCAGTGCCGCGTATTTCTCGTGCACAATCCATGGATGCGCTTAGCTCTATGGCGAATATCGCGGGTTATCGCGCCATTGTTGAAGCAGCTCACGAGTTTGGCCGTTTCTTCACCGGGCAAATCACCGCAGCCGGTAAAGTTCCTCCGGCGAAAGTGGTCATTATTGGCGCGGGTGTTGCCGGATTGGCAGCTATCGGTGCGGCAGGGAGCTTGGGTGCCATTGTCCGTGCTTTTGACACCCGTCCGGAAGTCAAAGAACAAGTCCAGAGTATGGGCGCTGAATTCCTCGAGCTGGATTTTGAAGAGGAAGCGGGCAGTGGTGATGGCTATGCGAAAGTCATGTCGGAAGCCTTTATCAAAGCTGAAATGGAGCTGTTTGCCGCGCAAGCCGCTGAAGTGGATATCATCGTCACCACCGCCTTGATTCCGGGCAAACCCGCGCCGCGATTGATCACCAAAGAGATGGTGGCATCAATGAAATCGGGCAGCGTGATTGTCGATTTGGCCGCGCAAACCGGGGGGAACTGTGAATTGACCGTCGCCGATAAAGTGACCGTCACCGAGAATGGCGTAAAAATTATTGGTTATACTGATTTACCTAGCCGTTTACCGACTCAATCATCCCAGCTATACGGAACCAACCTTGTTAACTTGCTGAAATTACTCTGCAAAGAGAAAAATGGCGAGATTGACATTGATTTCGAAGATACCGTGATTCGCGGTGTGACTGTGGTGAAAACCGGTGAAGTGACTTGGCCTGCGCCGCCTATTCAGGTGTCAGCGCAGCCTCAGGCAGCGAAAGCCGCGCCGATTGTGAAAGAAGAGGCTAAACCGACATCACCATGGCCTAAATACATCATGATGGCACTGGCGATTGTGCTGTTTGGTTGGTTGGCGAATGTGGCCCCGAAAGAGTTCTTATCTCACTTTACAGTCTTTGCACTGGCGTGTGTGGTTGGATATTACGTGGTGTGGAATGTCAGCCATGCGCTGCATACCCCATTGATGTCAGTGACTAACGCCATTTCCGGCATTATCGTCGTCGGCGCATTGTTGCAGATTGGTCATGGTGGCTGGGTGAGTTTCTTATCCTTTATTGCCGTGCTGATTGCTAGCATCAACATTTTTGGTGGCTTCACTGTCACCCAGCGTATGTTGAAAATGTTCCGTAAAAACTAAGTTTTATAAAATCCGAGTTTTGTAAAATCAGAGTTTTGTAAAACCTAGATTATTAAAAACTGAGTTGATAACGCTGAGTGAATAAAAATAATGTTATACAAAAATAAAGGGGTAACTGATGTCTAGTGGTCTCGTTACAGCTGCGTACATAGTTGCTGCGATTTTATTTATTTTCAGTTTGGCTGGGCTGTCGCGCCACGAAACATCCAAACAAGGTAACAGCTTCGGTGTGGCAGGGATGGCTATCGCGCTTATCGCCACCATTCTTGGGCCGGACTCCGGTAATGTTGCTTGGATTATTATTGCCATGGTGATTGGTGGTGCCATTGGTATCTATCTGGCGAAGAAAGTCGAAATGACCGAAATGCCAGAACTGGTGGCGATTCTGCACAGCTTCGTGGGTCTGGCGGCGGTTCTGGTTGGCTTCAACAGCTATCTGGATCACGGCACGACCGTCATGGATGCGGTGATGGTGAACATCCATCTGACCGAAGTGTTCTTGGGCATCTTTATCGGTGCGGTAACATTTACCGGCTCTATTGTCGCTTTTGGTAAATTACGCGGGATTATCTCATCCAAGCCGCTGATGCTGCCACAACGCCATAAATTGAATCTGGTGGCGCTGGTTGTTTCATTCTTACTGATGATTCTGTTCGTCAAAACCGATAGCCTTGCTCTGCAAGTAGTCGCGTTGTTATTGATGACTGTGATTGCGCTCGGTTTTGGTTGGCATTTGGTGGCCTCGATTGGCGGCGCAGACATGCCAGTAGTGGTGTCGATGCTGAACTCCTACTCCGGTTGGGCAGCGGCGGCGGCGGGTTTCATGCTGAGCAACGATCTGTTGATCGTGACCGGTGCTTTGGTGGGTTCTTCTGGTGCGATCCTGTCATACATCATGTGTAAAGCGATGAACCGCTCGTTTATCAGCGTGATTGCCGGTGGTTTCGGCACCGATGGCTCCTCTACCGGTAATGCCGAAGAGATGGGCGAATATCGCGAAACCAATGCGGAAGAAGTGGCTGATCTGCTGAAAAATGCAAGTTCAGTGATCATCACTCCAGGCTATGGCATGGCGGTCGCGCAGGCACAATATCCTGTGGCTGAAATCACGGCAAAACTGCAAGCTCGTGGGATCAAAGTGCGCTTTGGTATTCACCCAGTTGCGGGTCGTCTGCCTGGTCATATGAACGTGTTATTGGCTGAAGCGAAAGTCCCTTACGACGTGGTGCTGGAGATGGATGAAATCAATGATGATTTCCCAAGCACGGATGTGGTGCTGGTAATTGGTGCCAACGACACGGTTAACCCAGCCGCACTGGAAGATCCGCGCAGCCCAATTGCGGGTATGCCGGTGTTGGAAGTGTGGAAAGCGCAGAGTGTCATTGCTTTTAAACGTTCAATGAACACCGGCTATGCTGGCGTGCAAAACCCATTGTTCTTTAAAGATAATACTCAGATGTTATTTGGCGATGCCAAAGATAGCGTAGAAGCCATTTTACGCGCGCTGTAATGATTCCGTAGTGCAGATAAAGGGCCACATGATGTGGCCCTTTTTTTTACTTAATAGTGAGAGCGTGGGGAAGAGAATTTATTCAGTATCATCCTGATCCTCATTGCCTTCTATCGGGCAGGTAAATCCTTCTGGCTTAATCGCCAACAAATCACATTTAAGATGGTCGATCACATGTTCTGTGGTGTTGCCGATAAAGGCGGCAGACAACCCGGTGCGCCCTAACGTCCCTAGTACCACCACACCCGCCCGTAAATGCTCAGCCAAATCAGGAATAACCTCTTCAGGTAAGCCTTTTTCGACGTGTGTGAATTTCTCATCAATGCCAAACTGTTGGCGCAAGGCTTTCATCGCCACCAAATGCTGACCACGAATAGCATCGTTATAGACACTCGGGTCAAAATCAGGCAGCTCAATGGCGATATTAATCGGCGTGACCGGATAGGCGCTAATCAAATGTACTTGAGTTTGGTTGACGTTCTCGGCGAGTTCGAGGGTCTCTTTGACCAACCGCAGATTGAGCGGGTCATGAAGTGGGTCTTCGCTTGAGAGGTTGACGGCCACCAGCGCGGTGCCACCCTCCGGCCAAGGCTGATCTTTGACCATCCAGACGGGGCAGGGACATTTGCGCAATAAGTGCCAGTCAGTTGGCGTAAAGATGATGGATTCCAGTCGATCATGTTGATGCGCCATTTTCAGCAACAAATCGTGCTTGGCTTTCAGGACTTCCTGAATAATGGCTTCATAGGGGCGGTTATGCCACACCACTTTGATTTCAATTGGGATACCGGCATCCAGATAAAACCGACACTGCTCACTTATCCAAGCTGAACGCTGGCTAATAACCCCTTTACGCATTGCGGTGCGCTCATCAGGCGACAGCAGGGTGGTCATATCATATGACAGATCATAAATAGGCAAAAATGCTTTGATTGTGCCGCCATTGCGCTGCACAAGGTAAACTGCACGTCTTAATGCAGGTTGATCATCCTGATTGGGGTCAATAGCAACCAGAATATTCTGATACTTTGCCATAGAGTCTCCTTACAACCGTGAATTAACAGTATGTTAGTTAAAGAGTAAACCATGAAAGTGAAAGAGGATAGGTGGGAGAGAGAACCAGACCAATTAAATTGATCTGGTCAACAATAGCACTACAGGGTAGGTCTTGGATTACCCGCTAACTTGCCCAGAGCTTCGGTATTCTCAATGGTGATGTATTTACCTTTTACACTGAGAATTTCGCTTTTCTGGAAACGACCCAGCAAGCGGCTGATGGTTTCTACTGTCAGACCCAAATAGTTACCGATATCACCCCGTGTCATGGTGAGGCGGAATTCACGCGGAGAGAAGCCACGTTGAGCAAAACGGCGCGAGAGGTTATAGATAAAGGCCGCCAAACGCTCTTCTGCATTCTTTTTCGACAGCAGCAAAATCATGTCTTGATCGCCTTTGATCTCGCCACTCATCAGGCGCATCATCTGCTGACGCAGGTTGGGCATTTTGCCAGATAAGTCATCCAGCGTATCAAATGGGATCTCACAAACCATCGAGGTTTCCAGCGCCTGCGCAAAGCTAGGATGCTGCAAATTGCTGATAGCATCAAAACCGACCAGATCGCCCGCCAGATGGAAACCGGTGATTTGCTCGTCACCCTCTTCGGTGATGGTATAACTTTTTATGGTCCCGGAACGGATGGCGTACAGGGATTTGAGTTCATCACCTGCTTTAAACAGCGCCTGTCCTTTCTGAATAGGTTTTTTCCTTTCAATGATATTGTCGAGCTGATCCAGCTCATGTTCATTTAAGGTAAACGGTATACAGAGCTGGCTGATACTGCAATCCTGACAGTGAATTGCACAACCACCAGACTGAATACGTCGGATTACGCGTTTTTCCGGGATCATAGGGTATTCCCAATAATATTGATATGCGTCAATTTTAACATCTTTTCTTGCATCTGATAAGTGCAAGAATAGTTAGCATCCTAAAAGATAACCCTCATGCATTAATAACCAGCGTTTTCGCTCCACTCCGCCAGCGTAACCCGTCAATGCACCTTGCTGGCCGATCACGCGATGGCAGGGAACCACGATCGAGATAGGATTCAAGCCATTTGCCATGCCAACAGCACGCGACGCCGTCGGGCGGTTAATTCTTTTTGCCAACTCACCATAGGTAATGGTTGCGCCACAGGGAATTTTCCGCAACTCCTGCCAGACTTGACGCTGAAAATCAGTCCCGGCGGTTTTAACCGGTAAATCGTCAATGATGCTCAGCTCACCAGCAAAATAGCGCTGCATACTCTCACTCAGCCCACCGGGATTGCGTTTCTCAACCAGCGTAAAGGTATTCTCGCGGTAGTGATTGCGCAGCAACTTCATTAGGCGCTCATAATGGTCGGTCCAATCAATGGCACGTAACCGATTCTCTTCGTCTGCAATCAGTACCAACTCGCCCTGCGGCGTAGCCATCCGATCAATAAAAAACGTATCCATAACTCTCCGCAATATTGCTGCCATTGGCTGATAAAGATTCTGCTGATAATTATTGCATGAAATAGAGTTCCAAAAGATGCCTATCATGGCACGAAGTTAAAAATTGGCTCTTATCGTGATGACAATCGCATAACCCAGAAAGTTTATTGATCGGGTCAGGGTGGGCGAAACCGCAATTAGCCGTTAGGATGGTGGCTTATTATCAGCATTTTTATTTGCCGCAGAATATTCATTAAGGTTGATAACAACGTGGAATCGGAATCGAAACCTGCACGTATCCTGATCAGCGCCTGCTTGATGGGAAAACCGGTACGCTATAACGGCAGTGCGCTCTCTGTTAGTGATGACATTATTCAGCGCTGGCAGGACGAAGGGCGCTTGGTGTTGGTTTGCCCTGAATTGGCTGCCGGAATGCCGGTCCCCCGTCCACCCGCAGAAATTCAGCAAGGCAACGGTGAGGCTGTGCTGCAAGGGCAGGCGCGGGTGATTGAGCAGTGGGGCAATGATGTCAGCCGTGAATTCCTGCAAGGCGCTTATCAGGCACTGGAATTGGCGCAAAAGCACCATTGCACATTGGCCATCTTGACGGAAGGTAGCCCATCTTGCGGCAGTAGCCGTATCTATGATGGTCATTTTAGCGGCACTCAACGTGCTGGTGAGGGAGTTACCACCGCACTGTTGCGCCGCCACGGTATCCCAGTTTTCAGCCATCTCCAACTTGAGCAAGCGGATGATTTTTTGCGAAGTTCTTCGCAAATTCAGGTTAAAAGCTAATCAAATGTCATAAAATCCCGCTATACTGTACAAATAAACAGTATGCATATGAAATCGTAATTTTAGTCACTTAATCTTCATTGCAATCATTAAGTCGAGGTAACGATATGACATTTAAGATAGTGGAAAAACAGCCGAAAAAAGTCGTTAGTATCCGGCTCATTGGCCCTTACCACGAGACGATCCCATTAGGTTTTAACCAACTTTCATCGCTCTACACCCAACATCAGATCCCCGCGAAAGAGTGGTTGGCACTCTACTGGGACAACCCAGAAACCAATCCGCCTGCTGAATTACGCGCTGATATTTCCTTGTCTGTCGATGATGACTATGTTTTGCCAGCACCACTCAGTGATCAACTGACACTGCAAGAGATCCCCGGCGGGGTGTATGCGGTGTACCACACCCGTGTGACCGATGATGACTACGCTAAAGCCTGGAGTGAGTTGTATCACCAGCATCTGCCGCAAAGTGGTTATCGCCCGGCGGAGGGGGCCTGTTATGAGGTCTACCTCAATGACGGCATGACCGACGGCTACTTTGATATCGATATTTATCAATCCGTCGAGAAAGCGCCTTAATCCGTGGCCGCAGCCGGGCTGGGTAGCTCGGCTGCTGATGCTAGTCACTATCCTTTTATCTCTGCGGTAAGAAATAGCTGACTTAGCCAATCACTAAAAATGCGCACGCGTGGCGAAAGCTGGCGACTGTGCGGATACAAGAAAGAGACGGGCATCGGCGGTGGTGGGAATTCGGGCAGTATCTCAATCAGTGTTCCTGCGGCTAAATCAGGCGCTATGTGATAGCGCGGCACTTGAATCATCCCCAAGCCCAATCGCGCGGCAGCCACGAAACTTTCAGCGCCAGTGACTGATAAAACTGCCGGTAATTTCACTTGTAGAGTTTCAGACGATAAATGTGGCGCTGATAAAGAGTGCGCACTTCTTACTGTTGGATAAGCACCCAACGACGAGTGGGAACTAAACTCAAGTGGCAGCAATCCGCCCGTAGCGCTGGAGCGAAAACCGACCATTTGGTGTCCACTCAACTGGGTCGGCAACTCTGGAGTGCCATGCTGCTCTAAATATTGCGGTGCTGCACAGGTGACTTGTGGCAACAGGGCGACTCGGCGGGCGACCATATCGCTGTCTTGCAAATTACCGACCCGCAATACCCCGTCAATCCCTTCGCGAATCAGATCGACTAGACGATCTCCTTCGCTGATAAATAACTCAATATCAGGGTATTGAGCAATGAAATCAGGTAACTGAGGCAGAACAAAATGGCGGGCCAATGTGCCCTGCACATCGATTCGCAGCAAACCGCGCGGTTTAGCGTGGGCAAATGCCATTTCAGCATCTTCAATGTCGGCAATAATTCGCAGGCAGCGTTGATAGTAAGCCTCCCCATCCAGTGTGGGGCTGACATGACGGGTCGTTCTCTGTAATAAACGCACATTTAAGCGCTTTTCAAGCTGCTTAATAGCATCCGTCACTGTGGAGCGCGGCAAGTTTAAATCTTGTGCGGTTTGGGTAAAACTGCGCTGCTCTACTACCCTGATAAACACCCGCATTGCATCTATTCTGTCCACGTTATTGTTCGCTTTATTCGGATAGTATTATCGAATAATAGGGGATTATCCGAAACAGTAAAAGTGGCATTCTCTGTTTGCGGATTTGAGCTGACATGTTCCACATCGATTAATGGCAGCCAATGAATCACCACTCATTATTAAACGTAGATTTAGGAGAATATCATGGTGAATACCACTCAGCAGGTTGCCATTGTCACTGGGGCATCACGGGGAATTGGTGCGGCCATCGCGGAACGTTTGGCGCAGGATGGTTACACCGTGCTAATCAACTATTCACGAGGCGATAGTGAAGCTGAAGCATTGGTACGCAAAATTCAGCAAGCGGGCGGTAATGCCTTGAGTGCGAAAGCGGATATCAGTGATGCCGCCGCCGTGGCACAACTTTTTGCGACGGCGGAAGCGGCGTTTGGTGGTGTCGATGTGCTGGTCAATAATGCCGGGATCATGTCTCTCAGTGCGATTGCCGACAGTGATGATGCGCATTTCGATCGCCAGATTACCATTAATCTGAAAGGGAGCTTTAACGGGATGCGGGAAGCGGCTAAACGCCTCAGAGCCGGAGGTCGCATTGTTAACTTTTCGACCAGTGTGGTGGGGTTGAAACTGGAAAAATATGGGGTGTATGCCGCAACCAAAGCGGCGGTTGAAACCATGACGGCAATTCTGGCAAAAGAGTTACGGGGTCGTAATATTACGGTCAACGCAGTGGCTCCGGGGCCAACCGCGACGGACCTATTCCTCAACGGAAAATCACCGGAACTGATTGAAAAAATGGCAAAAATGGCACCACTGGAAAGATTGGGCACCCCAGAAGATATTGCGGCCGCAGTGGCCTTTCTGGTGGGTAAAGATGGCGGCTGGATCAATGGGCAAGTGCTGCGTGCCAACGGCGGTTTGATTTAGCGCCTATGGTGCTACCGTAAAGAGAGTGTCAGGGGGAGGCTGAAAGAATAAGGGAAAATAATTAATCGCGACTGTCATAAAAGCGTCATTCGTCTGTTCTAGTATCCGTTGTAACCAATTAATACAAATTGTATTACTGTTTTACAACAAGGAATTATATTGATGCAGAACCGCAAATCCCCTTTTATCCGTCGCCATCCATTATCCGTGATCGCGCTATCCGCCCTGATGCTAAGCAGCACCCTGTTGACACCCAATGCTGTTGCTGCCGCCACGGGTTTATATGATCGCAGTGCCCAAGGCGATATCACACAATTGGGAGGTGCGCGTCGCCTGACGGGCGATCAAACTCAAGCGCTGCGTGATTCACTCTCCAACAAAACAGTAAAAAATGTCATTTTACTGATTGGTGATGGCATGGGGGATTCAGAAATTACCTCGGCACGTAACTATGCCATGGGGGCGGGCGGTTTCTTTAAAGGGATCGATGCACTACCACTGACAGGGCAATACACCCACTATTCATTAGACAAGAAAACGCAAAAACCGGATTACGTGACTGACTCCGCCGCGTCTGCTACGGCATGGTCATCCGGCGTGAAAACCTATAATGGTGCTCTGGGTGTCGATGTGTTTGGGAAAGATCACGTCACTTTGTTGGAACTGGCTAAGAAAGCGGGTAAAGCGACCGGTAACGTCTCTACGGCGGAGTTGCAAGATGCCACACCGGCGGCGCAGTTTGCTCACGTCACTGGGAGAAAGTGCTACGGCCCTGAAGAGACCAGTGAGAAGTGCGGCACCAATGCACTGGAAAATGGTGGGCGCGGCTCCATTACCGAGCAGATGATCGCCGGGCGTGCTGATGTCACTTTAGGGGGCGGCGCTAAATCCTTCAGTCAAGTTGCCAAAGCCGGCGAATGGAAAGACAAATCCTTACGTGACCAAGCCTTGGCCCGTGGTTATGTGATTGTCGAAAATCTTGATGACCTGAATGCCATCAAGCAAGCAGACCAACAAAAACCCCTGTTAGGGTTGTTCAGCCCTGGCAATATGCCGGTGCGCTGGCAGGGGCCGAAAGCCTCCTACCACGGCAATTTGGACAAACCGCCGGTGGTTTGTGAGAACAATGCCGAGCGAACCAAAGACGTCCCAACATTGGCTGTTATGACTGAAAAAGCGATTGACCTACTGAAAACCAATGAGAAGGGCTTCTTCTTGCAAGTAGAAGGGGCATCAATTGATAAGCAAGACCACGCAGCTAATCCTTGCGGCCAGTTTGGCGAAACCGTCGATTTGGATGAAGCGGTGCAAAAAGCCTTGGAGTTTGCTCGTGCTGACGGAAATACATTGGTGATTGTGACGGCGGACCACGCACACTCCAGCCAAATTATCGAAGCTGATGCTAAAGCGCCGGGCTTGACCCAAGCATTAACCACCAAAGATGGTGCTGTCATGGCGATAAGCTATGGTAACTCTGAAGATGATTCGCAGGGGCACACCGGTACACAATTACGTATCGCCGCTTACGGGCCACACGCCGCCAACGTCGTAGGGCTGACGGATCAAACGGATCTGTTCTTTACGATGCGCGATGCGATGGCGATTAAATAAATCGTCATCCGTTTCAGCTAGACTATCCCGGTGCAGCAATGGCCGGGATTTTTAGTTTTTACCGAGAAAACGCCGCCATGTCAGTGTCATTGCTGGGGTATTTAGCGCCGGGTTATACCATCAATACCTATTATTGCGGGCTTCGAAATCCATTGTCTGAACACAAACGGTCAGTAATAAAACCCAATAATTCTATTTTCCCCAAACACAGATAGGGCTAGCCAAAAGCGACGGAATTTATGCCATAGCGGTAGAGACTTTACTAGCTGAATGCATAATCAACTGGCATAATTGCTTTATTAGGGACTTCAGCCTACTGTATTGATGTGCAAATAATATTTAAATTAAAACACTGACTTATTATTTAACCTATAAATTTGACTTAAGTACAAATTAAGGGTTTTTACTGTGCTTTTATAAAAATTAAATAATGTGTAAAAGACTTTTTTATTAAAAATTGCCATTAACGGCAGTATAAAAATGACCAGTTTAAGATAGGGGCATATAAAGCATCGTGGCGAAGAAAAAATCTACCGGTACTGGCTGGGTTATCCTACTGATAGTCGTTTTAGGGCTGATCACGGGTATCCCAAGAGAAGCGTGGATTGCACTGAGTGCGGCTATTTTATGCCTCTTTTTTGTTTGGCAAAACCTCAAAGGGGCTAAGCCCCGCCTCGGTCCAGTGATTAACACTGACATGCAGAAAACGGCAGCCATCCCCGATCTGGGCGATTACCCGCTAACCCCTTCGCAGTTGGAACTTGAGAATACCACTGACAGTCATAACGCTACCTCAAATCCACCCGAGGAAGAGAACAAGAAGTCTGACGCGAAAAAGTCCGAAATATCCCGTGGTTCCTTAGCTCGCGCATCATGGCTGCGTCCCGGTGAGCTGGCTGTTGTTGCTGGAATCAATTTGCCGGATGGCATGATTTATATTGGTAATAAATATAAAAGTAACCGTACTGGTGCCGAGCCTGCATTTATTAATCCCTCAATGGATGTCGCGGAACAAGAGGTCGATACCTCATTATCCCTGATTGATAATGCGCCTGACTACTCGACATGCTCACCGGAGGCGAGGCGAGCCTATTTGCAGTGGTTAGCCGAAGGCCGTAAATCGCCCACGGCACACATTGGCTATGTTTTCTTATTTTTCTATGGGCTAGAGCACCGAATACTGGTTGATGCCGCCATAGATCCCGTGGCGAAAAGAGAACTGCCCAAGCTTGAGGCGGAGATTAACCGTCTATTAAGCATTTATGGGAAAAATAACGCCTTCAACCATTACGCACAGAATTTATTAGTTTATCTCTCTCGAGTGAATATCGAGGAGAAACTCTATTTGTCACCTCCACCACCCACTCGTGATTCGTCAACGGAGCTGCCACTGGCATTGCTGGTTGGGTTAGGGCAGTTAGCCATTGACCAGAAACCCTTACCCGCCGCTTGGGCGCTAGCTTGGGGCGAAGCCGATCCGGCAATAAACCAAAATATTTCGATGGCCCATTGCGCTGATATTTTTTCCTCACTCTTCCAGCAACGTTATCGTGAGAAATATGGTGATGGATTTTTATTACCCGTTAATAAAACCAAGTTACTGATATTTTATCGTCCTGCTTCTGCGGGGTTAATGGGGCAAGAGTTTTTCCAGCAAATGGGTGAACTGCCGAATGTCGCCGTGTGTAAAGCACACCGAGATAAACTTCGGGCAATATTTGAAACATGTCAGCAGGATCTCGATATTTATAACCGCTTTGCCAGTGTTAACCCAAAGAAAAAAATGTCGCTGGAAGGGCAGTTATTAATGCCAATGCCATTGTGGTCCGTGGCATTAAAAACCGAATTAGAAAGTATCAAAGCCAGAGTGGGTTATGGCCTGTTACTGATTACCCTTGAAGAGATTTTTCTTCGACTCAGCACCGCGTGTGGCACTAAACCCTTGGAGCGCATCACCCGCAGTCAGGTGATGGCACTGACTTTTGCACTGGCCTCATTGCAAGTTGGCATTGAACCTGATGTCAGAGCGGATAACCGCACGCCGGTGTTGCAAGATACCGTGGCACTCTTTCCTATCGAATCGATGGTGGCGGAGTCTGCGACCTTTGCCGCATATCGTGTCACAATGTTGGCGGTGGAGCTGGCTTGTGCTGCAGTCATGGTCGATGGCTCTATCGGCGAGCCTGAATCGATGGTTCTGACTCGACACATTGATGCCTGGGGTTATCTGAGTCCGGGTCAGCGTATGCGCCTAAAAGCCTATCTGCAACCGGGCATCAGAAAGAATAACACCTTGTTAGCGCTGAAAAATAATCTTGAGCCGCTCTCGCTGGAGAATCGTCGGGCTATTGCGCGTTTTCTGGCACATTTAATTCAAGTTGAGGGAACCATCACCCCGCAAGAGGTTAAATTCCTTGAACGTGTGTATAAGCGTTTTGCCTTAGACAGCAAGCTAGTTTATACCGACCTTGATAGCCGAGCGACGCCAATGACATTAAGTCTACCGTCGCCAACGTCCGAAGTGATTAATAATACCGATCGGATTAATCTGCTAAAAAATGAAAGTCTGGAATTGGTCAAACTGCTTGAAAATCTGTTTGTCACCGATAACGTTGTTGCCCAGACTCCGGAAGAGATTAATCCACAGTCAATGGCGGCCATCTCGGCTAATTTGGCTGATAGCACAGTCACATTCTTGAAGTTACTTATTTCTCGTGACACTTGGGAACGTGAGAAGTTGGTTGATATTGCGACAGATATGGAGGTTAAACTCGATGATGCTCTGGTTGAGATTAACCGCAAAATATTAGCCGTATTTGATGTCCCGCTCATCACCGGCGAGACGACGATTGCGATAAACCGTGATATTTCCGCAGCACTGCTTATAGGATAATGAGTGCTGTTTACTTTAGTGGGAAGGGCTGTGTAGCTTGAGCTGAGCGGCAATAGTCGCTACCATAGCGCGCCTAATGATGTCAGAGAGATAAGAGTCATGAAATACCAATGGATATTGTTCGATGCGGATGAAACATTATTTCACTTTGATGCATATCAAGGGCTAAAGCTGATGTTTTCGCGCTTTAATGTGGATTTCTCCGCGCAGGATTTCGATCATTATCAACTGGTGAATAAACCGCTGTGGGTTGATTATCAAGACGGAAAGATCTCTGCTACCGAATTACAAAACACCCGTTTTGAAATGTGGGCGGAAAAATTAGGTGTAGCAGCGACACGCCTGAACAGTGAGTTTTTAGTGGCGATGGCTGATATCTGTTCATTGCTACCCGGCGCACGTGAATTGGTTGATGCGCTGAGTGGTAAAGTGAAGATGGGCATCATTACCAATGGTTTTACCGGGTTGCAAACCCTCCGTTTAGAGCGCACGGGTTTAAAAGATATCTTTTCCCCACTTATTATTTCTGAGGAAGTCGGTGCGGCTAAACCTGATGTTGCGATATTTGAGTATGCTTTTAATTTAATGAATCATCCGGCGAAAGAACAGATCCTGATGGTGGGTGATAACCTCCACTCAGATATTCAAGGCGGTATTAATGCAGGCATTGATACCTGCTGGCTCAATATGCATGGGGCTGCACTGGATGATAATATCTCACCTCGCTATCAAGTCAGTTCATTAGCTGAATTGCAAAAGTTACTATTGGCTTAAAGTTACCACTGGCGTAACTCATCGCCGCACTTTTCTGAGAATAGGGGTCGTTAGCGGCATATCAGCGATAACGGCCAACTTAATATCGTTACCCATTTTGCATCACATTTTATACAGATTATATCCCAGCGATTTTGCTACGTGAGCTACCATTTTTTGCCCGCGAACACTATTACCGATAGGATCTAATGGCGGTGAAAAACCCGCAATAGCCATAACACCAGGAACCACCGCTAATATTCCCCCTCCGACACCACTTTTTCCCGGTAGACCGACATTGTATGCCCAGTCACCTGAGCTGCCATATAAGCCCTCCATGGTCATCTCGGCCAAAATAAAGGGAATGTGGCTGGCCGTAAGTACCCGTAACTTACTGATAGGATTAATACCAGCAGCGGCAAAAGTTGCGCCAATAGTCGCCAGCTCAATCGTATTCAGCAACGTTGAGCATTGACGGGTATAAACTTCGCAAGCCTCCATCGGGTCACAATACAGCGTCCCGGCAGAATAGAGTAACCAGGCGATTGCACGGTTGTGGAAATTCGTTGTTTGTTCTGATTGGTTGACATCGTCGGACAAGCTAATGGGCGCCCCGGATAATTGTTGCTGGATTTGCAGAATATTCTTCCAACGAGTCTCTTTATCATTGGCTTGAATAATGCTCACGGTGGACATTGCACCGGCATTGACCAACGGCGATAGTGGATTTCCTTGATGTAATTCGAGTGCGATGACTGAATTAAACGGCAAACCCGTAGGATCAGCACCGACTTTTTCTTGTACCATTTTGGGGCCAATATCTTCCAGCGCCAGCGCGAGTGTCCCTATTTTAGAGATAGATTCGATGGCAAAACGATATTCAGTATCACCCGCCGCAATAATATCACCATCAGTGGTCACGACCGCCAAGCCGACTAATGTCGAAGGGACACTGGCCAGATAGGGAATATAATTGGCATTACTGCCACCCTCAGTAGTTGAATATTGCCGATGCGCTTTATTGACGCTGTGTTGCAATACTTTTAAGTCAGGTTTCATCATCCCACTCCACAGTGAATTACCATTGTCGGCTAGCTTATTGTTCTGCTTTTTCAGAGATTAAAACCGGGTTTTGACCATCAGCGGTAATATCGCTCTTAACCATTGGCGACTCTGCGGGAAGGCCGGGATGGCTATTTGCCGTTTGCCAAGTAAAAGGGGCAAAATCCGTTTTTTCATCACGCCAATGAGGTTTACGCGCTGCATAAATCAGGAGTGGCAAGATAAAGAAGAATAGGGTGGCGATAATTAATATACCGACATAAGTTTTTGGGCTGCCAATGGCAATTTGACTCGGCGGAACAAAACTGAGTAGGAAAACCACTATTGAGCCAATCCATCCAGCGCCACCAATTATCCACATGCCAATATCACCACCAGGAATTCGATAAGGGCGAGGGCGCTGTGATTGGCTGTAGCGCAG
Source organism: Yersinia mollaretii ATCC 43969 (assembly GCF_013282725.1). Classification (NCBI taxonomy): domain Bacteria; kingdom Pseudomonadati; phylum Pseudomonadota; class Gammaproteobacteria; order Enterobacterales; family Yersiniaceae; genus Yersinia; species Yersinia mollaretii. The sequence continues at coordinate 3,544,834 of NZ_CP054043.1, read as the reverse complement.
ATAAATAGCTGAGCTAAACATCAGAATATACATAATAAGATACAGAATTACGGTTAATTGGCTGAGGATTTGGAATGCCGCTTGCACTGAAGGTAAAATCACAAAAATTATTGATAGCAGTGAGACGATGAGCGCCTGTAATAATAAAATATGTGTTGCCATGTCATTCTTATTAGTATGTTGCCACCACCGAGGCAAATAGCCCGCTTTTGCCACGGTCAATAACCCAGTTGAAGGGCCACCGACCCAGGTTACCACTCCTGCTAATACCCCGATAGCCAGAGCGATAGCCATGACAGGGCTGAGCCAAGGTAATCCGGCCCATCGAAACATATCTGAATAAGCGACCAGAATACTTTGGGTTAGATTAATGTCGGCTTTCGGGATAATGAATGCGATGGCAAGGGTGCCGAATACAAAAATAATCACTGTCCCGAATGCAGATAACATAATGGCGATGGGATAATTACGATTAGGATTCTCCACATCCTTAACATGAATCGCATTCATTTCCATACCGGCATAGAACAGGAAAATACTTGCGGCCAAAACAACATTGTTAAAATTAGTAAAGTCGGGAATGACTTCATCCCATGTCAGCGTTATCTGTGGTGTCCCGCCGCCAAATAGGTAAGAGAATCCCAAAATAATCAAAATAATAGCCGGAATGATAGTGCCGATAACACCACCCCATTTGGAGACTTTGGCAAAGGTGGCGACCCCTTTAAATGCAATAAAGGTCGCCAGCCAATAGACAATTAATACAATACCCAGCACAAAGAATTTATTGGCGGATAACGCTTCATCCCAGCGCTGATTTGGGCCGGTAAAAGCGAGGGCAACCGCCGCAAAAGTTAATACTGTCGGGAACCAAACGGTGACTTCTATCCATAACATAAACATCGCTAAAAATGCCCAGCGTGGGCCAAATGCTTCGCCGACCCAGCGGAAAACACCCCCTTTCTCGGGCCAGCCAGTTGCTAATTCAGCTGCCACCAAAGAGACTGGAATAAGAAAGAAAATGGCAGCGAAGATATAATAAAAAATAGAACTTAATCCGTATTCAGCTTCAGCAGGTAAACCTCTTAAACTGACAACGGCAACAATATTCATAATAGCCAGTGTGGCGATACCGAGCTTCTTTTGGGCCACAGGCTTGAGCTGATTATTTGTCATAGACATCCATCCTTTAATTTTGGCAATTAAATCGGCAATCTCTATGTGTGCTTGAAGCTATTCTGGTGGGCCACGCCATGGAGTTCGGGGTGCTCATGCAAATATTGGAGTGAACATTTAAAGTCATCCACTAACAGTGCGGCAAAATCCATTTCGAATCCACGACGACACATAATTCGCATCACCACAATATCACTGGCATGGCCAGTCAGTGTAAATGCAGGCACTTGCCAACCTCGTAGCCTTAATCTCTCGGAGAGGTCATACAAGGTATAACCCGTTTTAGCCCCCTCTTTAATTTTAAAACACACGGCGGGTAATCCCTCTTTAGGGTCACCTGTGCAAATAAATTCATAGGGCCCCAGTGGTGCAATCGTCTGGCTTAAGAAATGCGCGACCTGATAGGCAGCTTGCTGAACTTTGGTATAACCCTCACGGCCCAATCGGATAAACTCATAATATTGAGAAATAACTTGTCCGGCAGGACGGGAGAAATTGATAGCAAAAGTACCTATTTGCCCACCGAGATAATCAACTTTAAAGACCAGTTCATCGGGTAGCGCAGCTTGGTCACGCCAGATAACCCAGCCGCAACCCAGTGGGGCCAAACCATATTTATGTCCTGAAGCGCTGATGGATTTCACTCTGGGGAGGCGAAAATCCCATTTGATCTCTGATGCAACGAACGGTGCGAGGAAACCACCACTCGCGGCATCCACATGGATATCAATATCCAACCCTTTCTCTTTGTGTAGCTTATCCAAGGCCTCGTGCAGAGGTTCAGGAAATTCATAGTTTCCTGTATAGGTCACGCCGAAAGTCGGGACTACCCCTATGGTATTTTCATCACAAGCAGCAACCATACGCTTCGCATCCATAAAGTAATTCCCCGGTTCCATGGGGATCTCACGGATTTCGACATCCCAATAACGTGCAAATTTGTGCCAGCACACCTGAACAGGGCCGCAGACCAGATTAGGTTTGTCGATGGGTTTACCCGCAGCCAATTGCTTTTTACGCCAGCGCCATTTCATCGCCATGCCCCCTAACATGCAGGCTTCGGATGAACCTATGGTGTTGGTTCCTGTGGCTTGCCCGTTAATTGATTTTGGTGCATGCCAGAGATCAGCCAGCATATTGACACAACGTAAATCAATGGCCGCTGATTGCGGATACTCTTCTTTATCAATCCAGTTTTTATTAATGGAAAGATCCATTAACTTATGAACGTAGTCATCATCCCAAGTTTGACAAAAGGTGGCTAAATTTTGGCGTGCATTACCATCTAAAAAAAGTTCATCACTAATAATTTGAAAAGCAATATCATCACGCATCTCTTTTAAAGGGAAATGTGTGGACTCTGCAATATGGCGAGAGGCTTGAGAACCAAACCGGGAGTCCAATAATTCTTCCTGTAATTTATTTGCGGTGTTACTAATCATAATTCAATAGCCGTCTTGTATGAATGAGTATTTTAACCGTAGACGGGTAAATTATATGACGCAAGCTTAGAAATGATTTTAATGAAGTGATTTTTGTTATCTGGCTTATTATTTTTGTTATTTCTACTCTATTTCTTTAAATATAACTTACTAATTTTTGTTCTGATACTGAAATAGTAAATTACCATTCATATTTTAAAGTGGAAAATAGTTTTTACAAACTAATTTCATTGGTAACAAAAGGTGTATTTTTTTTCTGGAAGAGAGTCATCTTTGTTATTTTCCATAACACACCAAATCTATCAAGTCATGTTTTGTTGACGCAATGTTTAAAAATTAAACATTAAAATAAAGTCTCGTAGATTGTGATTAAGCAGTCGTTTGGAACTTGGATTGATCTTGGATTATTGATTTTTGATCTTGGATTAAGAGTGCAGAAGGGACTTATGCATAAATTATTGACTGTTATTTTAGTTGCGCCTTTAGTGGGATGTAGTGCAAAAAATAGTACTATTGAGACTGCTAACATTGATAATTACACCACAAACCGAATTGCCAATATAATAGAAACACAGGTAAAAAATGTTGATGCCACCCATCAAAGTGAAATAATTAACCGAGTGTCTGCTGAGTTTTTAGGAACCCCTTATAAAGCGGATGTTCTTATCGGTTCACCCACGGAACCTGAGAAGTTAGTTGTGAATTTCGACGGATTGGATTGTTTTACCTACCTCGATTATGTTAATGCATTACGTCAATCGGGGAGTGAGTCTGACTTTTTTAAAAAACTGATCAGTACACGCTATATTAATAATGACATTAGTTACACGCATCGAAAACATTTTTTTACTGATTGGTCGCACCGACAACCTTTAAATGCCCGAGATGTCACAGCACAAATTAGCTCTCACACCGTGGTTGTGACTAAATATTTGAATCAAAGAGAGAATGGCAGTGAGTTCATCCCGACGTTAGGCATTGTTAAACGGGATGTCAGTTATATCCCTGCTGAGTTTGTCAATGATGAGGTTATAAGTCATTTAAAAACGGGTGACTACATTGGTATTTACACCAAAATTAAAGGGTTGGATGTTACTCATACAGGGATTTTTATCATGACCCCCAATGGCGCAGTGCTGCGCAATGCATCTTCAATGAAGAAAAACATGAAAGTCGTTGATTCAACCTTTGTGCCATATGTCAAAAACACACCTGGGATTATTGTTCTCAGAGCGTTGTGATTTTGAATTAAAGATAGGTTTTTTGGACATTAGCTGTTTTATCTGGATGAAAAGAAATGAATAGGACTCATTAATATAGATTGGCTGATATTAAGGCCACAAGGAGTTTCATATGTATATGATTGACTATAATAGTTTTCGTTCTGTTAAATCGTTTAACTCACGAGTGCGATTCTTAGTTTTGCATTACACTGCTGAAAACTTTGAAGGCTCAGTAAAGTCCCTCACAGGTGATAACGTCAGTGTTCAATATTTGGTGCCAGACATCACTGATGAAGGTTATATCCACGCCGGATTTAACGATATGCGGATATTTAACTTGGTGGATGAAAATGCACGAGCATGGCATGCGGGGGTTAGTAGCTGGGCTGAGCGCACTAATCTTAATGACACGTCCATTGGTATTGAAATCGTTAATTTGGCGAGTGATAAAGAGGGCGTTTGGGATTTCCCCCCTTATCCCATCGAACAGATTGCCGCCGTGAAACAACTGGCAGCCAATATCCTACAACGCTACCCCGATATCACTCCAGTCAATGTCGTGGCCCATTCTGATATTGCTCCGACTCGCAAGAGTGACCCCGGCCCCATGTTCCCTTGGCAAGAGTTGTATGAAGAGGGCATTGGTGCTTGGTATGACATCGATACCAAAGAGAAGTTTATTCAGGAATTTACTGAGGAGGGGCTGCCGGCAAAAGATGAATTGGTCACGCATTTTGGCACTTATGGTTATGATGCCAGTATTGCCAGCAGTGAAGCTGGCTACCAATATCTGGTGCGGGCATTTCAATTACACTTTAGGCCGAGCAATTACGATGGTGAGGTTGATATTGAAACCGCCGCTATTTTGTATGCGTTAGTCGAAAAATACCTCCTGATTCTGTAACTATCCATGCTGTCACCTTCAGATTTTTAATTTTCTCATTAGTGCTATTCACTCCCTGCGCAGGGTCGGGAGTGAATAGCATGATTAATCCGATGTGAACGATCTTAATCTGCTTTGAACTTAATTTGTGTTGAACAACCTAGAAATTGCCGCCAGTTGCTCGCGCTGTTGCGCCGTCATTTCACTGCTGGCGGAATATCCCTCGTTATGAATAATGATTTCACCTAAGCCAACCAGCCAGTCATAAATATAAAATGCCGTATTATTGGTCGGGGTAAGGGCTAATTTCGTTAATCGTTGAGATGCCCCCAGTGGGGTGGCTGATTGTGGTGGCTGAGCAAAGATCTTAGCGCCACGATTGATTCGGCTATCAGGGCGCTGTGCTTCACTGATTTGCAAGAAACCGAGCCAAGCCACAAAGTCACCCAGAATGGTCAGTGCGCGCGAGACCTGACGGTCCGCTTTGGTTTCGCGATGCAGGCCAACTTGCTCATTGTCGGCCAAAATAGTGACCAACTGCCCAGCAATATCCAATCGGATGCTGGCAGTAATGAGTTCAGCCACCAGTAGCTCAATGGTCGGTTTAGTGATCCCCAGCAGCTCAATCAGTGGGCCATTATCGGGTAATTGCCGCAGGTGATTGATCCAATAGCGCTGCACACTTGCCGCATAATCGGTTTCATAATCTTGGCCGACTGCTGCTGTTTTGGCGGTCTCTACTTCAGGCGACAGGGGCAGGTCGCTGAATAAGTCGATATCAATACCGATGCTGAAAGGTTCGCTATTGACCGCAGTGGCACTCAATTCAGCCGCTCGATTTGGCTGCTGTCGAGAGTCTTGCTGCTGTAAATAGAGGCAACGTAACTCATCGCGGGAGGGCAGCAACCGCTCCAGTAACTCGCCGTGGAGGCCCGTGCGAGTCTGCAATGCTTTGAGCAAAGTTTCGGCAATCTGCTGTTTTTGCTGTGATTCACTGCTCTCCGACGGCATCCACCCCGAGAGCAGGTTATCGGTCAATTCCCGTTGTAGTTCAATGAGTTGTTCGTTGATCCGCTCAGTTTTGATACCTCGCTGAATTTCTTTGGCCAGATAAGTGACCATTCGCTCAACACCACGGGCATCCAATGCCAGCAGGGTGCCCCAGCTATCGCCGGGGTTACCGACATAACGTTGCACCGCTTGGTCGTGACTGGTCGCATTCGTCACGGGATGATCTGAACTTATGCGCTGATCAAACGGGGTGAGCGCCCAGATTAACCCTGGGTTCCGGCGGGCGCGGACTTGAGCATTTTCACCCTGTGTCTGTTTAACCCAATAATCCAGCGCTTTACCGACCGCCTTGACCTCTGCGCGTTGAGTCGCGGCATTGCAGACCAGCAGCAGGTTGATCTGCTGTTGATCAGTGTAGCGCTCCAGTAAGTACGCGTTTTTAGCCCGTGATAGCGACGCCGCCTGCGGATAAGGGCGGTGCTCAAGAGGCGTAGATGCATTGAAGGTGTCGCTAAAATCGGGGAAATCTAATAAATCGACGGTTTCAAATGGACTTTCAGTCGCGGGCATCGCTAATGGGATCTGCAACTCGACCGTCAACAGGGTTAATTCAGCCAGTGACAACGTCACTGAATCGGCCACCTCATTGTTCACCCATGGCAGCACTTGGAGGTGAGTATCAGCCGGAGTGTTCAGGTCATCGAGGGTGGCGATATTCATGATGCCATTGGCTGGCAGCAACATATCATCGACTAACACACTGAGGGGGGCCAGTAATTGTGTTGCGCCACCCAAATGTTGCAGTGTGTACGCAAAATGACGATAAGCATCTGTCAATGAAGGATTTTCTGCCCACAGCACGGAGAATAAACGGGTGCGGTCTTCAATGCTGAGATAGGGGGCTAACTCAACGGCAGCAGGCCAGAAGTGCGTCTCTAGTCTCTTCTGACGCGGCGCATCATGGCGGGTCAGATAATCCCAAAGTCCAATCACATCATCACTGCTGACCCCCGCGATGGCGACGGGCTGACGGCGCATAACCAGTTGCTGTAAATGGTCGGCAATATGCTGTTCATCCAGTGAATGTCGTTGCTCATCCTGATGATTCTCCAGCAGAAATGCCCCGACAACTAATTTGGCAATATCCACTTCACTCAGTAAGGATAGTCGTACCGGATGGCTTTCATCCGTGATGGTCGCCTGATGGCTAAAGCGGGTCACCACACCACTGGCCTGATATCCCGGCTTGATTTGTTGCCAAAAATCGAGATTTTTGCCGCCAAGTGTGGTCTCCAGACGGCCATTACCCTCCGCGACCAGCGCAGAAATCAGGTGCTGTTTGCCAGCGGATGAGTGACCCAAAAAACCGATGCTGATGGCGGTTAGGGCGGCGTCTGACAACTGACGCGCTTTATTGCGGTGACGGCGCAGCTTGATGGTTAAAAGATCCGCTTCGATATCTAAGCGCATAGCGTGTTGGCGCGCATGACTGATCCAATCAATCGTTTGGTCAATGCCTTGCGTGACTTGCAGAAGCTGGCGATTGAGCTGTTTATTGGTTAATGATTTCATTTTCTAAATACGCTCCCACTATCAATCCAATAATGGGTTGATGCTGAGCCATTGCTGGCTAATGTGTTTAGCTTGAGGCGCAGATGGTGCGGCGGCACACGGCTACCATCTTGTAGCACGGCATCGGCTATCTCAAAACGCTCTGGGCCATTATCAGTTTGCTTGTTATCCACACCTTGACTCTCGCCCCGCGTCAGTTTCAATCTCACCTGCAATACACTGTCACCGGCGACTTTCCGGGCCAGCTCCTGATCAACAATGGAGAGGGTGTAGAGCGGCGATGCGGGCCAGCGGTCATTATCAAGCTGTCGGAATCCGAGGCACAATGCGCCTCGGACCTCAAAATGCGCGTCAGTTGGCAAAGCAAAATCGCGGCTATCCAGATCAATATCACGATAGTAGACATTCTCTTCGGTCAGCGCGTCACTGCTGTCTAACATGCCCAGATAGCGGATGGTTGAGTAGGGTTGGAAATCGCCCGCTTTGAAGTAAAAACCAGCCAATCGCAAATCGAGTGCCAGCAAGCAGAGCATCGCACCTACCGCCGCCGTGGATTTCGGGTTGTCGATACGGCCATGCTTATTAAACGGATACCAATCACTGGTATGGTAACCATCCAGCGCGAGAATACGATTATTGGGCAAAGGTTGCAGATGACGGAATAGCGCCTGAATGCCGGGGAAGCGCGAAGGGCGGCCAGTTAACAGCAACACGTCACAAGCATAGAGCGAAACCACTTCAGACAGCGAACGCAGGTTTTGCGTAATGCTCATCCGGTGAGACAAAAACTCGCCGTGCAATTTGCTCAGTTTCAGTACCAACGGCACCTGCAAAATATCAAATTCCTCCGCGTCGGCGGGCAGTTCGCGTTGAACTTCACTGTTAATGTAATCCAGCACTTTCTGTGTCGGGCGTTGCTGTATTAGCTCGCCAAAGCTGGCTTCAATCTCAGCATTGGCGTCCAGCGGGTCAAAGTTTTCATAGGCTTCCAGAATGGCCCGGCCTGCTGGCATAAAGATCTGCAATGTTGCTTGCTGGCGCAGTGTCGATTGCCCGTCCATCCTGCCATCATTGCCGAAGAGTTTATCCATCAGCACATCACTGTTGGCGACAACTGCTTTTTTCAACCGCGCCTGAAGGGCGGGTAAAATATAGAGCTGAATGACATCCAGTAAGATATCGTCACCTGCCACTTTGAAGCCTTCGCGGAACAGTAGGCGCGGGCTGATTTTGACATTGTTGCCAATGCCATCATCCAGCCAGTACTGCGTAATCGCTAGATCCGTGGTGCCTCCACCAATATCAATCGAGGCGATCCGCACGGTTTTTCCGGCCACTTCGCCCGCTTCAAGCTGCTTATCGGGCCGTGCCATGCTGGCAAAGAAGGCGGCAGTGCGGCCGCCAAAATTAACCTGTGTTTCGTTATACAGATAGACCATCTGGCCACAAGTCGCTTCATCCCACTCCATCTGCACACTCGGCACTGGAATTTGGCTTTTGGTGCGATCTTGCTCCGAGACAAAACTTTCATCTGCCGGATGCCAGCCCATCGATTTCCAGACTAAGGCGATAGCTTCATGCATTCGACGACGGAAAATCTCGCGCTCCGGTTTTGGCATGGCAGAGGGCAGGGTCAGAATGATCGCTCGCAATTGGCGTGGGGCATTGGCATGGGTCATTTTCAGACGTTGCGCCACGCTGTTGATCTGCATCAGCGCTTGCGCCAGCAGCTCTGACAGCATAAATGTCATCAATGAGCTGCGGCTGTAGTGGGGGGCAAATACCGGTAGCCGTTCATCCACGGGCAGGCCATACAGCGGTTGACCCTCATCATTCACCAGATAGGTCAACGGCAATGCCGTCGCCGGAGATTCCTGTGTCTGCGTTCCGTGTTGTGTTTCATTGAAACGCCAGCCCGGAGCATAGCTCTCCTCATCCCACAAATAGCGACGTGGGCTGGAGATGCCAGTAGATCCTTCGGTGCCTAATCGTTGCAGCGCCATACGGCTAGCTTCGCGGCCAACACGAGTTATTGAGGGCCAGATAAAGGCATCATCACGACCACTCTCGACGGAGAAATTCTGCTTACCAAACTTCGCCTGCGCAAACTCAACCCGACTTTCAAACAATTCGTTATACAGAGAGTGAGGCTCGCTCAAATCACGAATTTGTAGCTCATAAGTCTGTTTTAGCCCGTTACTCTCATCGGCATGATCTTCCACCAAAATTCCGCAAGTATGGGAGTTACCCACATCCAGAATCAGATCAACATTGACGACCGGCTCTTGCAAGGTGCTGGTATTGATTTTGATCTCGGGTACGCCAATCTGGCTGCCCAGCAGTTCCAACAAATTAAGATAGTGCGCTTGATACTCAAACTCACGCAACGACGCGGTGATATGCCGTGCGGTTCGCGCCTCTTGTTCGCTCGCTTGTTGAGTAAAGACTTCACGTAGCCAGCCGTCAACCCACGTCAAATCGAGGAACTCTGCCAGCTCTTCATTGTGGTAGGCCAGCGCAAAACCTAAACCTGTTTTGATGTCATTTTCATTGGGGGCCAAGGACTCATTGGCGTGACCTTCAGGATAGGCTTTGGTATCAAAAGCCATGGTGACGCGCAGGGTATTGCCATCTTGATCCGGCGTGTCCAACACTAAAATTTGCACTCTGGCCCAGTTGTCTGGCCCATTAACAAAGGTGCGCGGGGGATTAAAGCGCAAAAATGGCAGGGGGAGCCAAATTTTGTTCAGCAGCTTGAGCGACTGTTCCAGAGGAAAGCTAAATTCAGGTTTAACAATCTCAGGCGCAGCACCCGGCATCATCAGTGAGTATTTGCCATTATGGGCATGGTAATTCAAGCGCAGCAGTGGGCCGTTGGCACTTTTGCGCACAAATTTATTCGGCAGCTCAGTATCGAATTCGGGCTTTAACGCGAAGTCCAGAAACTGGATGCCACTGTCCTGAATAAGCGTGATTTTCTGTTTAAAATCAGTGATCGTTGCCAGCATAATATTATTTAGTCTCACGCTTCATCGTCATGGGAAGGGTTGTATTGGCGTCGTAACGGCCTTTGCACTCGGCAACGCCGGTCAAACCTTGCTTACAGACGATCTCCGGTATTTGATATTTAGAGCCATCACTACACTGCGCCTTATAACGGCTATTGATCACCAAATTGCCTGACTTCATCAGTCCGGCAGTAATGTTTGCGCGGCAAGTGACATTATCGCCATGGGTGATTTTTACCGTGCCTTTGCCGTTTTTAATCTGATATCTCAGACTCGGCGCTTTGCCTGTCCGGGCGGCTTTAATGTCTGGGCTGACACGCCAGTTGCCATTCAGGAAGGCCGTTGAACCCACTTTGACCGCATCGGAAGGTAAGATCAGCGCACCTTTACTCTCCGCAGCACTTAGCTCAGGGGCGACGGCCTCTTCAGCTGCGATGGGGGCAGGAGCCACAGTGGCTTTATCCAGCGGGAGCTGGGGTTCCAGCAGCGGTGGGATAATTTTGACGGCGGGCGCGGCCACTTTTATGGGTGGCTTAGCAGGCATTGGTGGCTCCGCGGGCGCGGTTTTTTCTTCCGTTTTTGGCTCTTCAGCCGCTGGCGACTCAACCACCGCCGCTTTGACCTCCGGGGCCGCCGTGGCCTTTTCCGTCATTCCGCCACTGAATTGCACTATCAATGCGATAATGAGTGCCAATACTGGCAGAACCCAACTGAATCGCAGCCAGCGAACGGTTTTTTTCACTGGTTCCACCGGAGGTGTCGGTTCTGCAACAGGGGTAGGCAGCGGCGCAGGAGGGAGCTCTGGTTCAGGGGGCAACTCGACGACAGCAGCTACCGGCGGGGCAACCGGCGCCAGCGGCGCGGCACTCAGGGTGGTGATCGGCGGCTCGATAATGTCGGCGGTTTGACGTAAGCAATCGAGTGGATCGGTGCGCGTCTTTTTATCCTGACTGACAAAGCCCCAGAAGGTGAGCACCGGCTTCCCCGCCACTAAATAGACATAACTCTGATCAGGGAATTGCAGGGTTTTGGCGAGCAGGACACCGAAGAGCCGTTGAGCCGCTTTATCTGATTTTTGCGCGCGTTGGCACAAGTCATTGGCGCTGGAGAGACAGGCAGAGAGCTGCTTAATCGCGGCTTTACGTTCTGCATGACTGGCCGCGATCCATGAGGTCACTTTACCTTCAATGGGGGCATACCAGTCAATGCGGTCGCCTTGCTCATTGAGCTGAGGAATGGCGAGGCAATCAGCAATATGCTGCTGTTTTTTAAGGCGCAATGCCTCTCTGATCTGAAGCGCTGAAGCATAAACCGGTTGCCCGTTTTCGCCCAACGCCAGAATATCGTCCAAACTACCACTGCGTAAAAATGATTTCGCCACGCAAAAGAGACCTTTGTAATGAAGCTCAAGGCAGAAAATAATGTGTTATCTGCGACAGCCTCTATTTTAGGGCTAATGCGGGTAAATCAAACGCCGGAACAAGTGGCAAAATCGCCCGTTGTTTATAGCGACAAAATGGACAAAAAAACGCCTTGGGTGATAAAAGTCGGCGGGGTGCGATTGATAAATTTGCGGCTAAATAGCGCATTTTGATGTATTTCTGTATAGGGTTATTGGGTAAACTCATCACCGCCATTACGCGTATTGAATTGAAAGGAGTTATCTTGAATCAATCACAAGTGACAACTCATCTCTCGGCCACCGAGGCGATTGATCGACTGGAGACGTTATATGAGTCGGCGCTGGCGGCATTACGTGATGCTATCAGCGCCTTTATCCGTGACGGCGCGCTGCCAGATGTGGGCGAGCGAGCCAAGGGGCTGTTTTCCTATCCGCAACTGAGTGTCAGTTGGGATGGGCGATTCCGCGACCATCAACGCACTCGCGCCTATGGTCGTTTCTCGCGCACCGGCCAATACAGCACCACGGTGACGCGGCCAACTCTGTTTCGGGAGTACCTGACCGAGCAACTGACTCTGTTGGAGAGTGAGTATGGTGCAGTGTTTGAAGTGACACCGTCACAACAAGAGATGCCGTATCCCTTTGTGATCGATGGTTCCGACCTGATTCTTGACCGCTCAATGACGGCAGGGCTGGCGCAGCACTTCCCGATCACCGATCTAGCGAAAATCGGCGATGCCATCACCGACGGTATTGATACCGACTCTGCTGATTTTCCGTTGTCGCATTTTGATGCGCTGCGCACCGATTTCTCACTGGCGCGACTGAAACACTATACCGGCACGCCAGCAGAACATATTCAGCCCTATATTCTGTTTACCAATTACAGCCGCTACGTTGATGAGTTTGTCAGTTGGGCCTGTGAGCAAATTCTAGACCCGACCAGCCCCTACAAAGCGTTATCCTGCGCCGGGGGCAGCTACATCACGGCGGAAAATGCCGATCCAGAAAGAACCACCTCTGATCTGGCGTGGAAAAAACATCAGATGCCGGCATATCACTTAATCGCCGAGAGTGGGCATGGCATCACGCTGGTGAATATTGGTGTTGGCCCATCGAATGCCAAAACCATCTGTGATCATCTGGCGGTGTTGCGGCCCCATGCGTGGTTGATGATCGGCCACTGCGGTGGGCTGCGTGAAAGTCAGGCCATTGGTGATTATGTGCTGGCCCATGCTTATCTGCGTGACGACCATGTGCTGGATGCGGTGCTGCCGCCGGACATTCCGATCCCCAGTATCGCCGAGGTGCAACGGGCACTCTATGACGCCACCAAAGCGGTTAGCGGAATGCCGGGCGTCGAGGTCAAACAGCGGCTGCGCACGGGCACCGTGGTGACATCAGACGATCGTAACTGGGAGCTGCGTTTTTCTGCTTCCGCGCTACGCTTCAGTTTAAGTCGTGCCGTGGCAGTAGATATGGAGAGTGCCACCATTGCGGCACAAGGCTATCGCTTCCGCGTGCCCTATGGCACCTTGCTCTGCGTGTCGGATAAACCGCTGCATGGTGAAATCAAGTTGCCGGGGCAGGCCAACCATTTCTATGAAGGGGCGATTTCTGAGCACTTACAGATTGGTATTCGGGCTATAGATTTGCTGCGGGCAGAGGGGGATCAACTGCACTCGCGCAAATTACGCACCTTTAATGAGCCGCCGTTCCGCTAACGGGCGGGCACCGTTCACTGATCGCCATTTTGATAAAATTATCGCGTACCAAATCCAAAATGGCGTCATTCCAAGCAATACCAACTTGCCAACTGAGTGCATCCCCCTTGAGCGGCATGAGGTTGATGGTCGGCGGGGCGATATGCACCACACTTTGTGGCAAAAGGGCTACCCCTAGGCCAGCAATCACCAGCGCCAGTATGGTTTGGATATCTTCCACTTCTTGTATCACCGCGATATCGAGCAGGTTGGACTGCAAGTAGAGATCAATTTGTGTATTGAGTCCACGCCCTCGCTCAGTATAGAGGCGTAATAATGGCAGACGGGTTAACCACTCATCAGGCGTTAGCGCGTTTTTTTCCGGTGTCACCAGCACCAAACGATCTTCGAATAGGGGATGAAAGTGCAAGGGCGTTCTAGGAGGGCGACGAACAAAACCTATCTGCAACTCACCTTGGGTTAACAGCGCCATTTGCTGCGCAGAGGGAATATCCTCCAGCGTGATCGCCACGTCGGGAAATTGCGGCCTAAATTTTGCGATAAAGTGGGGGGCAAGATAGAACGTCGATAATCCAAAACCGATGGCAAGAAAGCCCTCAATCCCCTTCGCCACCCGTGCCGCCTGTTGCAAGAACAACTCAGATTGATTGACCATTTTCTCCGCCTGCGCCAGCAATTGCTGACCACTGGGGGTGAGCATCGCGCCATGGCGACCACGAGAAAAGAGGCGAATATTGAGTCGCGACTCCAGCAAATTAATCTGCTTGGTCAGTGCGGGTTGTGTCATGTAAAGCGCTTGCGCTGACTCACGATAGCTCCCCGTTTTCGCCAGCATCACAAAGGCTTTTAGCAGCTTGATGTTCATCCCATTCCATTCCAATTGGTAATCAATAAAGGAAAATCATTCATTATAAAGTTATCAATAGGGCTGCTGTAATACCAATGATAAAAATCAGCGGGTGATATTCTTTGGAGGTTATCGTGACAACGTCACAATTAATAGCAGCAGCAACCGTGCAGTTCCAGCATCAAGCCAATAATAAGCAATATAATCTGTTAGTGATTGAAAAATACATTGAGCAAGCGGCCTTGCAACATATTCAAATATTGGCTTTTCCCGAGATGTGCATTACCGGCTATTGGCATGTCCCTAAGCTGACGGCGGATCAAGTCACCGCCTTAGCTGAACCGATTGACAGCAGCCCCTCGATTGCCTTGGTCCGCGCTTTGGCGGTGAAACATCAGATGTTGATTGGCGTGGGGCTGATTGAGTTGGCAGACGACGGGCGGCTCTATAATGCCTATGTGGCCTGTATGCCCGATGGTTCTCTCCATACGCATCGGAAATTACATGCATTTGAGCATCCGGCGATCAGCAGCGGGGATGCTTACACGGTTTTTGACACCCCGTGGGGCGTTAAAGTGGGGATTCTCATTTGCTGGGATAATAATCTGGTCGAGAATGTTCGTGCGACCACGTTATTGGGGGCTGATATCCTATTAGCGCCACATCAGACTGGCGGGACAAATTCGCGTAGCCCGTATGGGATGAAGCCCATTCCGGTATTGCTGTGGGAGCAACGTGCGGAAAGAGAAGAGGAGATGGCCGCTGCGATTCGTGGCGTCAATGGTCGGGAATGGCTGATGCGTTGGTTACCGGCGCGCGCCCATGATAATGGCCTATTTATCCTATTCAGCAATTGTATTGGCGCGGATGATGATGAGGTGCGCACCGGTAATGCCATGATTCTCGACCCTTATGGCCGCATTATTGAGGAGACATGGGCGGCGGCTGACATGATGGTCACCGCGCAGTTAGATCTCAGTTTGATCCCACTCAGCACCGGGCGGCGCTGGATCTATGGCCGTCGCCCAGAGCTGTACACTATTTTGACTCAGCGACAAGGCTACGAGCGAGATGCGATTTCAGCAAGGTTCTCAATGGAGGAGACTGGGGGAGGTAAAGAGTAGGGTGCATCAGAATTAAGTAAAACAGGTGTCTTGGGCACCTGTGAGGATCATGACCAAGCGATTGATAGCTCATTGTGTGAAGGGGCGACCGCGCCTTGGGATGCGAACACATTCGTTTAATCAAATGTGTTATTGACATGCTCACCTTACAGAGTATGATTTTTTCCTGACAAAGGGAGCTTATATGCCTCAGCTAACACCGCTTCAATTTTTCAAACTACTCTCCGATGAGACACGTCTGAGCATCCTGCTATTACTGCGGGAAACTGGCGAGTTGTGTGTGTGTGATATCACCACGGCGATTCAGGAAGCACAACCGAAGATCTCACGCCACCTAGCAATGCTCCGCGAGTCCGGCGTTTTGCTGGATCGCCGTGAGGGGAAATGGATTTACTATCGGCTATCCCCCCATCTGGCGGTTTGGGCGGCCAATATCCTTGCGCAGGCGTCAGAGTGCCAGTTTGTCGAAGTTGCCCAGCTCGTGAAACGCTTGCAACAGAGTCACGGTGTCTGTCAGTAGACGTTAAAAATTTACCTTAATATATTCGATTTTACAGATATGTTTTTTTGGAGCGTGTTATGTGGCTGGCCGGTGCAATTTTTATTTTGACCTTAATCTTGGTGATCTGGCAGCCCAAGGGGCTGGGCATCGGTTGGAGTGCAGCCATGGGGGCAGCAATGGCCTTGCTCACCGGAGTTGTCCATGTTGGTGACATTCCCGTGGTCTGGCAGATAGTCTGGAATGCCACCGCGACCTTTATCGCGGTGATCATCATTAGCCTGTTACTCGATAAATCAGGATTTTTTGAATGGGCGGCTTTGCATGTTGCCCATTGGGGAAAGGGGCGAGGCCGTTGGCTTTTCACCTACATCATCCTGCTGGGTGCCTGTGTTGCAGCCCTGTTCGCCAATGATGGTGCCGCATTGATCCTGACCCCCATTGTTATTGCGATGCTTTTAGCACTGGGTTTCAGCCGAGGATCCACGCTGGCCTTCGTCATGGCGGCGGGGTTTATTGCCGATACCGCCAGTTTGCCACTGATTGTCTCCAATCTGGTGAATATCGTCTCCGCCGACTTTTTCCAGCTCGGCTTTAACGCGTATGCCTCTATTATGGTGCCGGTCGATATTGCCGCCATCATTGCCACTCTGGCGATGCTCCATTTGTTCTTTCGCAAAGATATTCCCGCAACTTATGATGTGTCGAAGCTAAAACGCCCCCGTGAAGCTATCCGCGATATGCGCACCTTCAAAACGGGTTGGGTGGTTTTGGCTCTGTTACTGGTGGGCTTTTTTGTTCTCGAGCCACTTGGCGTGCCCGTCAGTGCGGTGGCTGCGGTTGCCGCCCTGATTCTCTGGTGGGTTGCTCGTCGGGGTCAGGTGATTGATACCGGAAAAGTGCTGAAAGAAGCGCCGTGGCAAATCGTGATTTTCTCGCTGGGGATGTATTTGGTGGTGTATGGCCTGCGCAACGCCGGGCTTACGGTTATCTTATCCGACGTGCTCAATACCTTTGCCCATTATGGTGTGTGGGGAGCGACGATGGGGACGGGATTCCTGACGGCGATACTGTCATCGGTGATGAATAACATGCCAACAGTACTGATCGGCGCACTGTCGATTGATGCCAGCACTGCCACGGGCGTCGTCAAGGAGGCGATGATCTACGCTAATATTATTGGCAGCGATCTTGGGCCGAAAATTACCCCCATCGGCAGTTTGGCAACCTTGCTGTGGCTGCATGTTTTGGCACAAAAAAATATCACCATCACTTGGGGCTACTATTTCCGTGTCGGCATCATCATGACGCTGCCAGTGCTCTTTGTCACACTGGCCGCTTTGGCGATCCGTTTATCCTTTGGCGTGGTGTAATGCCACCTGAAATAAGAGAGTGAGTTATGTCAGCTATCACTATTTATCACAATCCGGCCTGTGGAACATCGCGTAATACGCTGGAACTTATCCGTAACAGCGGCAATGAACCGACCGTGATTTTGTACCTTGAAACACCCCCTTCACGGGATGAGCTGGTGACTTTGATTTTGAATATGGGGATCACTGCCCGTGCGCTGTTGCGTAAAAATGTAGAGCCTTATGAGGCGCTGGGTCTGTCCGATGAGACATTCACTGATGATGAATTAATTGATGCCATGCTGGCGCACCCCATGTTGATCAATCGGCCGATTGTCGTGACATCGGTTGGCACGAAACTGTGCCGACCTTCGGAGGCGGTGCTGGACATTTTACCTGACCCGCAACAGGGGCCATTTAGCAAAGAGGATGGGGACATCGTCATTGATCAGCAAGGGAGGCGGGTGATGAAAGGTGATGGACATCAATAGGTTCGCAGGCAGATAGCGTGTACTCAAAGCACAGGCGGCGGAGTTCTCCTCTTTAGCGCCGCACGCCCGTGCCAATGCTGATACTGGAGATCCCGCTCGACCCGCCGCTGACCCCGACATGGCCGCTATTGGCGCAGCCAAACAGGATCAGCGCAATCATTACTACCAGTAATCTCTTCATTTAGCGTCCTTCGCGATTTAAATCATTCATTAACTCATTATATGTGCAACAGCGGAATAGGTCGCCCTCAAAGTCATATACAGCGTAAATGTATAGCGGCAATGGGCTGATTCAACCTGATTGGTGACACTATCTGTTTAATAATCAGATCAACACCTTTGCTCCCATCCAATCAAGAGAATCGCCTATGCACTTTACTCAAGCCATCGCCAGACTCCCCGCAGAAACCTGTGGTAGCGGCCAGACCACTTCCCAACTGGGCGCACCGGATATCGCGGCCACCGGTCAGCAGTTTTTGGCTTATGTGGATACCTTGCTGCGACTGGGGCTGAAAGTGACGATTTTACCTGCGGCTCCCGCTTACCCCGATGCGCACTTTGTTGAAGATACCGCCGTGGTGATGCCAGAACTGGCGGTGATCACTCACCCCGGTGCGCCGAGTCGTCAGGGGGAGGTGGACACCATCGAGCCGCTCTTCACGGATCGCCCGGTGTTTCGTATGAGCCAGCGCGGTCACCTTGATGGTGGCGATGTGCTGTTGGTGGATAAGCAATTCTTCATTGGGCTAACGTCCCGCACGGATCAGGCGGGCATTGATGAGTTTACTGGCGCGGTAGCGCGCTATGGCTATCAGGTGACCGCCATTGAAGTGAGTGCCGGACTGCACCTGAAATCCATTGTTAACTATGTAGGCCGCAACACTTTGCTGCTGACGGAAGATTACCAGCACCATCCGGCCTTTGCCGCGTTTGATACCATTGTGATTCCTGAAGCGGAGTCCTACGCCGGTAATACCTTATGGATCAATGATACGCTGATTACCCCGCAGGGTTATCCTGACACCTTGGCGCAAATTGAAAAACTGGGGATGCCCATCATCCAACTCAATACCAGTGAATTTAAAAAAATGGATGGCGGCTTGACCTGCCTCTCGCTTCGATTCTAATGAGTGACGGTTTCTAAGGATTTTCCGTTTATCACCACTTGCCAACACCGGGATCTTAACCATGAAAAAGACATTAGCGGCACTGCTTACTGGCCTGATACTTTCTGCACCGATGCTCTCTGCTCCGGTGGCGGCTCAGACGATTGAGACCATCAGCTTTGGTGTCGACGGGGGGTATCCTCCTTTTGACGTGCTCTCCCCCAGTGGTGAGATCACCGGATTTGATATCGATATCGCCAATGCGCTGTGTGACAATCTGCACGCCAAATGTGTCTTCGTGAAGCAGCCCTTTGAAAGTATGATTGCTGCTCTCAACGCCCGCAAATTCGATGCCATTATTGCGTCACTCAGCATCACGGATGAGCGCAAAAAAGAGGTCGATTTTACTGACCGCTACTATCGCAGTGCGGCGCAGTTAGTTGCGCGTAAAGGCAGCCCGCTGTTACCGGAGGTGGCGAGCCTGAAAGGCAAAACCGTCGGCGTGCAGACCGGATCGATTCATGAAACCTACGCGAAAAAACATTGGAGTGGACAGGGGGTGAAAATCGTCTCTTACGCCAATCAGGATAATGTCTATCTGGATCTGCTGTCCGGTCGTATTAATGCGTCGCTGCAAGATAACATTCAGGCCGCCAGTAGCTTTATCGACACGCCACGCGGGCAGAAATTTGCTTTCGCTGGCCCGGTTATCCAAGATGAAACCATCTCCTCTGACGTGGGTATTGCCGTCGGCAAAGAGAACCCGGCACTGCGCGATGCCCTGAATGGCGCAATTAAAGCTATCCGCGCTGATGGTACCTATGACGCTATCCAGAAGAAATATTTCAGCTTTGATATTTACGGCGACTAGGATTTTTACCGCCACCAAGATGTTGATGGCGACTCAGCGTGATGGTCACCTGAGTCGCCTGATCAAGCCAAACCCGACGGGAGGCCGATAATGGTCATAGACTATTTGCCATTACTGGCTCAGGGCGCAGGGTTATCACTGTGTGTGATGCTGCTTTCATTAGCGGTGGCACTCACCCTCGGGCTGATGAATGCGGTGATCAAACTGTTTGGCCCGCGCTGGCTGCGCTGGATATCGACTGGCTACACCACACTGGTGCGGGGTATCCCTGAGCTGGTGATTATGCTGCTGCTGTTCTTTGGCGGCGAAATGCTGGTGAATGGTTTCCTCGGCTTACTCGGCTTGGGGCCAGTGCGCTTCAACACCTTTATCTCTGGTGTGTTGGCGATTGGTATTGTGTTCGGCGCTTATTACACCGAAACCTTCCGGGGGGCATTTCAAACGGTGGATCGCGGCCAGCTAGAGGCGGCGGTGGCCTACGGAATGCGCCCAGCGCAGGTGTTCCGCCGTATTATGCTGCCGCAGATGCTCAGTTTTGCCATTCCGGGCATCAATAATAACTGGCTGGGATTGATGAAGGCGTCAGCACTGATCTCCATTCTGGGATTGGAAGATATGGTGTGGCTGGCAGAGCAGGCAGGGCGCGCGACACAAAAACCGTTCTTGTTCTACTTCTTGGTGGCGATGATCTACATGGTCATTACTGCACTCTCTAGCTGGGGCTTTAGCCTGTTGGCGCGGCGCTATGCGCTATCGACCTCCACTGCGGCGAGGGCGCGCTGATGAACTTGCAAACTATGCTGGAAGCCGCGCCAACCTTTTTATACAGCGACGGCTCTGATACCACTGGCTTGGCGATGACCGCCAAACTGTTTTTACTCTCAGTGGTGCCGGGCATGTTGCTGGCGCTGTTGATGGCAGTCGGGCAGGCATTTGGTCCACGGCCACTCTCTTGGCTGATCCGCAGCATCACCTACTTCTTCCGCAGTACGCCGCTCTATCTGCAACTGATGCTGATCTACTATGGCCTGTCGCAATTTGACATCGTGCAGCTAGGCTGGCAGGACGATCAACCGTTTTGGCTACTGTTCCGCGATGCCACCTTCTGCGCCACGCTAGCTCTGGTGCTCAATACCAGCGCCTATGTCGCGGAACTGCTGGCGGGCATGATGGTGACGTTTCCACGTCAGGAGTGGGTCGCGGGCGAGGCGTTTGGCATGAGTCAGGGGCAGATTATTCGTCGGCTGGTGCTGCCCGCCACACTGCGGCGTGGTATTCCGGCGCTGAATAACGAGATGGTCTTTCTGCTCCATGCCACCTCATTAGCCAGCACCGTCACCTTGCTGGATATCACCGGTGTGGCGCGGGCTTTCTATGCCTCGACCTATTCGCCGTTTATCCCATTTCTGATGGCCGCCGCGCTCTATCTGCTCTGTACTTTTATGTTGATTTTTCTGTTTTCGCGGGCAGAACGGCGCTGGCTCGCCTTTGCCCGCCACGATTGAACAGCCAGAGTCAAGATCGCTTGATCACCTGTAACTCGGTCAGGGTGACGATTTTATCGACCCGAAATTTTTTGCTGGTCAGCCAGTTATCGGCCAGCAAGCGGTAGTGCTCCATGTTGCGGCAGCCAATGCGCAGCAGAAAATCAAAGCTGCCGCCGACCAGCCAGCAATCCAGCACCTCGGGTGTTTTGCGCACCTCTTGCTCGAAAGCGGCTTGAGACTGACCGTGATCAGCAAGGGCAATTTGTGCCTGAATCACAAAGGCGTGCTCCGGCTCCGGCAGCTCAATAAGAGCGCTGTAGCCACGAATAATACCGGCGCGCTCCAGTAGCCTCACTCGCTCCAGACAGGGGCGCGCGGTCAGATTGACCTGTTCAGACAGCTTCTGATAAGAGATGCGGCCATCCTGGCTCAGTATTTCAAGGATTTTTTTGTCAATTCGGTCAAGCCGGGCTTTCTTTTCCACAGATAGGACGTCCAATGAAAATCAATCATCATAAGTTACCTGAACATGCCCTCAGTGGGCAGCGTCAATTAACCCATTTTCATTTCGGCCAGCCGGGTCTTGGCGGAAAAATTTACCTGCAAGCCGGTCTCCATGCCGATGAACTGCCCGGCATGCTGGTTTTACATTATCTTAAAAGATTACTGAGTCAGGCGGAACGGCGCGGCGAAATTCAGAGTGAAATCATTATCGTGCCGCTGGCAAACCCGGCAGGTATCGCGCAGGTGCTGCTGAACAGTGGAATTGGCCGTTTCGATCTGGTCAGTGGCCGTAACTTCAACCGCGATTTTCCTGATCTGGCCCGCTTGGCAGAGCCTCGGCTGGCATCCATCCTGTCAGATAAGGCAAAGCGTCCGGGCGACGAAAAATGGCTGCGGCAACAAATCCGCGCCGCGATGGTGGCGGCACTGCATGAGTTGCCAGCCCCGAGTGAGGTGGTCGCCATCCGCCAACATCTGTTGCAGTTGGCCTGTGATGCTGATCTGGTGCTGGATCTCCATTGTGACGATCACGCCATCTTACATCTGTATGCCGATCCCGCTTGGCGTGATCAGGTGGAGACACTGGCACAGTTTTTGGCTATCGACACCGTGCTGTTGTCACAAGACAGTGGGGGCGGCTCTTTCGATGAAGCTTGCGGTTTGCCGTGGCATCGGCTGGCGGCGCAGCACCCGAGTCTCACTCAACTGGCCCCCGCCTGCATGGCGGTGACGGTCGAATTGCGCGGGCAACAGGATGTGAGCCATGCACTGGCCAGTGCGGATGCCGAACGCATTTATCACTATTTGCAGCACCGAGGCGCAATTACGGGGCCAGCGCCTGCCATGCCGCAGCGGGAGATTGTGATGTTGCCGTTTACGGCGGGTGAAATTGTCAGTGCGCCCGCCAGTGGCATTCTGCTGCTGTTACGTCAACCGGGTGAGTGGGTAGGCAAGAATGAAGTGGTGGCCGAAATCATTGACCCGATCACCGATACCGTCAAAGCGGTACGCGCCCAAGCGGGCGGGATTATCTACGCCAGCCGACGCGCGCCCTTTGTGACTCTTGGTGCAGAAGTGATGAAAATTGCAGGAAAAACCCCCTATGACGGGGGCGGAGGGATAGCATTGTGAGTTTCACTGCGGTGTAAATGAGTTGGATATTAAGCGCTCAGTTCACGTAGCAGCGAAAACGCGAGCTGCGTTTGTGCCTCAGTCACCACGAAAGCCCGTAACTGCTGCGCGTCATCGACACCACGGGCCACCATGCCCTGTGGTGTTAGGGTGATCGCCCAGTGGAGATCACCACGGCTAGCTTCCCCGGCGAAATAGAGTGGCAGATCCGGTGTTTTGACTTTGACTAACATCGGCGGCAGAGTCAGGCACTCCGCGCCGCCCAACAGATTTTTTGCCAGTGTCATCGCGCCCACCAAGATGGGCTGCAAGAAGGGCAGAACCCGCCCCTCAATCTCCGCACAATCACCCAGAGCAAAGATCGCGGGATCAGAGGTGCGCAATTGATTATTAACCCGAATACCGCGCTGCGTCTCAAGGCCCGCAGCAGCAGCGAGGGCGGTTTCAGGGGCTAAGCCGATCGCCGCAATCACCGCATCAACGAGGTAAACTTGCCCGCCACTCAACACCACTCGTAGCCCATCGGCGCATTGCTCCACGCGGAGTAACTCCTGATTAAACGCCAGAGTCATACCCATTTGGCTGAGGCGATGCTGCAATCGGCTGCTGATCTCCACTGGCATGGCGGAGGCGAGCAGGTGATGGGCTTTATCCACCAGAACTACCTGCTTGCCGCCGCGTTGTAAGTCCATCGCCAACTCTGCGCCAATCAATCCGCCACCTAACACCAAAATACGCCGCGCTTGCTGCAAGCTCTCCTGATGTTGCCGATACTCATGTTGGCTGTTGAAAGTGAATATCAACTCATGACCCGGTATCGTGGGGACAATGGCGGCCGCCCCCATCGCCAGCACCAGTTGGTGATAGCCAAAGGTGTGATCGCCGCACACAATCTGCTTTGCCTGCCGATCGATGGCGGTCACGGGGGTGTCAATGAGCAGAGTGAGGTTATTGTCAGCCGCAAACTGTTCGGCTGACAGACGGGTCAGATCGTCCGCACTCTGCTGGTGACTGAACACGTGACTCAAATCCGGTTTGTTATAATCCACGCCACTGTCGGCGGCGATCATCTGGATAGGCACTTGAGGCGCGAGTTTACGCAGGTTTTTAACCACCTGACGGGCGGCAAATCCTGATCCAATAATAGTGATACTTTCACTCATAACCGCCTCGCTCACAGTGGGTCGAACACAGATTTTCCCAGCCCACACTCAGGGCAGAGGAAGTATTCAGGGACATTTTCCCAGCCTGTACCGGGCGCGACATCTTGCAGCGGCTCGCCCAGTGCGGGATCATAGATCCACTGACAAACGCTGCACTGCATTGACTGCATAGAGACCGCCACCTCGGTTTGTGCACCATTACTCTCGGCGTTACTTTTGGGTAGCGTGATCACTGTGGCTTCGGACTCAGGGGATGAGAGAGGAACCAGCGGGTGAAGTGCCCATTCGCGGGCAATCTTACGCCCATGCTCGCGGCACTCTTCTAACCCATCGATATCGGGCCGCCACTTCATTTTTAGTGAGAGGGAGATATCAAATCCGGCATCCATCAGTCGGGTTTGAATGCGGTCAACTGCGCCGCCAGTCCAACCAAAACTGCCAAATGCCGCCGCTTTTTTATTGCGAAAACGCAGCCCTGCCAGCTCTTCCAACATGCCTGCAATTTTTGGCATCATCACATTATTC
Source organism: Yersinia mollaretii ATCC 43969 (assembly GCF_013282725.1). Lineage (NCBI taxonomy): Bacteria > Pseudomonadati > Pseudomonadota > Gammaproteobacteria > Enterobacterales > Yersiniaceae > Yersinia > Yersinia mollaretii. Next base: position 3,520,293 of record NZ_CP054043.1, on the reverse strand, counting down.
ATGGTGGAGGAGCCGACCAACACGCCTTTTGCCCGAAACACTTGCGTCAGAATTTCATTCTTATCGTGGCGAGCAATATTGTAGATTTTAACCGCCACGCCGGGGTCGGTTTCGTGGATGCCCTGAGCAATGGCATCGGCCATCATTCGGGTATTGTTTGACATGGTGTCATAGAAAATCGTGATGCGATCTTCCTGATAATCGGCCGCCCATTCGAGATACTTCGCCACGATTTGGGTCGGATTATCACGCCAAACCACGCCATGAGAGGTGGCAATCATTGACACGGGCAGATTGAACCCCAGAATTTCATTGATTTTGGGCGTCACCAGTCGGCTAAACGGTGTCAAAATATTGGCATAGTAGCGGGCGCACTGCTCATAAAGCTCGGTCTGGTCAACTTCATCATTGAACAAATGCTCATCGCAATAGTGCTGACCAAAAGCATCATTACTGAACAGTACTGCATCACCTGTGATGTAGGTCATCATGCTGTCTGGCCAGTGCAACATCGGCGTCTCAACAAAAATCAGTTGCTTGCCATTGCCGATATCCAAGGTGTCGCCGGTTTTGACGGTAATGAAATTCCACTCAGGGTGGTGGTGATGGCCATTAATCGAGTCGATTGCATTGGTGGTGCAGTAGATGGGCGTCTGGGGGATGCGGGCCATCAACTCGGTTAATGCACCGGCATGGTCCTCTTCCGCATGATTAATAATGATGTAATCGAGCGCATTCAGGTCGATTTCCCGCTCTAAATTGGCGACAAAATCTCGCCCGAATTTCTGATCGACAGTATCAATCAGCACGTTTTTTCCTTCGCGGATCAAATAGCTGTTGTAGCTGGTACCCTTTAGAGTTTTGTATTCAGTGCCATGAAAATCGCGAACTTCCCAATCACGTTGCCCAACCCATTTGATATTATTTTTAACCTGAATTGCCATGAACTGTACCTTACTCAAAGTGAATGATTTCCCTCACCTTAGAATGCAAAGGCTATGCCAACTCATATCACACTGATTTTACTGAGTAAAAAATTAACATTAGTCATTATGACACAAGCTCTGTATTGTCATATCGACTAACACTCTGTCGGAATGACACACCATGAGCTTATCCATCCAGTCTCTGGCACAAATCGCCATTGAGCTTCAGAGCGGCCTATCCGGGCAGGATCGTTTTCAGACGCTGATTAGCAGTCTGCGGCAATTATTGCAGTGTGACGCCTCAGCGCTGCTGCGCTATGAACAGCAGTTATTTCGCCCCTTGGCGATTGATGGTTTATCGCCGGATGTGCTGGGTCGGCGTTTTTCGCTCTCATCTCACCCCCGACTTGAAGCCATTGCCCGCGCGGGAAATGTGGTGCGCTTTCCCACCGACAGCCATCTACCTGATCCCTATGATGGTCTGATCCCCGGTCACGATGAGTTGAAAGTCCATGCTTGCATTGGGCTGCCGCTGTTTGCGGATCAGGAGCTGATTGGCGCACTGACTTTCGACAGCATGAATCCGCAGCAATTTGATGGCTTTAGCGATGAAGAACTGAAATTGATTGGTGCATTGGCCTCCTCGGCACTCAATAATGCGCTGTTGGTGGATGCATTAGAGAAGCAGGCTTTACCGACGGAGTCTGCACTCAACAGCCCAAAACCGCCGATGCCACACGCGGAAGACGAAATGATTGGCCTCTCGCCATTGATAGCGCAACTGAAGCATGAGATCGGTGTGGTGGCGGGTTCAGAGCTGAATGTGCTGATTACGGGTGAGACGGGTGTGGGTAAGGAGTTGGTCGCCAAAGCCATTCACCACTTATCGCCAAGGTCGGCCAAACCACTGATCTATTTAAACTGTGCCGCTTTACCTGAAAATGTGGCTGAGAGTGAACTGTTTGGTCATGTGAAGGGCGCTTTTACTGGGGCCATCCATGACCGCACCGGTAAATTTGAAATTGCGGATCACGGCACACTGTTTCTGGATGAGATTGGTGAGCTGTCACTGGTGCTTCAGGCCAAATTACTGCGGGTGATCCAATATGGTGATCTGCAACGCGTGGGTGATGACAGCTCCAAGCGAGTTAATGTGCGGATCATTGCGGCGACCAATTGCGATCTGAAACAGGCAGTGATAGCAGGGCAGTTTCGTGTTGACCTCTTTCATCGGCTCAGCGTGTTTCCGCTCCATGTTCCGCCATTGCGGGAGAGAAAAGGGGATGTCGTCCTGCTGGCGGGCTTTTTTGTCGAGCGCATCCGAAAAAAACTGGGGCTGAATCAACTGGGAATACCCGCCGAAACACTGGGTATGCTGGAGAGTTACAGTTGGCCGGGCAATGTCCGAGAACTGGAACATGCCATTTATCGCGCCGCCGTATTGGCCCGCGCCTCACAGCAGGGGGCTGAATCTTATTCCCTCCGGGCTGACTTATTTAACATTTCCGCTACCGTGACGCGGCCTGTTACCCTGATGACGTTAAGTGATGAACAGGATTTGACGGCCATCGATCTCTCCTCAGCCACCCGCGATTTTCAGCGGCAATTGATCAGCAAAACACTGGAAGCGAATGGCCAAAATTGGTCGGCCTGTGCGCGGGCGCTCAATCTGGATACCGGCAACCTCCATCGTCTGGCTAAACGGCTAGGGATCAAATTTCAAAAAGGAAAAATCTCGTGACCATAAACATTAGGTCCATTGTTGCAGTCACACTGCTTGCTACGACACTCTCCGTATTGGCTAAAACGCCCGAAAATTTTGTCTATACCAGTTCTGGTGACCTCGAGTCGGCCTCAATCATTATAGCGCGTAGCGACATTGGCGGCGCACAGATCGTTTATAATTGGCGGTCACTCGAGCCGGAGAAGGACCAATATGACTTCTCACAGATTGAGCAGGATCTGGCACGTCTCAAGACAGCCAACAAAAAACTTTTCATCCAGATACAGGATCGATTTTTCGAGCAAAATGCCAGATATGTACCTGATTATTTGATGAATGATGCCCAGTACGGTGGTGGAATTTCGCCTCAATTCGACAATCCGGGTGAAGGGAAACCCATGGGTTCCGGTTGGGTGGCACAACAGTGGGACCCCGCTGTGCGCCACCGTTATCAGGCTCTATTGGCCGCGATTGCAGAGCGCTTCGATGGCCGAGTCTATGGTGTCAACCTACCGGAAACAGCTATTGATCTGGATGAAAAAAGGCTACCTAAGGGATTTTCCTGTGATAACTATTTCGCCAGTGAAATGGAAAATCTCGCCTTTGCACGTAAGGTCTTCACCAAATCACATGTGGTGCAATATGTTAATTTCTGGCCGTGTGAATGGAACAACGACCACAACTACATGGGGCGATTGTTTGAGTTCGCCAGTGCCAACAACATTGGGCTTGGCGGCCCGGATATTGTTCCCAAGCGCAAGGCACAAATGAAGAACTCATATCCGTTCTTCAACCAATATAAAAGTAAGCTGGCTCTGGTTGCCATGGCAGTGCAGGAGCCAACCTTGACCTACAAAAATCCAGAGACAGGTAAGCCATTCAGCAAGGAGGAGTTTGTTCAATTCGCAGAAGATTATCTCGGCGCTGATATCATTTTCTGGAGCACAACATCGCCCTGGCTAGCTAATCAATAGCCATCGCGAGAGATTGTCAGTGAAGGAATTAGCGGAGAGTCAGTACGCTGGTGAGTTTCCCCAGCGTACTTTTCTGAGATTACTTCAAACGATCGAAGTCTGAGGCGTCGTGCCGTTCTGGCAACTGCTCTTCGGGAGCACCCCACGTGCGGTTAACAATGCGGCCGCGCTGTACCGCGGGGCGCTTGCCGATATTTTCGGTCCAGCGCAGCAGATGGGTGTAGGATTTTACATCCAAAAACTCACCCGCTTCATATTGCAGGCCCAGCACCAAGTTGCCGTACCAAGGCCAGATGGCGATATCGGCAATCGAATACTCATCACCGGCGATGTACTCGCGGTCTTTCAGCAGGGTGTTGAGCAAGTCGAGTTGGCGCTTGGCTTCCATGGTGAAGCGGTCAATCGCGTACTCAATTTTCACCGGCGCGTAGTGATAAAAATGACCAAAACCGCCGCCCAAATAGGGGGCTGCACCCTGTAGCCAAAACAGCCAATTCAGGGCTTCCGTTCTGCCCGCGTGGGATTTCGGCAGGAAATGACCAAATTTGTCGGCCAGATAGAGCAGAATCGCACCTGACTCAAACACCCTAACTGGCGTGGGCGTTGAATGGTCCATCAGCGCAGGGATTTTTGAGTTGGGGTTGACGGCAACAAAGCCACTTGAGAACTGGTCGCCTTCACTGATGCGGATTAAGTGTGCATCGTATTCTGCCCCTTTCTCGCCGAGTGCCAGTAGCTCCTCGAGCAGAATGGTGACTTTCTGCCCATTGGGGGTTGCCATAGAGTAGAGCTGGAGGGGATGTTTGCCGACGGGCAGGGTGGCCTCATATCGAGCGCCAGCAGTGGGCCGATTGATCTTAGACCACACACCACCGCTTTCACTGTTTTCACTCCAGACCTTCGGGGGCTGGTATTCGTTATCTTTCATCATTGATGACCTTATTTGAGAATGAAGACGAACTTAATCATGCGCATCATTGCCGCAGAGTTTAGGCAATTTCTACTATCTCATACTCCCGCAGAATTGAAATACCTCTGAGGCGGCCTCTTCGAGTTGTTGCTCCAGACTGTTGAGGATCTTGGATAACACTTTCTCTTGTGATTTGAACCACTCATCTTTATTGGCATGGGAGGTGACGAGTCGCCAAGACTCTTGGCCTTCCAACTCAGCCAGTTCGCGCAGCATGGCATCAATTTGGTCTCTCACTTCATTGATTTTCCGGCGAAGTCGCTCAAGATCATCAATACAGTCGCTCGCCATCAGCGGCTCAAGCCCCTGCTTCAAACTCTCCAGCAAAGTATGGATCGCCGCGAAATCACCTCGTTGGCGAGCTTGATTGAGCTGGACCATCAACTGATGCGCTCTCTCTTTAAACTCATCCGCCACTAAGTCGGGGTGGCATAGCCGACTGGCTTGCCGCCACAAGCGTTTTAGCTCAAGGCGCTGATCAGAAGAGAGTTTTCGATCACTGTCATGCCGCTGCTCAGCATCATATTGCTGCTCCTGATAGCTTTCGTATTTCTCTTTTGCCTCTTCACGGGCTTTGCGGGTTGATTCGGTATTGCGCGAATAAAAGCTGTTTTCCAGCTCTTGGATTTCGGCCAGCAGTGAGGTCACCAATTCGGTTTGTTGTTGGATCTGTTGACGTATCGCTATGGTTTCGCTGGAAATAGGGGAGAGCGATAGCCAGCGCTGCTTTAACGCCGCCAACTCATCGATGGCCTGAGCAATATATTGCTGGCAGTTGCGATAGTCGCGCTCTTTGCGGCGGGCTTCTGCCTCGGCTTTGCGCAGGGTGCTCTCCGCCAACTGCTTGCGTAAATTCAGGATCTGTTTGGTGATCGGGCCAAGGCGGACATGGTAGAGATCGTTAAAGTCATCGAGCAACTGAATCCGCTCATTTCGTTTATCGATTAACTCGCGTAACTGCTCCTCCAGCGCTTTCAGCTCCAGTTTGCAGGCAGCCAATTCGAGATCCTGCCACTGTGTCACGCCATGTTTGTTGTTCAGCCACGCCGAAATGGCTTTCAGCGCGTCACTGAATTTTCCCTGCTCAATCGCCATGACAATAAACACCAGCGCGGCATCTTCAGCTTCACTTTTAAGGTAGGGAAGTTGCTGGCGGACAATGTCATCATCTTCAAGCTCAATGGCGCTTTTAATGATCTCCAGCCGCTTAATTATTTTTTTCATAGAGTTAGGATTGGCTAATGGCGAAGACGGGATACATACATACTAAACAACGGTTTCAATTTGTTCCAGATGAATAATGAGTGTATTCATAGAAATACGAGGTAACATAGCATTTATAAATAATAGTCTTTATAAACAATAGTGCTTATAAATGAGCGGCATTAAAAGGTAGCACTCATAGCCGAGCAAAAATTGAGTTATTTTCGGAGAAAAGTGAGTGAATACACCTGCAACAGCGCCATACTCCCGACATTTGTTTCATTATGCGCCCTTTAGAAACCTATTTTTTGCCCGTCTTCTCACCGTGTTGGGCAATGGCATCGCGCCGATTGCCTTGGCTTTTGCCGTGCTGGATATCGGCGGTTCCGCTGCGGATTTAGGTCTGGTTGTCGCCGCCCGTTCTATTTTCAATGTCGCCTTCTTATTGATTGGTGGCGTACTTGCGGATCGGTATTCCCGAAGTCTTGTTCTGCTGTCATCATCGACCATTGCCGCCTTATCCCAAGGGGTGGTTGCTTGGTTAGTGCTCGACGGAACAGCCACCATCATGGGATTGGCTCTCCTTGGCACCATTAATGGTGCCGCCGCTGGCATTGCACTGCCAGCCTCTTCGGCAATGGTTCCACAGACCGTCCCCGCATTTCACCTCCGAGCAGCGAATGCCTTTATCCAAGTGGGAATCTATGCAGGCACGATCATTGGTGCTTCGCTAGGGGGTGTTTTGACCAGCACAATTGGGCCGGGATGGGGCTTGGCTGTTGATGCTTTGGGATTTGCCGCCGCCGCGCCGCTCTATTTCTTTGTTCGAACCAACCCGGCATTGTCTCTCGAATCAACCACCAATATCTTGCAGGATCTGCGTGATGGCTGGAAAGAGTTCATTGCTCGCTCATGGGTCTGGTCAATCGTTGTCCAGTTCACCATTGTTAATGCGGCTTTCAGCGGCGTAGTGATGATCCTTGGCCCCATCGTGGCGGACGCCTCATTTGGGCGAGTAGGGTGGGGAATGATTGTGGCCGCGCAAAGTATCGGTCTGATTTTCGGATCATTTATTGCGCTGCGATGGCGTCCACGGCGGGATCTGTTGGTGGGTGTGGTATTGGTTTCACTGAGTGCTGTCCCGATTATTCTCCTCAGTATGATCTCTTCGACAGCCATTCTCATGGGCGGATTTTTTATTGCTGGGGTCGGTTTTGGGCAATTTGGCGTGGTGTGGGCGAATTCGCTACAAACGCATATTCCGCCCGAAAAACTTGCGCGTGTTTATGCTTATGATGCTTTAGGCTCATTTATTGCCATTCCCGTCGGCGAACTGGCTGCGGGGCCACTTGCTATGCGTTTTGGTAGCTCGACAGTTTTACTGGCCTCAGCCATGGCTGTGGTGATAGCGACTATTGCCACCAGTTTTACACCATCGATTAGGCAACTTGATAATGCACCGCGAGTGAAATCGCAGAGTTAGTTGGTGTGCGAGTGTTAGATGGGGTGTTTGTATCGGTTAAGCTGGGTGGATTCTGCGCCTTATGGTGCTGCCATTAGCACAGAATTCATGTAGCGCGATCGGCCGATTTTATCATTTAGTTTTAAACTGCTAACAAAACAAGAAGAAAGAAGAGGTGAGCAGCATCAGAACCACAGGCCAAACGCGGGGTGCGTATCGCCATATTCAATTTAACATAATATACATTATGCGCACCATCATGGCGATAGGCATAATCTGGGGTTTTGGGCGCTGTCATTACTGGTTCAGGTTTATCTTGATAACGCCCGATCTCAACCCTCAATGTTCAACAATCCGAAAGATACGCCACAAACTGGATAAAACCAGTGATGACAACAATACTTATACTTCTATACAAATAGGCTCCACATGGTTATCAATATCTTTGAACCGAGGATTACTATGAAACTATTTAAAGCAATGACGATGTTAGTTCTGTTGGGTGCATTCTCTTCCGGCGCTATCGCCGCCGAATTGTTAACTAAAGATGAACTGAGCAAAAGTCCCGGCCAATATGAAAAAATTGGCACTATTGTCACGGCTGGTGAACTGGCACCAAGTGATGCCAAAGAAGAGCTATCTAAAAAGGCCGATGAATTGGGTGGTGATTATTTTGTTGTAACATCCGCCAATACCAATACAAAAATTCATGCTACAGCCGATGTCTACAAGAAAAAATAATCATGAAATTGAGCACGTTGATATCAATATGGGCTGTTATTTCTACAGCCCTTTTCTTTCCATATCACACCGGCATTATTCAGCACTATTGATATCCCCTCTGGCTAATAACTTCTTTTTAATCCCGCCCCGATCCGGTATGCTCAAAATATGTGAGAGAATTTTCCGGATTTGAAACGTGATTCCACTGCTCAATATTTTCCAGCCATTCCCATCTAAATCAATATATTACCGGCCTTCCCCAAGGCGTAAATTATGAGCCAGTCAGCAATGCGTGGTTCGGCTCTGCCGCTGTTGGTGGCAGGTGCTTTCTTTATGGAAAATCTGGTCTTGGCGGTTTTTGCGGGCAACTTGGCGATGAAGCCTTTTACCTCCGCAATCCTGTACCGCTTTGGTTTCCGCCCTACACTGCTGGTCAATGGTTTACTGAATGCCGTCACCATCTTTGCTTATGCATTGATGACACCTGAGACACCCCATGCGCTGATAGTCCTGCTCCTTTTTATCAGTGGATTAACGCGATCTATGCAGTTTACTGCACTCAATACCTTGGCCTATTCCGAGGTGCCAGCGCCGAAAATGTCCGGCGCCAACACCTTCTCCAACATGGCGCAGCAGCTCTCAATGGGCTTGGGAATCGCCATTGGGGCGCTGGCTCTACGGGTTGCCGAGTGGTTTCACCCCTATCGTGAGGGCACCATCCCACTGGAAAATTTCCAGATAGCGTTTGTGGTGATTGGCGTGGTCGCATTACTATCGATAATCGATACATTAACACTTAACCCTAATACGGGTGATGAGGTACGTCAGCGGCCGTCCAGACGTTGAAAACCCGCAAGCGCTTCCATCTTAAATTAAGCGTATGTTAATCATATCAATGATATTTTTGGCAATGAAAAATAAGGAATGCATATGATCGTTTTCGTTACAGGTGCGACCTCCGGATTTGGTGAGGCTATCGCCCGCAAATTTATTAGCCACGGTCATCAGGTTATCGCCTCGGGTCGTCGTCAGGAGCGGCTGGATGAGCTAAAAGATGAGCTGGGCGATAAGTTGCATATTGTTCGGTTAGATGTACGAAATCGTGCGGCGATTCAACAGGTTATTGATGAACTGCCTGCTGAGCTGAAAAATATTGATCTGCTGGTGAACAATGCGGGGCTGGCATTAGGGCTGGAACCGGCCCACAAAGCCAATGTTGACGATTGGGATACCATGATTGACACCAACACCAAAGGTTTGGTGAATATGACTCGTGCCTTGTTGCCCGCGATGGTCGAGCGTAATGTGGGCCACGTGATTAACATTGGCTCTACCGCCGCTAACTGGCCGTATGCCGGGGGGAATGTTTACGGCGCGACCAAAGCTTTCGTTAAGCAATTCAGTCTGGGCCTGCGCGCCGATCTGCACGGCACCCGTATTCGTGTGACGGATATTGAGCCAGGTATGGTAGGTGGCACGGAGTTTTCAGCGGTGCGCTTTAAAGGCGATGGTGACAAAGTGAATAAAACCTACGATGGCGCTAATCCATTGATCCCCGAAGATATCGCTGAAGCGGTATATTGGGTTGCCACGCTGCCCGCACGCGTCAATATTAACTCGCTGGAAATGATGCCGGTCAGCCAATCTTTTGCTGGGCTGAGTATTCACCGCGAAAGTTAAATAGAGATGATATTCAGGCTGGGGTGTTCACCACCCCGCCCTTAATTGGCCTAATGGGAGCGAAGCTGCAAAATTTTTGTCTCGACCGCTTCCCCTCACCTTCCGTGACGCATTTCAGCCTCGCCTTGTGTGCCGTATTTCCACTTATATAATATACTGGAGGACGACTGAGTGACTACGTTTTGGGAAATGTCAGGCAAAAACATCAATATTTGTTAGTTTTGGCGTAACGGATATTTTGATATCAGTTTTATCTGCTCCGTGATTTTTTTTGTCTTCGCCTTCTTCAGCCTGCTTTCGCATTAACTGAACAAGTTGCTCATAGAGCATCGTCAGTTGATCTTGCAATTCTCTTTGCTCTTCTTTTGACAGGGATTCTCCTTTGCTCATACGCTCCATGATTTTTGAAATCTTGTCTTGTATGTCCTGAATCTGCGAAGATATATCATTACTGGAATGATACTTACCAGATCGATTTTCTGTATTTAACGAGCTACTGTGCAGACCTGTACTTATAACCATTTTTATTCTCTGTTTATGGGTGACTCACTTTAATTAATCGGCGGAAGATAAAAAAAGATGAGACATTTCATCAAAATAAAATCATTTGGTTCTGTCTTTAAGTGATTTTTATTGTATCCGTCATACAAAATCTTAGTGATTGCGAATCAATCAGGTGCTGTGGTAAATGCATTAAAAGAATCTTCTCATCTTGGATGGGGATGATATTTCAACTATCAAATAAAAGTCGATCGCTAAAAGTTAATATTTTAATGCATCGAATAACTGGAGATTTTGACTGTATTTATAACGTTACTCCCCAAAATCCTGATCCCCCCAGTTATGGACGGGTAAAAAATCAGATATAGCACCCGTAAGATTAATATATTTTCAGCCCAACTGAGATATGTGTGACAGCAATAACTTACTGAGTTTAATGAATTTTAACTTTGTGATTTAATAGAGTTTTCTATATGTGTCGCATTTCACACCTGGTCGTATCAGTAATTCCTGGCATAAAGAACTTTAATTTTTAACCATCACACCAAATTCCAAATAAATATTACCAACCAATGTTATAGTGTAAATAAATATTAATAAAGCACTTCGAGTTACTTTTACGTGCTACTATTTTTTTCCACCCTCAGCTTAGTCGCTGGGATAGCAACTTACTTAAATGGATTTTTTATGAAGAACTTTTTATTTGCTTTAATTTTAGCTGCAGGTGCTTTCTCAACCATCGCAAACGCAGAGATAATTTGTTTCACAGACGGTACATGTGTTGATATTGGAGACATCGGGATTCACCCATAAAATAGAGTTGTTCCTGCCTTACCGGAGGAGCGATTCGCCATATTTAGGTAGGCTAAGGCGAACGGTGTTCAGTATCGTTCGCCTTAATATTTGTTGTAATGTTAACTCCATTTATTAATAGTTTCTCTCACACGACTGATATCACTGAATCAGTATTCATTAGTACTTTCGATAAGAGTAAAATGTCGGTTTTTATAGCTTCGCTTCCACTAGGCCTAATTGACTCGCCAACCTGCCACAATAATCAACATCCCTGCCAGCGCAACACCTGCACCTATCCAATCGAAGACCGAAAGTTTCACGCCATCGACTACGCGTAACCAAATTAATGCTGTTGCCACATAGACCCCACCGTATGCGGCATAGACTCGCCCACTCGCGGCAGGATGCAGGGTGAGTAACCAAACAAACATCGCCAAGCTCGCTGCTGCAGGCAACAATAACCAAATTGCGCCCCCTTTGCGTAACCATAAATAAGGTAAAAAACAGCCAATAATTTCAGCTAAAGCGGTGAAAAAAAATAGTAGCGACGTTTTTAACATGCTCAGATCTCTTTATATCGTAATCAACGTATTGTTATTTAAACAAACATTCTCAATTAGCATTAGGTTACTTTACCTACCCGCAGTCAGGTTGTCGCCGACTAGTTTATCTGCCACAAGCAGTGATATAATTTTTATTCGCTGATAGCGTGCCAGTAAATTACATGATGATTTAACATCACCGACTGATAAGGGACTTAAGACGATGAAAATAAATAGCCTGCCACGCCTGATCCGCGTTTTTCTACCGGTCGCCCTGTTGGCATTGCCGCTGACATGGCAAACTCCTGCATTGGCACAATCGGCAAACTGTACTCAGGGCAGCACTTGCGTTTCTGTGGGTGGAAACAATGATCCGATGTCCAAAGAGCAAGCGCGCCAAAGCCAACAGCAGTGGGATGATAATCATCGTCTGCGCGGCAAAGTGAATAATCGGGTAGAAAAGAATTTCGATAAATTTGATCGTGCTGAAGATGCGAAAGATAGCTGCAATCGCAGTGAGAATTTAAACGCCTATTGGGAGCCGAATACTGAGCGCTGCCTTGACCGCTTATCCGGTCGTCAGATTAATCCGTAAATGATAGCTATAACTCAGATTTACTTGAGGTTATAGGGATCTGAGTTATCATTTAAGGTGAGTTTAGGGATCAATTCGCTAGGCAAACTGTTCATCCACATAAGGATTTTATGATGAAAAAAACGCTTATTATTAGCACCTTGTTATTCTCTCTCGCGCCGCTGGCTGCGCTGGCATCTTGCGAAAGCGTCAAGGCGGAGATCGCACAGAAGATTATCAGTAATGGCGTCCCTGAATCTGGTTTTAAACTGGATATCGTGCCGAATGATCAGGTGGAGCAAGCGGGTGGTCAAGTGGTTGGGCATTGCGAGAATGATACCCAGAAAATTATTTATACCCGTATAAATAACGGCGAGTAATCTCGTGTCGTACCCCCGTCAGGGCGTGCCTTTTGGTGCGCCCTTTTGTTTTATTGATAATCATGTTTTATTGATAGCGCTGTTTTGTCGATATTATTCGCCACATTGATAAAGATTCACTGGTCATTCAATTGATAGCCAGTAACAATCTGTCTATCTCACTTTGTCCATCGCGCTAAAAAAGAGGTTTGTCTCGTTATGTCAGCCAGTGACTTTATGGCAGTCAACAACGCCGCATGAAACGGCCTGCTCATCTCTATTACTATCGCGCCATGCTGCGCCGACTGCTGATTTCAATCATGCTGGGCATGATTGCCGCATTGATCGTCTGGTTATTTCATCAGGCCATGTTGGGGCTAGAGTGGCTACTCTTCGCTCGAACCGATGGCAGTTTGGTGGCCGCAGCGTCGTCGATTTCTGGCTGGCGGCGGGCATTAACCCCCGCATTGGGTGGTTTGGCCGCCGGGACATTACTGTGGGCATATCAACGCTATCAGCAGCAAAAGCCCAGTGCGCCGACGGATTATATGGAAGCCATTGAAATTGGTGATGGGCGATTAGATGTCTCTGCCAGTTTGGTCAAATCTTTCGCCTCCTTATTAGTGGTTTCTAGCGGCAGTGCCATTGGTCGCGAAGGCGCGATGGTGCTATTAGCGGCCCTATTTGCCTCGGTTTTTGCGCAGCGCTATGCCAAACCGAGTGAGTGGAAACTTTGGGTTGCTTGTGGTGCGGCGGCGGGGATGGCGAGCGCCTATCATGCACCATTAGCGGGCAGTCTGTTTATTGCCGAAATCTTATTTGGCACCTTAATGCTGGCCTCCCTCGGACCCGTGGTGATTGCGGCCGTCAGTGCTTTGCTCACCACCAATTTGTTGCATGGTGGTCAGGAAACGCTTTATCAAATGGAAGCCCTGCCATCGCCTTGGCCGATACAATATTTCCTGATGGCACTCTTGGGACTCTTAGCCGGTTTTTGTGGGCCATTATTTCTCAAAGCCATGACTGCCAGTGGGCATGCTTTTCGCTCACTTAACCTGTCCCCCCCGTTGCAACTGGCGCTAGGGGGAATCATCGTCGGGCTATTATCGCTGATTTTTCCGCAGGTCTGGGGCAATGGCTACAGTGTCGTCCAGTCATTCTTGACTGCACCACCGGGGGTTTTATTGATTGGCGGAATACTGATATGCAAGTTATTGGCCGTGCTTGCGAGCAGCGGTTCGGGCGCGCCGGGCGGCGTATTTACCCCGACACTGTTTGTTGGTGCCGCTTTAGGCATGTTATGTGGGCAGATGTTTGCTTGGTGGCCCGCTCTCGGCGACAACATTGCGTTGTTAATGGCATTGACCGGAATGGCAACTCTGTTGGCGGCTACCACTCATGCCCCGATTATGGCCGCATTAATGGTTTGCGAAATGACCGGTGAATATACCCTACTCCCCGGTTTGCTATTATCTTGCGTTATTTCGACAACCATTGCGCGCTGGCTACGCCCAATATCGGTATATCATTCACGTTAAAATAGGCCATTGACGTCAGACTATTATTCACTTAATCCCCCCAATCGACGGGGTAATTAAATTATTGACTGATTACGGACAAATCTAAATATTTTGCCAATGGCTTTTCTTCCGGATGTGGCAAATAAGGTAATTGCCCTAACTGTGGTGCTGGTAAACGCTCACGTAGCATGGCGATTGTTTCAGCATAATGCGCTAATCCAGGATTAATACGATTCGCGACCCAGCCTAATAATGGTAATCCATCATTGATAATAGCTTGTGCCGTTAATAAAGCATGGTTGATGCAGCCCAACTTAATGCCGACAACTAAAATAACCGGTAATTGTTCCTGTATTACCCAGTCAGAATAGAAACGTTGGTCATTCATCATGACTTTCCAGCCACCACAGCCTTCGACTACCACAGTATCCGCTTTAGCAGATAAGCGCTGTAACCCTTCCGTCATATCGCCGTAATTAATCAGCGTATCCGAACAAGCATGGATAACATCCGCTTGCAACGGGAATGGGTTAACTTCCTGATAATTAAGCTCAATGGATGACGACGCCTGTAAAATCAGCGCATCCTGATTACGCAATCCATCGGGTGTTTCTTTGCTCTCTGTCGCGACGGGTTTATAGCCCGCCGCTGTTCTGCCATTTTGGCTTAGGGCCTGAAGTAAAGCCCGTGACACCACAGTTTTACCCACAGCGGTGTCAGTGCCCGTCACAAATACTCGCGTTAACATAACAATACTCCGAAATCTGGCCACGCAGACTTACATCTTTTCGCTTAACATTAGCGAAATAGGCAACATGGATAAAAGTCTAGGCGATGCCGACATCGGACAGCTTGCGTTAGCGCAAGGTTTTGCCGAACTGAGAGAGGTTTTTAACGAATAATAGCTATTAATAGGCGAGGTACATTAGACATACCCACTAATAATTAACTCTTAATTATTAGTGTTAATAGGTTAGCCTTGTAGCAGTTTCACTAATAATGAACCGTTATACAGTGCTTCTTTGACTAATGCGGCACCGGGCATAGTGCCCTGATTAAAGAATGCGGTTGGTTCAACAAGGATATTATCGCTGTATGCAGGCAGTGCTTGTTGGCGAATACAAGATGCAATTGCCGGATGTAAAATAGAGGCCGCTTTATTGAGTGGCGAACCCACTAGAATTTTTTCTGGATTAAATAAATTGACCATAATGGCAACAATTCGCCCAACGCTGTGGCCTACGCCCAATATAATATCTTTAGCGAGTTGATCGCCCGCCAAGGCAGCATCACATAAAGATTCAACACTCAATGGTGTGCTATGTAATAAAGAACTCATGGAGCCGTTTAATCGCTGTTGCGCAATTTCCAGCATATTTTCAATACTGGCGACCGTCTCAAGGCACCCATGATTACCGCAATAACAAAGTTTGCCATAGGGATCAACTTGGGTATGACCAATCTCGACCACACTGCGACTGCCGGCATGTAATACCCTGCCAGCGGTAATCACCCCAGCACCCACATTATGGTCAATCACTACCTGAATCACATTCTGGCATCCTCGCGAAGCACCATATAGCGCTTCTGCCATGGTCCAGGCGCAAATATCGTGTTGCAGATAGACCGGCAGTCCCGTTCGCTGCTCTAGCGCGGGGCCAAGGAGCATTTCATTCACATCATAAAACGGCATTTTATGCACAATACCGGCTGGCGCATCAATGATGCCCGGCATGGTAATCGCGATAGCCGTTAGCCTTTCAAGCTTTTCTTGATGCCGGATAAAGAAGCGATCCACTTCGTTGAGAATACGATTTAGCAGCGGTTCCGGGTGGCTATTAGGTAATGGAATCTGATCTTCAACCACCAGTTTGCTACTGAGGTCGCGCAATGCGAGGGTGATAAAGTCACGGCTGATACGCCCAGAGACGTAATGCCAAGCTTCGGTATCTAGAACTAAACCAATGGCAGGCCGCCCACGGCTACCCACATCTTGATATTCAGTCTCTTTAACCAGATGCGCTTCAACCAGCTCTCGCACGATTTTAGTGATACTGGCGGGGGCCAATTGCGCCCGCTTAGACAGTTCAATGCGTGATATTGGGCCGAACAAATCAATTAGCCGATAAACGGCCCCTGCATTGGTCTGCTTGATTTGATCAATATGCCCAGGCTGTCCATCCGTAATCACTAAACCGGCTCCTTCTCTGCCAACCGAGTATTTTTCGCGCTTCTAAATAAAGATTATCGGCTATGTTGGGGCTTTTGGCATATGACGTCAACTATTTGATTAGTTATGTGATTTACTGCACATAATCACCGATTTCCGGTGACGAAATGCGGGTTATTTAGACGGTATATGGCCCGTGCATTAAATGATGTCAGCCACCATCAGGCGAATCAGTGCTTCTGCTGGGGCGGTAACAGGTCGGTGTTTGTGGTTAACTAACCAGACTTCGGTCGTCGCACTGGCTTCTGCCAAGGGCAAGTATTTCACTCCATCCACTTTTACCCGAGTAAATGAGGCGGGCAAGATTGAAACCCCTAAACCGGAAGAGACCAATCCCACGATGGTCATCGCCTCCCCGACTTCCTGCGTAATATAAGGTGTGATGCCCGCCCGCGCTAACAGCGTGAGGATCTCGTCATACAGCGCAGTCCCCACCTCACGCGAAAAGAAGACAAAAGGCTGTTCCGCCAGTGAGCTAAATTTGACACTCCCCTGAGGCAGTGAAGCTAATGGGTGATCTTCGTGGACCACCGCAACCAAGGGCTCACGCAGCAGCAATCGATATTGCAGTGCATCTGGCAACCGTGTATTTCGCATCACACCCAGATCCAGTCGCCCATCCAGCAGCGGTTCAATTTGTTGCTTGGTATTGACCTCCTGCATCTTGATATGGACTTGCGGGTGTAATTGGCGGAATGCGCGTAAGTTTTTAGAGACCACGCTAATAAAGGGGGCTGATGAGGTAAAACCGATGGTCAGCTCGCCGGACTCTCCACGATGCAGCCGTGCTGCCTTTTCTGATGCCGAGTTTACCTGCGCCAGAATTTGATAGGACTCTTTTAAAAACAGAGTACCGGCTTGAGTTAAGCTGACATTGCGGTTGTTGCGGTCGAATAATCGCGCACCAATTTGCTCCTCCAAAATTTGAATTTGCTGGCTCAGCGGCGGCTGAGAGATACGTAACCGTTCTGCCGCACGACCAAAGTGCAGCTCTTCAGCCACGGCAATGAAGTAGCGTAAGTGCCTGAGTTCAATGCTCATTGAGTTCCATTGATATGTTTAACGTCTTATTTGTAATAATTAATATATTAGACAAAAAACTCAGCTATTTCTATGATCCCGTTATTAAGCTGTTTAGTGGTTAGCGCCCGTGTTTTTTTGGCAAAATTGTTTTTTGCAAAATGGTTTGGCGAAAAAGTGTCTTTGATTGTGTAAATGATAAGGAAATACCGTGACCACCTCTTCGCGCACCACGGCGACCGTAGCGCCAGCGCCCGCAGCAAATGATGATGCCACCTCTTCAGTATCGGCACCCGATGTGACCCGTTTATCGAAACGCCCTTATATTCAACGGGGTACGCCCCAGTTTATTCGCGTGACACTGGCTTTCTTTTCAGCCGGATTAGCCACCTTTGCCCTGCTCTATTGCGTGCAGCCAATCCTGCCGCTGCTCTCGCAGGATTTCAATATCTCACCGGCTGCCAGCAGTTTATCGCTTTCAGCGGCAACGGGGATGTTGGCTTTTGGGCTGATGTTTACCGGTCCTCTTTCGGATGCGGTCGGGCGCAAGTCAGTGATGGTGATCGCGCTGATGTTGGCGGCAATCTGTACCCTTATTTGCTCATTTATGACCAGTTGGCACGGTATTTTGCTGATGCGGGCATTGATTGGTTTGTCCCTCAGCGGGGTGGCTGCCGTAGCAATGACCTACCTCAGTGAGGAGATTCACCCGAGTTTCGTTGCACTGTCTATGGGTTTATATATCAGCGGCAACTCCATTGGTGGGATGAGTGGTCGCCTGATCACCGGGGTACTCAGTGATTTCTTTTCATGGCGTATCGCGCTGGCGGTGATTGGCTTATTTGCTTTAGCTGCTGCTTGCCTGTTTTGGCGTATTCTTCCCGCGTCGAAACATTTCCGCCCCACCTCTTATTACCTTAGCCAAGCCGTCGTGGGCTTATTATCGATAGTTTATCTGACGGGATCTTATAGCTCGCCTAAAGCTGGCTCCCTCACCAGCCGTTATGGTCGTGGGCCGATTTTATTGGCCTCGATTGGGATGATGCTCATTGGCGTTACTATTACCGCTTTCCCGCCCGTCATCACTATTTTTATTGGCATGATGATATTTACGGCCGGCTTCTTTGCCGCTCACTCGGTTGCCAGTAGCTGGATTGGTCGTCGCGCTCGCCGAGCGAAAGCACAGGCGTCGTCACTTTATCTGTTTTGCTATTATGCCGGATCGAGTGTCGCGGGAACTTTAGGCGGTATTTTCTGGCTTAATTTAGGCTGGGCGGGGGTTGTCGCCTTTATCGCAACGATGTTATTACTCGCGTTATATGTGGGGCAGCGGCTACGTAAATTGCCAGAAGCCGCGAGAATTTAATGTTCTAAATAAAAATGTCGAAATGTAAATTAAGTATATAATGTAACTAGGAATTTTTTCACGGTGAACATTTCCTTAATTTATGTCATTTCAGGAGAGCATTATGACCAGTCACTTTCTTACGCTTTGGGATATTCTGGCGACCACCTTTTCGATTTTCTTTTTCATTGCTTACTTACTGATCCTGTTTCAGGTCATTTCTGACCTCTTCAGGGACCATGAGCTAAATGGTTTTTATAAAGCAATTTGGATTATCTTCTTGCTGTTTATCCCACTACTGACCTCGCTTATTTATCTGGTCACTCGTGGCAAAGGTATGGCACAGCGTTATCGTGCGACGGTGCAAAAATCAGTCGCTGAAACCAATGATTATATTCGTCATGTTGCGGGTAAATCACCGGCAGAACAGATTGCTGACGCCAAAAAATTGTGGGATGAAGGCACGATCACTGAAAGTGAATACATGCAACTCAAAGCCAAAGCATTGGCCTAATATTTGATTCATCACTCAAGGCTAAATGTCATTTGTTGGGTATTTAGTCTTGAGTGTTTCGCTACTCTCCTTGGAAAAATTCACGTCAATCAAAGCCCTTTTTGTGTTCAATCCCTGCCCCACGTTCCTGTTAAGACCCTTCAATCCTGCATATGTCCGATTCATTAATGGCAACACTTTGCTTTCAAAGGTCGCTTTTTTATTGGCGTCACATAATGTATGTTGTAACTAAAATAACTTTAATTAGAAAAGACAATGAACAAGTATGATTTGATAGAACGCTTAAATACTCGATTTGCTTCACTGGAGATTGAATTGCAGCTCCTCCACCAGCAACTCATTGATCTTCCTTTGCTTGCTGCCCGGGTATTTTCGCTACCTGAAATTGAGAAAGGTACCGAGCATAACCCCATCGAGCAAATTGCTGTAACAGCGACTGTGGGCCATCAAGCCAGAGATCTGGGGTTACAACATTATCAGCGGCTATTCCTTCACCACCAAGGGCAAAATACCAGTAGCAAAGCCGCCCTACGCCTCCCCGGTGTACTCTGTTTCTCTGTGACAGATAATCAATTGAGTGAATGCCAAAATACCATTCGTGAAATTAATCAGTTAAAGACCGAATTAGAACAGATCATCACGGTCGAGTCAGGGCTACCCAGTGAACAGCGTTTCGAATTTGTGCATACTCATTTGCATGGGCTGATCACTCTGAATACTTATCGCACGATCACGCCGCTATTAAACCCCAGTTCAGTGCGTTTTGGTTGGGCTAACAAACATATTATAAAGAATGTGACCCGCGAAGAGATATTGGTGCAGTTAGACAAAAGCCTGAATGCAGGTCGGGCCGTGCCACCTTTCACCCGAGAACAATGGGTAGAGTCAATTAGCGTCGAAATCAACGATATTCATCGCTTGCCGGAAAAAACAAAGTTGAAGATAAAGCGGCCAGTTAAAGTGCAGCCTATCGCGCGAGTTTGGTATCAAGAGCAACAAAAGCAGGTACAACACCCCTGCCCTATGCCACTGATTGCTTTTTGTCAGTCTCAATCAATGGTTGAATTGCCCAAATTAGGTGAGTTAACCAACTACGATGTCCGCCAAATTAAGCATAAATACAAGCCAGATGCCAAGCCGTTGCGGCTGTTGGTGCCAAGATTATATTTGTATATTGAAGAAGCGAAATGAAAAACGCCGGGTCCAATCCGGCGCTTATAAGCTCCCAAAGTGATCATTACTTCATGCTTCCGACCATATCTTCCGGCCTGACCCATTCATCGAACTGCTCACTTGTCAGATAACCTAACTCCAGGGCGGCGGCTTTAAGTGTTAATCCTTGTTTATGGGCCTTTTTAGCAATCTCAGCCGCTTTGTCATAACCAATATGAGTATTCAGGGCGGTAACTAGCATCAGTGACTCATTCAGTAGCTGCGTAATGCGATCTCGATTTGGCTCAATACCTACCGCACAATGCTCATTAAAGCCCCGCATACCATCGGCCAGTAAGCGAATTGATTGCAGGAAGTTATGGATAACCAGTGGGCGGAACACATTCAGCTCAAAGTTACCGGATGCCCCACCTATATTGACCGCCACGTCATTACCCATCACCTGAGCACACAGCATGGTCATGGCTTCACATTGTGTCGGGTTCACTTTACCCGGCATGATGGAGCTGCCCGGTTCATTCTCAGGAATAGCGATTTCACCAATGCCGCAACGAGGACCAGAAGATAGCCAGCGCACATCATTGGCAATTTTCATCAGCGACGCCGCCAAGCCTTTTAATGCACCATGACCATGAACCAATGCGTCACAAGTGGCTAATGACTCGAATTTATTCGGTGCAGTAATAAATGGTTGATGTGTCAGCGCCGCAATCTCATTTGCCACACGCACGGCATACTCTGGATGCGTATTCAGGCCAGTGCCGACGGCAGTCCCCCCAAGCGCCAACTCACAGAGATGGGGGATCGCAGATTCAATATGTTGTGTGCTGTGGGCTAACATCGCCACCCAGCCTGAGATCTCCTGCCCCAATGTTAATGGTGTCGCATCTTGTAAATGTGTCCGGCCAATTTTCACAATATCGCGATAGGCCAGTGCTTTTTCCGCCAACGTGCCCTGCAATATCTTTAGCTCAGGTAGCAGATCTTTTTTTAATCCAATAACAGCCGCGACATGCATTGCCGTTGGAAATACATCATTTGAACTTTGGCTCTTGTTAACATCATCATTGGGATGCACCAAGCGGTTATTTCCCCGTTCGCCCCCCAATAACTCACTGGCGCGGTTAGCCAACACTTCATTCATGTTCATGTTGGTCTGAGTGCCAGACCCAGTCTGCCAGATAGATAGCGGGAATTCGCCAGAATGGCGATCAGCCAACACTTCATCGGCAGCACGCATAATGGCCTCCGCTCGGTCGGCAGGTAACAATCCCAGATCCCTATTGACCTTCGCCGCAGCCCGTTTGGTCAACGCCAAAGCATGGATCAACGCCGTCGGCATTTTCTCTTGTGAGATGCGAAAATGTTCTAACGAGCGTTGGGTTTGTGCGCCCCATAACTGGTTTGCCGGTACATCGATAGGCCCCATGGAGTCTTTTTCACTGCGAGTCGTCACCATCACTACCTCCTTAGCATTTGTCACTGAAAGGTTGAAGTCTGTTATGTCGCCTCCTAGGCAACATGAACCTTATCATGACATATTTATCGCCACCTTTATGCGATTGATTCGCATTTCTACCATTTGTGATGCCAACCTGCGAGACGGATAGCATTACTACTTGCAACCCCTTGACCCCCATTGTTTACTAAGGGACTATTTTTCTCGGGCACGGGGATTTGCCAAATTGTCATACAAGATGGCTGATGGGTTTCTCCCTAATTGTGGCCCTTAACGAGTGGCAGATCTTAAACATGCAAAAAATGAAGAATGCAGTACAAAACTATGCTTGGGGCAGTACGGATGCGCTGACAAAGCTTTATGGCATGGCCAATCCGCAAGGTAAACCGATGGCTGAACTGTGGATGGGTGCTCATCCCAAGAGCAGCTCTGAGGTGGCTGATGCAAGTGGCCAATGGCATTCATTGCGTGAGGTGATCGAGCAAGATCCTGAAGCCAATTTGGGTCATGACGTGTTCAAGCACTTTGGCGAACTCCCCTTCCTGTTTAAAGTGCTCTGTGCCGCTCAGCCGTTGTCAATTCAGGTTCACCCAAGTAAAACCGCCGCCGAAATTGGTTTTGCAAAAGAGAATCAGGCTGGAATTCCGCTGGATGCAGCCGAACGAAATTATAAAGATGCAAACCATAAACCTGAGCTGGTCTATGCTCTAACCCCTTTTCAGGCTATGAATGGTTTCCGTACACTGGAAGATATTCAGGAATTACTCCCGCCGCTGGCCGCAGCACATCCCGATATCGCCGCATTTTTGCGCGAACCGGATACTGAGCATCTTGCCACACTCTTTGCCAGCTTACTGAGTATGGCGGGAGAACCGAAAACGCGCGCACTTGCCATCCTGAAAGCGGCATTAAATAACCAATTGGGTGAGCCATGGGATACCATTCGCAGTATTTCGCGTTTTTACCCTGAAGACAGCGGCTTGTTCTCCCCTCTGCTGCTGAACGTCGTCACGTTGCAACCTGGCGAAGCGATGTTCCTGTATGCAGAAACCCCACATGCTTATCTGGACGGTGTGGCATTAGAGGTCATGGCTAACTCAGATAACGTGTTACGTGCGGGACTAACACCGAAATTTATCGATATTCCCGAGTTAATGGCCAATCTGCAATTTATCCCAAAACCAGCTGATACCCTGTTAACAGCACCCCAGCAGCAGGATAATGAGTTAGTCTTCCCCATTCCCGTTGACGATTTTGCCTTTTCTCTACACACATTAACCCCTGCTCCTCAGGCGTTAGCGCAAAACAGTGCTGCTATTATATTCTGTGTTCAAGGGCAGGCCGTGCTGCAAAAACAACAACAGGAGATCACTCTGCAACCGGGTGAATCCTGTTTTATACCGGCTAATGAATCACCGGTCACTGTGCAAGGAACAGGCACTATTGCGCGGGTTTACAACGCAGAATGAACAAAGTTACTCATTTTGTTGTCAATTACTGGCTTTTTGCCGTTTCGATAGTTAGATTTCGAACTCGCATTAGAGAGTTATCGAATCAATAGTCTTTGTACTCGGTGAGTTTGATCTATATTAATCTTTGGTGATATTTAACCAGTAACTCATTTCCGTGATCAACACAGTGAATTTGGTGTATTAGAAAAGGATGAACAGAACAATGAAAAAATCGTTAGTGGCTGTCAGCGTCATTGTCGTACTTGGCGCAGCATGGACTGGAGCCTCATGGTATACCGGCAAACTGATTGAGCAGCGTATGGGCGAACTGGTTAACAATGCCAACGGGCAGATCCGTACCTTGCTACCGAAAGCCGGAGTGAAACTCGCGTATAAAGATTACCAGCGCGGTCTGTTCACCAGTCAGGTTCGTTATGTGTTGCAAGCAGATAGCAGCGTCGAGGGTGAAAAAGCCTTAAAAGACGGTGATGAAATCGCTTTCATCGAAACTATCGATCACGGCCCATTCCCGTTAGCACAATTGAAGAAATTCAACCTGATTCCGAGCATGGCATCGGTACATACCGAGCTTGCCAATACCCCGGCGCTGAAAAAGCTGTTTGAAGTCACCAAGGGTCAATCACCGTTTACTGCAGACTCACGCATCTCTTATGGCGGTGATACCTCTTCTGCCATTACCTTTGTTCCAATCGATTATCAGCAAAATACCACCAGCGTGAAATTCTCTGGTGCCAAGATTGATGCTGATGTCTCCCGTGATCTGCGCAATGTGAAAATGAGCGGTAACAGCGACAATATCGTTTTCTCCAGTAAAAATCAGTGGGATCAAGTTGAGCAGTTCAGCGTCCAAGGTCTGGTCCTGAAAAGTGATAGCCGCATGGGTAAGTTTGATCTCAGCATTGGCGATCAGCAACTGGGCATCAAACAAATCAGTTTCAGTCTTGATGGTAAAGAGACCGCGACACTGGTTGGCTTTAACCTGAACACCCAATTAGGTGAAACCGATAAAGACTTGAACGGCAAGCTGACCTATACCTTAGACGCGCTGAAAGTTCAGGGCAGTGATTTTGGTTCTGGCAAATTGGCCTTTACCTTTGACCGTTTGGATGGCCAAAGCCTGAAGCAATTTACTGCCGCCTATAATCAGCAGGCGCTGAAAGCCGTTCAAGCTGGTGAGAATCTTGATGCTGAAGCTTATCAGCAAGAGATGACTGAGATGTTGATTGCTAAACTCCCTGCTCTGCTGAAAGGCAGCCCAACATTTAGCATTGCGCCACTGAGCTGGAAAAATGCCAAAGGGGAAAGTACCTTCACCCTGAATGTTGATCTGATGGATCCATCACAAGCTAAAGCTGGCAGCGAACCCCTGTTGGCTCAGTCAGTGAAAAAAGTCGATGCAACACTGACCATCCCGATGGCGATGGCGACCGAATTGACCACTCAGGCCGCGAAGTTGCAGGGCTACAGCCCAGAAGAAGCACAAAAACTGGCACAACAGCAGGTTCAAGGTGTTGCCGCCATGGGCCAGATGTTTAAGCTGACCACCACTAAAGACGATGTTATCAGCAGCAGCATTCACTTTGCTGATAACCAAGTTGATTTGAATGGCCAGAAAATGTCACTACAAGAGTTTGTTGGCCTGTTCGGTATGTTCGGCGGTGCACCTGCTGAAGAAGATACTGGCGACGAGCCACAAGATGCACCTGCGCCAGCGGTTCCGGCACAGTAAGCATTTTAAGTTATCAACTAAACGGAGCCTGATGGCTCCGTTTTTTTATCCTGTTGCACCGATCAATACCTGCCGAAATTTACCGAACGGCGACTATCGCTGATAGCACATCAATTTAATGAGCTACACGTCAATTTAATAAAAAGTAGCGTGAGGTGTTGGAGCGGCTCCCTGCAACCCCATCACTTTGCTGATAAAAATAGACACCTGAATTGGCGTTGTCACACATCAATGTCAGTGTGTATTGGGTGAGGTCAGTACCAAACATCTCTTTTGAGCTAATAATCCCAATATTATCTGCGACCTTTTCGTACTTATATTTACCAGTATAATTACTCCCATTATTTAGCACTTTGTAATTATATTTACCATCACCGCGATATTGCATTTTATAGACATTGCCTGCCATAGGGTTACTTGGGCCGTAAGAGTCCGAGACTTCCATAATAAAATCTTTATTTCCAATATTATCAGGTAGCTTACACGCAGCATAAACTGTTCCTACCGAAGAGATAACAATAGCGAATAATATTCTTTTCATATATCACCCATAAATATATTGATGGCCGAAATACTATTTCTAATGAAATAGACTTTATAAAAACTCTATATCAGCACAGGTAGTTAATGCCAACAACCATTATTAATATAAAGGTGAAAACAAAAAAGATTAAATTATCATTTCAACAAACAAATAGAATACTGAAGTGATGTATTTAAGGAATAAGAACGCTGGTTCGATAAATTAACGACAAATATATAATGAGGTAAGTAGGCGCCTCAGCGATCACCGCCCTTCAAGCTGATCCTCGACGGATCAGCACCGGCGGTAATATGACATTTTGCAGTTGTAGATCAACCCCCGCGATGCGCTGGAGCAATCGTTGCCCTGCACTGTACCCAATTTCTCGCGCGGAACTGGTGATAAAGGTCAATGGTGGCTCAGTGAGTTCCGCTTCCGGTACATCACCAAATCCGATTAAGGCCACTTGCTGGTCGAGATAAGTGTCTACCCCTGCACTACCAATAGTTCTGCCCGTGCGCAAAATACCAAAATAGGCCCCGAGAGCAACTGACGCCTGATGACAAACAATGGCACTCACATTGGGATGATGGCGTAATAATGTCTCTGCGGCATCGGCAGCGGCTTGCTGCTGACTATCACACTCAACCACCCACTCAGAGCGAAACGGCAGACCGTACTGCACCAGAGTGGCACAAAAGCCCCCGAGCCGCTCGGCCCGTGTCAATGAGTGTGAATGCCCACCCAGATAGGCAATCTGCCGATGACCACGCCCAATCAAAAACTCGGTCGCCATTTTGGCCGCCTGCATATTGTCCGGCCGCACCACATCTACGCCTTCCAACACATTCGAACGAGCTGCACAAATCAGCGGGATATCATGCTCGGCGGCCTTTTCCTGTAGCCCCATTTCCCGTTTGGCCCCCCCGCCTAAGACCAACCCATCGACCCCTTGATCAATCAGCGTATCGAAACAACGCAGCAGCCCCTTGCCTTCCCGGCCACTTTGCGTCAGAAATAAGAGCTTTCCCTCCGCCTCAATCGCCTCACTCAAACCCGCAGTCATGGCGGCATAAAAAGGATCGCCAATATCGCGCACAATCAAACCAATCACGCCAGATTCCCCACCGCGTAATTGCGCCGCCTGACGGTTACGCACATAACCTAGCTGTTCAATTGCCTGATTGACCCGATCGGCGGTAGCCGGAGAGATACGTCCTTTGCCACTGATCGCCAACGAAACTGTCGCCACTGACACGCCAGCAAATTTAGCCACATCCGTAATGGTAATTTTTTTAATGGTCATACCCAAAATAAGCCAAGTTAAACGTTTAATCCCATGAATTACTCTAATACAAAAACAGGATCAATAATTGTGAGTTACAGCTCATATTATCTGGGTTAAACGTTTTATCTTATTTTACCTCCAGACAGGGAGACGAAAAAATCGCCACTATCCGGTGTTTTAAGAACAGGAGCCACTATGTCAGCGGTAAAAAAACAAAAAATCACGCTGTGGGAGTTTTTCCAAAGTTTAGGGAAAACCTTCATGCTGCCCGTCGCATTGCTCTCCTTCTGTGGGATCATGCTGGGTATCGGCAGTTCACTTAGCAGTAAAGATGTCATCACTCTATTGCCCTTTATTGGGCACCCCGCCTTCCAGCTATTATTTACCTGGATGAGTAAGATAGGTTCATTTGCCTTTAGCTTCCTACCCGTGATGTTCGCCATCGCGATCCCGCTGGGAATGGCGCGCGAGAATAAAGGCGTCGCGGCGTTTTCCGGCTTCGTCGGTTTTGCTGTGCTGAACCTCGCAACCAACTTTTACCTCACCACCAGCGGCGTGTTACCCACCACCGACTCACTGGTGCTGAAAACCCATAACATTCAGAATATATTAGGTATTCAGTCCATCGATACAGGTATTTTGGGCGCGGTCATTGTCGGGGTCATTGTTTACTTACTGCATGAGCGCTTCAATACCATTCGCTTACCGGATGCCTTGGCTTTCTTTGGTGGCACCCGTTTTGTTCCTATCGTGACCACCGTAGTACTCGGATTGGTCGGTCTGTTGATCCCGCTGATCTGGCCTTGGTTTGCCGCTGGTATTAATGGGTTAGGCCGATTGATTAACGGTGCGGGTATGTTTGGACCAATGATATTCGGCAGTGGCGAGCGCTTACTGCTGCCATTCGGTCTGCACCATATATTGGTCGCACTGATTCGTTTCACTGAAGCAGGCGGCACCATGGATGTGTGTGGTCACAGTGTGAGCGGCGCGCTGACCATCTTCCAAGCGCAATTATCTTGCCCGACCACCACCGGTTTCTCTGAAAGTGCCACTCGCTTCCTGTCTCAGGGAAAAATGCCTGCTTTCCTCGGCGGACTACCGGGCGCGGCGCTGGCTATGTACCACTGTGCCAAACCTGAAAATCGCCATAAGATTAAAGGGTTGCTGATCTCTGGTGTGGTTGCCTGTGTCGTTGGCGGCACAACCGAACCGATTGAGTTCCTGTTCCTGTTCGTCGCCCCATTCCTGTACTTAATCCATGCCATCCTGACCGGTCTGGGCTTTACTGTTATGGCGCTGTTGGGAGTGACGATTGGTAATACTGACGGCAATATCATTGATTTCGTGGTGTTTGGTATTCTGCATGGTACGGCCACCAAGTGGTATTGGGTGCCCGTCGTCGCGGGGATCTGGTTTGTTGCCTACTATATGATCTTCCGTTTTGCTATTCAGCACTTCAATATCAAAACACCGGGCCGCGAGAATGAAACCGCCGCCAGCAGCAATGCAGAGAAAGCGGCCGGAAGCACAGTGACTGGCAAATCCGGCTACAACTCCCCGGCTATCTTAACGGCACTGGGTGGTGCGGATAATATTGTCTCGCTGGATAACTGCATTACCCGCCTGCGGATGTCAGTCAAGGACATGAATTTAGTGGATAAAGAGGCATTGAAAGCCAATCGCGCGATCGGGGTGATTCAATTGAATGATCACAACCTGCAAGTTGTTATTGGCCCACAGGTGCAATCGGTGAAAGATGAATTAGACTCACTGATAAGCAATGGTGAATTTGCCACACCCTAGTGCTGTCACACATTAAGTGCAGTTATTTAAATACTGATATACCCGACGTGATTGACGTTGCAGCTAACCCCCAGCGGCGTCAAGTACGAAGGGTATATTTTATAAGCGAGATACTCATGTTTGACTTCTCCACCCCCGTCGATCGTCACGGCACTTGGTGCACCCAATGGGACTATATTGCTGACCGTTTTGGCGCTGCGGATCTGCTGCCATTCACTATTTCAGATATGGATTTCCCGACTGCGCCCGTGATTCTACAAGCACTTAATCAGCGTATTGAACATGGTGTTTTAGGTTATAGCCGCTGGCAACATGAAGATTTTCTGGGTGCCATTCGTCATTGGTATCAGCAACGTTTTCATTGCCACATCGATACCTCCATGGCGGTTTATGGCCCATCGGTTATCTACATGGTGGCTCAGTTGATTCGCTGCTGGTCAGCACCCGGCGATTATGTTGTTACCCACACCCCCGCTTACGACGCTTTTTATAAAGTCATTCTCGGTAATCAGCGCCAGTTGCTCAGTTGCCCGCTGCATAAAGTGGATAATCGGTGGCAATGTGATATGGCGCATCTGGAGGCACTGCTGGCACGGCCACAGACCAAAATATTGTTACTGTGCAGCCCACACAATCCAACGGGTAAAGTCTGGACACCTGAAGAGCTGGCGCACATGTCCGAGCTGTGTGACCGCCATCAGGTAAAAGTGATTAGCGATGAAATTCATATGGATATGACGTGGGAGGATCAGGTGCATACGCCTTGGAGCGAGGTGGGCCAGACACCTTGGGCCTTGCTTACATCCGGCTCTAAGACATTCAATATCCCCGCCTTAACCGGCGCATACGGCTTTATCAGTGATACTGAAACCCGCGAAACCTACAGCCAAATGTTGAAAGGCCGTGATGGTCTCTCTTCCCCCGCCGTGCTGGCTATCGTGGCGCATATTGCTGCTTATCAACAAGCCGCTCCTTGGTTAGACGAACTGCGCAGTTACCTGCAAGCGAATTTGGCTTATGTAGCGCAGCGGTTGAATACTGCATTTCCAAGCTTAAACTGGCAGCCACCGCAAGCCACCTATTTGGCATGGATAGATTTACGGCCACTGAACATTGACGATCATCAGTTGCAAGAGGTGCTAATCGAGAGAGAGAAAGTCGCCATTATGCCCGGTTTCACCTATGGCGAAGAGGGTCGAGGCTTTCTGCGGCTGAATGTCGGTTGCTCCCGCAGTAAGGTTGAAGTAGGCATGGATAAACTCATTAGTGGAATCCGATTTTTGCAGGGGAAATAGCAGAGTTTCGTCGGTTATAACTGTTTGTGCATCAAATAAATATAAAATGTGACTTCTCTCTTGGAGGAGTTACATTTATTTATAGGAAACAAGGATTTGTGCCTAGAATAGAAAACATGAATTTTATAACTGCAAACTATGGCGATTTCATTTTTCACCGACTAAATTTTTCAATTGATGATCATGATTTTATTATTATTTTCTCCGAAGTTGTCATGTTAGAAAATGGGGGGACATCTAGTTTTTCTAATGACGATGTAGGATTTATAATTCCTGCAAATACATACGAGGTAAAATTTGATCGGGCAGAAAATTTTCGTAATGATCTCTATTTCGAATTACCCACAGCAGAATACAGTAAACTAGGCTATCAAAGTTTAATGCGATTAGGAAATGCATTAAATATTATAATTACCAATCATTATAATAAGTTTAAGCCTAGGGCATATTTGTCCGTGGCAATTAATACAAGACTAAAAATGTTTTATGATCGATTATGTGAAAATCAGGACTTCGACATTCCCGTTGAAATCAAAATAGATATTGGTGAAGGAGGAAGAGGATATGCCATCAAAACACCTCGATTTTATGATACTGCAGCGTAAGAAAGAAGGAATGAAACGCGCTAAAGCAGCTTTTGTCGCTGCCGAAAAAAATGGCACGTTAAAAATAGTGAAGGTCATTCTCCCACCACAGTAACCCTCATTTTTCCAAGCACCATTCAGCTAATGAGTGGTGCAACATCTGAATCTGATTCTCTTTTACCCCATCAGCACATGTGACACGAGTCACTTTTTCATGCAACTTAGTGGATATTTTCATTGGTTTGTTTTTATAATGTTCTGCACTTTACCCACAAGAATCTACTTCTGATAAAAAGTGAGTGCACATATGATTGATCCCCGCCTCCCTCTGACCGACATTCATCGCCATCTTGATGGCAATATCCGTGCGCAAACTATTCTCGATTTAGGCCGCCAGTTTAATCTGTCGCTGCCTGCTGATGAGATCAATGCCCTGCGCCCGCATGTACAAATCACCAAAACTGAACCTGATCTGGTGAGCTTTCTGCAAAAACTGGATTGGGGCGTCGCCGTTTTAGGCTCTCTCGATGCCTGCCGCCGTGTGGCTTATGAGAATGTCGAAGACGCCGCCAATGCGGGTTTACACTATGCGGAGCTTCGCTTCTCACCGTTTTATATGGCAATGAAGCATCAATTGCCAGTCGCGGGTGTCGTTGAAGCGGTGGTTGATGGTATTACGTCTGGTTGTCGTGATTTTGATATTGATATTCGCCTGATCGGCATTCTTAGCCGCACTTTTGGTGAACAGGCGTGTTTGCAGGAGCTGGAGGGTTTACTGGCGCATCGCGACAGTATTACCGCGCTGGATCTGGCCGGTGATGAGCTGGGTTTCCCCGGTGGTCTTTTCCGTAGCCACTTCAATCGTGCACGGGACGCGGGTTTGCGCATTACTGTTCATGCAGGTGAAGCTGCTGGCCCTGAAAGTATCTGGCAGGCGATCCGCGAGTTAGGCGCAGAACGTATTGGTCACGGAGTTAAAGCGGTAGAAGATATCAAATTGATGGATTATTTGGCTGAGCACAAAATCGGTATCGAGTCCTGCCTGACCTCCAATATTCAGACCAGCACAGTCGCGGATTTGGCAACACACCCTTTGGCAGCCTTCTTGCGTCATGGTGTCCTTGCCTCAATCAATACCGATGATCCTGCGGTTCAAGGTATCGAGATTGCTAATGAGTACCATGTCGCGGCACCCGCTGCGGGGTTGACGCCACAAGAGATTCGTCAGGCGCAGGAGAATGGGCTGACCTTGGCCTTTATCAGTGAAACCGAGAAACAGGCGCTGCGCGATAAAATTCGTGGGTAAATGACTAAGACGACCCCATAAAAAACGCCCGTATTTCATAGAAGTACGGGCGTTTTGTTTCATTTTACTTTGATTATGGCTTAACTACTGACTTTCAGCCTGATTCGTTGCCATTTGCTCTTTTTCAGCATGCTCTCGGGCAACCCGCTTGGCATAGCGTTGTGCTAACACCGCACAAACCATCAATTGGACCTGATGGAATATCATCAGTGGCAATACCATAACCCCCACCACAGAGGCAGGGAACAGGACATTGGCCATCGGAATCCCATTCGCCAGACTTTTCTTCGAGCCGCAAAACACAATGGTGATTTCATCGGCAGTATTGAAACCCAGCCAACGTGCCGCCAAAGTATTGACTACCAATACTACCGTCAGCAGAACCATCGAACAGACCAATATGGCCAACAGCGACCAACCATCAATTTGATGCCAAATCCCCTGCACCACCGCTTCGCTGAACGCCACATAGACCACCAACAGTATCGATGACCGGTCAGTGATATTAACCAACTTCTTATGGCGTTCAACCCACTTGGCAATCAGCGGACGTGATAGATGGCCGACAATAAATGGCACCATCAATTGCATGACGATGGAACCAATCGCATGCAAGGTATCGGTGTCACCGCCCTGAGTCTGCATCAACATGCCCACCAGAATCGGTGATAGGAACACACCGAGAATGCTGGACGCCGATGCGCTGCATATTGCAGCAGCCACATTGCCCCCCGCCACCGAGGTATAGGCGATGGCGGATTGCACTGTGGCGGGCAGCGCACAAAGATAGAGGAAGCCCAGATAGAGCGTCGGGGTTAATACACCGGGGACCAGTACATTCATGCCCAAACCCAGCAGCGGGAATAAGGCAAAGGTACTGAGGAACACCACCAGATGTAACTTCCAATGCCCCATGCCGGAGACGATCGCCGCGCGGGATAACTTGGCACCGTGCATAAAAAACAACAGCGCAATGGCTGCCGTCGTCAGATGCTCAAACCACACTTTGACTTCCCCTTCACACGGGAAGATCGACGCGATAATCACTACCAAAATCAGCACTAATAAGAATTTATCTATCTTTAATTTTTGTAGCCATGACATGCCAAAGTTTTCCATAACTGCGCTCAGGGTGAGACGAAACTCAGTTTGCTGACGAAACTGGCAGCGCTTTTTTCTGTTGGTCGGAAGCCATACCCAGCTCAATCAGCTCCATCACTTTAATTGCTTCTGAGGCCGGAACAGGATTCGGTGCAGTGCCCAAAATAGCATCACGGATACCAGCATAATAAGCAGGATAATTACCCGGTAATGTCAGCAGCGGCTTCTCAGCCAGAACACCATCATGTGACAGTGTCACCACACCATCGCGCATATCATAACCCCAGTCCGCCTGCGGTAAACGCTCACCCGCTTTCAGCCGATCCTCTTGTGGGTCCAGACCAAACTTGATGTAGCTGCCCTGCATCCCGTGCACAATGTAACGTGCCGTTTCTGCTGCCGCCAGAACCGTGCCGTGCAGTACAACGCGCTGTCCCGGATAGCTGAGAACTGCATGGAAATAGTCCACGGACTCCGCGCCGGGCCGCAACATCCCCAAATCCACATTCAGCGTCTCTGGTAGACCAAACAGTTGCAGTGCCTGATCCAGCAAATGTGGTCCCAAGTCGTACCAAATACCACTGCCAGCCCCAGCTTGCTCACGCCAGCGCTGGCGAATTTCTGGGCGATAGCGGTCAAAATGAGACTCAAAGTAGACCACTTTTCCCAGCGCACCTTCGGCCAGTAGAGTTTTGAGTGTCAGGAAATCACTGTCCCAGCGCCGATTGTGGAACACCGAGAGCAGTAAATCGGCCTCCTCGGCCTGCCGTTTCAGTTCATTCGCTTGTGACAGTGTCACAGTGAAAGGTTTATCGACCACCACATGTTTGCCTGCCGCCAGTGCTTTTTGGGCCAGCGGGAAATGGGTGTCATTGGGGGTGGGAATCACGATGAGGTCGATGGAAGGATCATCAAATAGTGCTTGCGGGTCTGAAACAACCGTCATTGTGGGCCAGTCAGCATGCACTTTACTGGCATCACTGCTGGACACCCCTGCCAGTTCTAGCCCCGGTGTGCCCATAATCAGCGGCGCATGGAAAGTTTTACTGGCGTAGCCGTAGCCCAGTAGACCCACTTTTATTTTTTCAGCCATTGTTTCCCTCTTATCTCAGGAGATTTTGTTACTTGATATCACTCGTTCAATCGATTTGACACCATGATGATTCCCGCGACAAGAGGTAATTTTTTGCTTAACGTGACCCGCGGGCTTAAACCCGCACAATAGCCTCGCCATTTTCTCGCCATTCGGGTTGGCGCAGACTCCGTTGCGGGTAGTTGGTTTCAATGCTGCGACGCCTGAAATCACTGGGGCTGACCCCTACGCGTTTGCGGAAAACACGGGAGAAATAGAGCTGATCGTCATACCCTACCACCCGGCCAATTGTGGCAATGGGTTCTTGCGTGGTTTGCAGTAACAACTTCGCCCGAATCACCCGTTGATCTTCACGCCAGCGCAGAATATTGATCCCCACTTGCTCGCGGAACAGGTGCGCCAGTCGCGACGGTGACAAACAGACATGCCGTGCTACTTCGTCAATGCGCAACTCACCCGCCAGATTACCGGTAATAAACTGACAGGCCTCAATGACACGCGGGTCCATAATGCGCTGCGGACTCAGGGGATCCTCCTCCATCGCCCGTAACAGCAACCGCTCCAGTAAATTCATCCCTAACTCTTCACCAAAACGCCGACCCGACTTTTGCGTCTGTTCGATATTGGCAAACAGGCGATCAAACTCCAGCAGCAAGTTATTGTTGGGTAATGATAAGCGCCCCACTTCATGGGTTTTACTGTGCCACTCCAACCAGTCAGCCCAATAAGCCCGTGGCCGGAAGTAGACCCAGCGGTGATACCAGCAGTCACTGTTCGGTGAGCGGCCATAATAGTGCGAGGCTTTTGGGGGAAAGAGCAGTAAGTCGCCGGGATTGCTGTAAAAGGTATTTTCGCCGTCAAAAATCTTGCCCTGACCCTTGATGGTCAGATTGAGAATATAGCCCTTCATGCCACCCGGTCTGTCGATAAAGAAATCGAGTGGTCCGTCTGCCAGAATCGGGGTTAATCCGGCCACCAGATAGGCGTTAAAAGTGTAGCCCGGCAGCAATGGATTGGGTTGCGGTTCCTGAACCATTCGATGATACATTTAGCCTCCTTGGTGCCTTGATCTGATTTTGGTGTGCAAACTCACCCTACTTATTCAGTTTATCGGGCGGATTTTACGCCGCCCGATAGTGATGACAGAATTGTGAGCCAGAGGGCATTTTTATGGATTTTTCTGCCATCCGACGGTTTATACCGTCCGCTTAGCCAGCTGTTTGTAACGGTCGAAGATCACCGCTGCCAGCAGGATCAAGCCGCGCACCACATATTGTGAGAACGGCGAAATGTTCAACAGGTTCATGGCATTTTCGACTGTCCCCAGAATTAGGATACCGGCGATAACGTAGGAGATTTTGCCGATCCCGCCTTTCAGTGAAACCCCACCCAGTACACAGGCAGAGATTACAATCAGCTCATAGCCAATCGAGGTCATAGGCTGACCACTGGTCATGCGCGACGCCAAAATAATCCCTGCTGCTGCCGACACTAACCCCGACAACACAAAGATAATGATTTTGGTGCGAACCACCGGAACACCCGCCAGACGAGCCGCATCTTCATTGCCACCAATCGCCAGTGTATTGCGGCCAAAAGTGGTTTTATTCAGCAGGAAACCAAACAGGGCCAGACAGGCAATGGTTATCCAGATGGGCGCTGGCAAACCGAGCCAGTTGGTGTAACCGAGGGCGAAGAAACGTTCATCTTCGATCCCGACGGCTTTACCGTCAGAGATGATGTAGGCCAGGCCACGGACAATCTGCATGGTCGCCAGAGTCGTGATCAAGGCGTTGATTTTCAGGCGGGCAATCACAAAGCCGTTAATCAAACCACATAATGCCCCCAGCAGCAGACCCGCACCGACCCCCAACCACAGGCTTTCGGTCATATTGATCACCACCGCGGTGGTGACACCTGCGCAGGCAATCACCGAGGCGACGGATAAGTCAAAGTCGCCGGAGGCCAGACAAAACAGCATGCCACAAGCCACCATCCCTGACATCGAGATAGCCAATCCCAGCCCTTTCATATTGATGAAAGAACCAAAATTAGGCACAAATATCACGCAGCCAATAAAGACCACCGCGAACACCACCAGCATGCCGTAGCTATCCCAGATGCGGGATAAGCCGAATCCCCCTTTGGCGGGCGCATCCTGTGGGGGCTGCGACTGATTTGATGATGCCGGACTCTTCTTATCAGAATTCAAAGTAACGCTGGACATGGTTCACTCCTTTACAATCAGGCAACCGCAGGCGCGGCATCAGCTCTGTGATGCATAAACATCAGTAGCAATATGGGGGGTACGTAGCATCGCCAGACTTAACGCCTGCTCTTCAGTGGCATCACCGTGGTCTAACTCACCGGAGATCGCCCCTTCACGCATCACCACGATCCGGTCTGCCAACCCGAGAACTTCCGGCAAATCACTGGAGGCAAACAGCACGGCAATGCCCTGCTTCGCCAGTTGATAAATGACGTTATAGATCTCATGCTTAGCGCCGACGTCAATCCCTCGGGTCGGTTCATCCAGCAGGATCACTTTCATATCTTCGGATAACCAGCGGCCAAGTATGGCTTTCTGCTGGTTGCCCCCGGAGAGATTCATAATTAGCTGTTGAGCACCGGGGGTTTTGATATTCAGCGACTCAATGCGTAAGGCCGCATTTTCCCGCTCCCAGCGGTTGTTGATCAGGCAGCCCGCCGTCAAGGTTTTGCGCCGGGCGCTGATGTTGATATTGTCCTGCACAGAATGAACCGGAATGATACCGTCAGCTTTGCGATCCTCTGGGCAGAGCATGATACCGGCGGTGATGGCGTCAATCGGCGAACGAATGGTGAGCGGTTTGCCATCCAGCAAAACCTGCCCGCTGGTCAATTTTGTGCCGCCAAACACCCCTTTCAGTAATTCACTTCGGCCCGCACCGACCAAGCCAAACAGACCCACAATCTCCCCTTGATGCACGGTAAGGGAGATAGGTGTTTTTACGCCAATGGCTTTTACCGCTTGCAGTGTGAGGCGTTCAGGCCCAAGTTCACGTGGCTGATAACCGTAGATATCCCCCAGATTGCGCCCGACCATGGCTTGCACCAACGAGTCGTTATTGACTTGGGCCATATCATCAAAGGTGCGCACATAGCGGCCATCTTTGAACACGGTAATGGCATCGCTGAGTGCAAAAATCTCTTCCATGCGGTGAGAGACATACAAAATGACCCGCCCTTCGGCGCGCAATTCGCGGATCACCCGAAACAGTTGTTCGATCTCGCGGGCGGAGAGTGAACTGGTTGGCTCATCGAAAGCGATAATTTTGGCATTGCGGGCCAGCGCTTTGGCGATTTCTACCATCTGCCATTGGCCGATGGAGAGATATTTCAGTGGGGTATCAGGATCAATGTCCAGCCCCAGATGGGCGAGCTGTATAGCGGATTCATAACGCAGTAACTTGCGATCCACCATGCCCATTTTGGTCGGCAATTGGCCCAGATAGATATTTTCTGCCACGGTCATTTCAGGAACCAGATGCAGCTCCTGATAAATAATGGCAACACCGGCGTCGAGCGCTTCGGTGGTATTGGTAAAGTTAACCGCTTTGCCTCGGATATGGATTTCGCCCTGCGTCGGCGTGTAGTTGCCACTGAGAATTTTCAGCAGGGTCGATTTTCCCGCACCATTCTCGCCCATCAAGGCATGGATCTGGCCCGCTTGACAGGTAAAACTAATATCATCCAGCGCCTGAACACCGGGGAAACTTTTTCCGATGCCACAAAAAGCCAGATAAGGTGACTGATCGGCTTCCAACTCGGCTTGTAACGCAGAATGGAGTGCTGACATGATGGCTTCCTTATAAAGTGGGGTTGCACTGCCCAGCTAATGACATGGTTATTAATGACAGATTTGCTGAGTGAATTGGGGCAAGCCGCAGCCTGCCCCCAGTTCGCCATAGCGCGTTACGGAATTACATCAAGCCTTTTTTCTCTAACTCGACCTTGAAGTTATCCCGAGTGATCAGCACCACATCAGTCACTTCGGTAAATTTGGCCGGTTCAACATCTTTGGTCACCCAGTCATGCAGCATCTGGATGCTCTTATAGCCATGAATATCTGGGCTAGGTAGCAGGGAGCCATAGAAGCCCGTCGCCTGACCTTTGGAGAGTTCGCTCACCGCATCCACCCCGTTGATACCAATGCCGATGACATTCGGCGCTTTAAAGCCCTGACCTTCTGTTGCGCGCACGCCACCCAGCACCGTATTGTCATTCATACCGACAATCAGCCAGTTTTTCACTTCAGGATGCTGCACTAACATCG
This sequence comes from Yersinia mollaretii ATCC 43969, assembly GCF_013282725.1. Classification (NCBI taxonomy): domain Bacteria; kingdom Pseudomonadati; phylum Pseudomonadota; class Gammaproteobacteria; order Enterobacterales; family Yersiniaceae; genus Yersinia; species Yersinia mollaretii. The sequence continues at coordinate 3,482,088 of NZ_CP054043.1, read as the reverse complement.
AGTTGGCCGCATCAAATGCGCCGGGGATATCATTGGATTTAGTCGGGACTTTGTAGATCTGTTTTTCTGGGAAGCCCGCTGCTTTCAGTGCATCCATTGACCCACTGGTACGGCGGCGTGCAGTGTCCAGCTCATCGGAAGTGATCGCCATCACCGCTGTTTCGCCCGGCTGCCAGCCACGACTGTTCATCTCTTTCCACAGCTCCTGCCCTTGGCGCTCACCAATTTTGGTTGCAGCCATCATCACTAACGGCACGCTCTCCATTGGTTTGCCTTTGGCATTCACAAATTGATCGTCAACAGCAATCACTTTCAGGTTATAGCTGCGGGCCTTGGCTTCAATGGCTGGCCCCAATTTCGGGTCTGGTGTACAGATAACAAAACCTTTCGCGCCACTGGCCGCCAGACTGTCGATCGCATTCAGCGTCTTCTCACCATCGGGCACCGCAATTTTTATCACTTCGAAACCCAAGTCCTTGCCCGCTTTGTCAGCGAATTTCCATTCGGTCTGGAACCACGGCTCTTCAGGCTGCTTCACCAGAAAGCCTAACTTCATGCTCTCGGCAATAGCTGAATGTGACATAACGGCTGCTAACCCAACCACGGCCAGCGCCTTAGTTAATTTATGCATAGTGTTCTCCGGACTGTTTTTGTAGGAAGAGATATTTTTTGTCTATTTATTCGTCACCCACTCAGATCTCACGATTTTTAGTGGAAACGTTATCAATACTGTTTTTCAGCTTCAGTGCGGCTACGTGCTCTATTTAAAGCCACCTAACCTCACCACACCCGATAAGACGATGACAGTTTTAACGTGAATTAACCTTCAGAATGTAGAGCGCTATCACATCCAGGGATTACAGTTTATTTATCCATATATTCAGCAAATTTAACCTCTCCCTAACTTTTGACTGACATCACAAAAACGCTGTAGGAAGCAGAAAAGTGCATACTTCCAGCTATCTACTCCTCACCGCTTGCGGACGCTCGCTCCTATCTTGGTTAGCAATTAATGGGCTATTGCCAATCCATCCTTGTGTTCTGCAATCTGAGGAGCAACCACTATGACAGGCGACGTTATATCGGCAGACAGTGCCATCTCGGCAAATAAGGCCATCGCCCTCGGGCTGGATTTTGGCAGCGATTCCGTCCGGGTATTGGCGGTTGATTGTCAGCATGGCACCGAGATCGATACCGAAGTGGTCTACTACCCACGTTGGCAGCAAGGTCTCTATTGTCAGCCAGCCCAAAACCAGTTTCGCCATCACCCTCTCGACTATATAGAAGCAATGGAGCAAGCCATCCGTCAGGTGGTGAGTCGCCTCTCCGCCGAGCAACGCCAGCAGATTGTGGGGATCGGGGTAGACTCGACCGGCTCAACACCTGCACCCATTGATGCACAAGGTCAGGTCTTGGCGTTGCGCCCTGAATTTGCCAACAATCCCAATGCCATGTTTGTGCTGTGGAAAGACCATACGGCAATTGAAGAAGCCGAAGAGATCAACCGCTTATGCCGTAGCGGCGAGTTCGCAGACTATTCGCGCTATATCGGCGGTGTGTACTCTTCCGAGTGGTTCTGGGCAAAAATCTTGCATGTCACCCGCGCCGATGCAGCCGTGCGTGAGGCAGCTGTCTCTTGGATTGAGCTGTGCGACTGGGTGCCCGCTCTGTTATCAGGCACTACAGCACCACAAGATATTCAGCGGGGCCGTTGCAGCGCTGGTCACAAAAGTTTATGGCACCCCTCTTGGGGCGGCTTACCGCCACGCGAATTTTTGGCGGCGCTGGATTCCAGCCTGGTTAACGACCTCGATTATCCCATGTTTACCGATACCTATACTGCCGAGCGGCCAGTGGGCTTGATTACGGCAGCATGGGCGGAACGTCTGGGGCTACCGGCTACCGTGATCCTCTCCGGTGGTGCATTCGACTGCCATATGGGGGCCGTAGGCGCGGGTGCTCAACCTTATACCTTGGTCAAAGTCATTGGCACCTCCACCTGCGATATTTTGATTGCTGATGAGAAGTTGGTGGGCGATCGCGCCATTGCGGGTATTTGTGGTCAAGTCGAGGGCAGCGTGGTCCCCGGCTGGATTGGGATGGAAGCGGGTCAATCCGCTTTTGGTGACATGTATGCTTGGTTCAGCCGCTTGCTGAGTTGGCCACTACGCCAAGCCGCGTTGGCGCAGCCTGAACTGCAACCGCAGCTAAAACAGATTGAGTCCACCCTGCTCGCCTCATTAACGGCGGAGTGGGCGAAAAATCCCTCTCTTGACCATCTGCCCGTGGTGCTGGATTGGTTCAATGGCCGTCGCACCCCCAATGCCAATCAGCGCTTAAAAGGGGTGATTACCGATCTGAATTTGGGCACCGATGCCCCCACGCTATTTGGTGGCTTTATCGCTGCGACGGCGTTTGGTGCCCGTGCCATTATGGAGTGTTTTGAACAGCAGGATATTCCGGTGGAGAACGTGCTGGCATTGGGGGGTATCGCCCGCAAATCACCGGTTATCATGCAGGTTTGTGCCGATGTAATGAATCGCCCTCTACAGATAGTGGCATCGGATCAGTGTTGTGCGCTGGGTGCGGCGATTTTTGCCGCCGTCGCGGCGGGCGTTTTTGATGATGTCCCCACCGCGCAGCGCCATATGGCCTGTCAGATTGAGCGCACTTTGACGCCAAATGCTGAGCAAGTGGTGCGCTATCAGCAGCTTTATCAGCGCTATCAGCAGTGGTGTTTGTCAGCCGAGCCGCACTATGCCCCCGTGACTGAGGCGACGCACTGATTTTAATAGTTGGCCTGATTTATAACTGCATATTATTTATGCCCTATATATTAATTGGAGTATCAGATGGACGTATTCAAACAATCCGAAGTGTGGTTCGTCATCGGCAGCCAAAATCTGTATGGCCCTAAAACCCTACAACAAGTGATGGATAATGCCCATCAGGTGGTCAACAGCCTAAACAGCGAAGCGGGTCTGCCCATCAAGTTGGTGCTGAAACCCTTGGTCACTACGCCAGATGAAATTACCGCCCTGTGTCGTGAGGCAAACTACGATACTGCCTGTATCGGCATAATGACTTGGCTGCATACCTTCTCCCCAGCCAAAATGTGGATTGGTGGTCTGACGATTCTGAATAAGCCATTGCTGCAATTCCACACTCAATTTAATGCGCAAATTCCGTGGGAAACCATGGACATGGACTTTATGAACCTCAACCAAACCGCCCACGGTGGCCGTGAGTTTGGTTTTATCGGCGCCCGTATGCGCCAGCAACACAGTGTAATTACTGGCCACTGGCAGGATAAAGAAGCCCACCAGCGCATCGGTCAATGGATGCGGGTGGCGGCAGCCAAACAGGAGAGCCAACAGCTGAAAGTGGCCCGTTTTGGCGACAATATGCGCGAAGTGGCAGTGACAGAGGGCGATAAAGTTGCAGCCCAAATCCAGTTTGGCTACTCCGTTAATGCCTACGGTATTGGTGATCTGGTCGCGGTGGTCGATGCCATTAGCAAAGGCGACATTGATACCTTGGTGGAGGAGTATGAAGCCACCTATCGTTTGACGGATGCGGTGAAGTTGAATGGCAATAAGCGCGAGAATTTGCTGGATGCGGCGCGAATTGAGTTAGGCATGAAGCGTTTTCTGGAGCAAGGCGGCTTTAAAGCCTTTACCACCAACTTTGAAAATCTGTATGGGTTGAAGCAGTTACCGGGGTTGGCAGTGCAGCGCCTGATGCAACAAGGTTACGGCTTTGGTGGCGAAGGCGACTGGAAAACGGCGGCATTGCTACGTATTTTGAAAGTGATGGGGAGTGGCCTGAAAGGCGGCACCTCATTTATGGAGGATTACACCTATAATTTCCAGCCGGGTAATGATCTGGTGGTCGGCTCCCATATGCTGGAAGTTTGCCCTTCTATTGCCAAAGAAGAGAAACCGCTGTTGGACGTGCAACATCTGGGTATCGGCGGTAAAGCAGACCCTGCGCGACTGATCTTCTCGACGCCAGCTGGCCCCGCGCTGAATGCCAGTTTGATTGATATGGGGAATCGTTTCCGCCTATTAGTCAATGTGGTTGATACCGTTGAGCAACCGCACCCCTTGCCAAAACTCCCGGTGGCCCGCGCCATCTGGCAAGCACAGCCCTCACTGGCCACCGCTGCCGAAGCTTGGATCATCGCGGGTGGCGCGCATCATACTGTGTTCTCGCAAGCCATCGGTGTCGATGAACTGCGCCTGTATGCTGAAATGCATGGCATTGAGTTCTTGCTGATTGATAACGACACCACTCTTCCAGCATTTAAAAATGAGATTCGCTGGAACGAAGTCTATTACCACCTGAATCGCTGAGTGAACAAAACGCCCCTTTGCTTAGCTTGGGGCCGAGATCCGCGCCATCTCTGGCGCGGACACTTGACTCCATCAACATCCCCGTTGATCACCCCGTTTGCAATTGCCACAATCGCGCATAAGCACCCGCCTGATCCAGCAGTGCCTGATGGCTGCCCTGCTCCAAAACTTGCCCCTCTTTTATCACCACAATGCGGTGACATTGACGCAGGGTGTTCAACCGATGGGCTATACAGATGACAGTACGATTGCGGATGATCTCCGGCAACTGGCGCATAATGGCCGCCTCTGACTCATAATCCAGCGCACTGGTGGCCTCATCAAGAATCAGAATTTTAGGGTCCGCCATCAACGCCCTTGCCAGTGCCACCCGCTGCCGCTGCCCGCCAGAGAGCATACAACCTCGCTCCCCAACCTGCGTTTGATACCCCTGCGGCAGTGACATAATAAAATCATGCGCGCCCGCCTGACGGGCAATATGCTCTACCTGAGCCTCATCTGCCGTCGGTCGGCACTGACAGATGTTGTCCCTGATGGTGCCGGAGAACAACACACTATCTTGTAAAACCACACTCATTTGACAGCGTAATGAGGTGGCATCCGTAATGGCGAGATCCTGCCCATCAACCAAAATCTGCCCATGCTGAGGGATATAGAGCCGCTGTAGGAGTTTGGTTAAGGTGGATTTGCCACAACCCGATGGCCCGGTAATGCCAATAAACTCGCCACCCGCAACCTCCAGATTGAGATTTTGCAACACTTCGGCAGTGTCAGGTCGATAGCGAAAGCGCACCTGTTTAAAAGCCAAACTCCCTGTTCGTTCACTCCCAGACGACAACCCGGCACTCCCCGGCTCTGTCGGGCAATCTAGAATAGTGCCAATCCGTTTCAGCGCCACTTGCGTGTGCTGGAAATCTTGCCATATTTGCGCCAGACGCAAGATAGGTTGAGTGACATAGCCTGAAAAGAGGGTAAACGCGATAAATTGCCCTGGGGTGAGTTCCCCCGCTAAAACCAACTTCACCCCATGCCACAACAGGATCGCCGAGGTGATTTTATTGATAAGCGTGATACCTTGCTCAGCAATATTTGCCATCCGTGCACAGGCAAATGAAGCCCGTACATAGCCCGCTAATGATTGCCGCCAGCCTCGATTGAACTGGCGTTCCGTTGCCGAGGTTTTGATGGTCTCCAGCCCGCTAATGGCTTCCGTCAGAAAAGCGGTGTTTTGTGCACTGGTTTCATATTGGCGCTCAACCCGCTTACGTAATACGCCGCCCACCGCCCACCAAAACAGCAGATAACACACTAGCGAAAACAGCACTATCCATGTCAGTTGGCTGCTGTAGCAAAACATCACCGCGATAAAGGTGCCGACAAAAATCAGATCCAGCAGCATCGTTAATGCTGATCCCGTCAGAAAGCTGCGAATTTGCTCCATTTCACGAACTTTAGCGATCGTTTGCCCGGTTTGTTGCGCACCAAAGTAACCCAGCGGCAACCCCAATAAGTGGCGATACAGGCGGGTGTTGAGTTCTGCCCCCACCCGACTGGAGAGATGGGAGAACAGCCAGCCACGCAAAAAGGTGTAGCAGGGTTCGGCGATCGCCAGTGCAATCATCGCACTGCCTAACACTATTAAGCTGCCGACACCCCGACTCACCAAGACTTTGTCGATCACCGTTTCAAACAGCATCGGTGTCACCAGCAAAATGCTCTGTAGCAACAATGACACCAAAACAATGTTGCGCAGTTGGTGTCGATACTTAGCAATCACGGGGATAAACCAGCCAAAACCAAACGTGGTTTTCTTCTGCTCCTGCCGCTCGGCTTTCGCCAGTAAGATGGCTTCACCAGACCACAAGCGGGCAAGTTCCGGCTGACTGATTGACTGCTGTTGACCATTGGTCGCACAATAAATTACCGCCCCGTGATCACTCAGCGCCAGCAACACATACCACTGCGCACCATCACTGAACAGGATGGGCAGCGCCAGATTGCCCAAGCGCTCCAACTGTTGATAGACCTTTCTAGCCCGTAAACCAATCCAACCCGCGCAGCGGCACAGCGCGATGCTATCTATCTTCTCGGGGGATAATCCCAGCTGATGGGCTAATTGGGATGGCTCAACCGCCAGATCAAAACACGCCGCAGCACGCGCTAATGCCGCAAGTGGCTGAATAACCTGAGTTGACGTCGAATTCGTCATATCAACGCTCCCTCATTGCTTCTGATTGGTACTCTTGCAGTGGACTCAGTAAATAGTCGATAACCCGCCGCTGACCCGTTTTAATCTCTACGCTCACCGCCATCCCTGCCGATAACCGCACGGGTTTCCCCGCCACCATTAAGGTATCGCTATGCAACCGGATGCGGGCGGGAAAGACCAACCCTAACTGTTGATCTTCCATTGCATCACGCGAAACATGTTTGACTTCACCCGCGAGTGTGCCAAATCGGGTATAGGGGAAACTGTCAACCTTCACTTCCACTGCTTGGCCCGGCAGGACAAAACCCACATCTTTATTGAGGACCATCACATCCAGTTCTAGCTGGTGGTTTTCGGGCACTAAGACCATCAACGGCTGAGCCGCTGTCACCACGCCGCCCAAGGTGTGAACTGCCAATTGCTGGATCACACCTGCTACTGGGGCGCGTAAACTTTGTTGGCGCTGTTTTTCCATCAACTTAATCTGTTCCTGCTGCAATTGATTGATCACTTCATGGGCTTTATTTAAGCGCTCTTGATAGCTCCGTTTTTTTTCAGCCAAATAGTGCAAGCGGGTTTGCGTCAAGTTGAGCGTTTTTGCCTCTAAAATAGCTTGCTCGCTGTGAAAACGGCTGGCTTCTGCGGTCGCATTTAGCCATTCACGTTCTTGGACCAGTAGCTCAATTTCTGCGATCGACTTGGATTTCGCTAAGGTCCGCAGTGCCTGTAGCCGTTGATGGATGTTTTTCATCAATACTTTTTGGTTAGCGATGTTAGCTATGCCTGCCTGTATATGGGCTTGATTCACCGCCTGTTCGCTCTCCATACGGGATAGCTCGGCATTCACCTCGTCATACTCTTTCAGTAAAAGCGCCTGAGTCATCATGAGCAAATCATCAGGAGCATCAAGCGGCGCGGCAAAATGCGTTTGTGGATCATCAGTCAGCATGGCAACCATTCGTGCTGCCTCTAATCGGCGATGTATCAATTGCTTATTGATATTCTCCAGCTCCGCATCAATACCTATCGGGTTTAACTCAATCAACACCTGCCCCACGTCAACCCGGTCGCCATCACGGACATTGATGGCCGCCACCACGCCTGACTCTAATGGCTGAATAACTTTCGAGTGTTCAGAAACAATCACTTTGCCATTGGCTGAGGCATGAATATCAAGCTTGCCAACAATCGACCAGATCAATACCAGCAGCAAAGTGATCACCAGAAACCATGCCGTGCGCCGTGCTAGCGGTGCAATTGGCCGCTCGACGATATCCAAATAAGCAGGTAGAAAATCATATTCATCACGGGGGCGATCAGCCGGGAAATAGTGCTGCCAACGGCGTTTTATGGCCTTAATCAGCGACGATTTAGCCAAAATTTGCATTACCTTCATTTTGATTCCTCATGACTAAAATCAGCCTGTTGCTGCCAAAGCCGGGCATAGACGCCGTTGTGCGCCAGCAGTGCGTCATGGTTCGCCAGCTCAGTGACTTGGCCTTGGGTTATGACGCCGATACGATGGCAATACCTGACGGTCGAGAGTCGGTGAGCAATGGTGATAACCGTGCGGTTAGCAATAATCCGGGCCATGTTTTTCTGAACTTCGGCTTGTGACTCATCATCCAATGCGCTGGTCGCCTCATCGAAAATGAGAATGCGGGGATTGGCGAGCAGTGTGCGGGCAATGGCAATCCGCTGACGTTGCCCGCCAGAAAGGGATGCGCCGCCCTCCGACAGCAGGGTGTCGTAACCCAGTGGCAGCGCCAAAATAAAGTTGTGCGCTCCCGCCAGAGAGGCCGCTTCCACCACCTCACTGAGCGACGCGGTCGGCCGTGAATGCGCAATATTTTCACGCACAGTACGATTGAACAGGTAGCTCTCTTGCATGACGACACCCACTTGCCGCCTTAAATATTCGGGAGAGAAATTGCCTATTGGGTATCCATCAAAACTGATGACCCCTTGCTCCGCGACATAGAGGCGCTGTAATAGCCGGGCCACGGTGCTCTTACCTGAACCTGATGGCCCCACCAACCCAATATGTTCACCCGCCCGCAAAGAGAGTGAAAAATTGCGCAGTACGGGATCTAAATCTGGGCGATAGCGGAATAGGACATTTTGCAGAGAGATATCACCACGAATGTGGCGATCAGTCGGTGCGGCACCCACGGCCTGCTCAACCGGTAAGCTTAAAATATCTGATATCAGCCTTAGCCCGACTTGCGCCCGAATACTCTGTTGCCATAAATCGACCAATTTGCTCATCGGCATTAATGCCTGTACCGCCAACATGTTGAAGGCGATCAGTTGCCCGATACTGAGTTGAACAGACATAACTTGATACGCGCCAACGACAATGACCCCCGCACCCGCCAGTTTTTGCAATAGCTGTGCTGTCTGGCTGCTGAAATTTTGCAGATTTTGAACCCGAAAATTGGCTTCAGCATAATCACGGGTTTGCGTCTCCCAGCGCTGCTGCATTTGTGGCTCTAGCGCCAAACTTTTTACCGTTTCAACACCAGACACCGTTTCGGTTAAAAATGCCCCATTTTGGGCCGCGCAACCGCACAAAACTTCGACTCTCTTTTGCAATGGCCGAGTGGTCAGCGTCGCTAATAACAAGTAAAACGGCAGTACGCCCAATATGAGTGAACTCAGCAAGGGAGAAATACACCACATAACAATAAATAGCACGAGGGTAAAAACAACATCCACGCATAATGTCAGGGCTGATCCGGTAATGAATTCGCGAATATTATCTAACTCCCGCACTCTGGCGACAATATTCCCGACATGCCGCTGCTTAAAATAGCTGAGTGGCAATTTGATTAAATGCTTAAATAGCTTACCTCCTAATAAGATATCAACGCGGGTCGTGGTATGGGAAAAAATATATTCTCGTAGGAATTTCAAAACGACCTCATATACCCCAACCACCAGCAGCGTAATAATTAATACGTCCAGTGTTGTCAGCGCATTATGTACTAATACCTTATCCATGATGACCTGAAAGAAAAGCGGCGAAATCAGTGCCAAAAACTGTAACAACATGGATAGCACCAGCACTTGGATCAGCGATTTTCGATGCTGGAGCAAAACAGGAATAAACCAGCGAATATTAAAACGTGAATGGCTGCAATGAATAACCACCCCACTCCACAACTCAACAAGCTCCTGATAAGTAATGATTTCAGGTTTATTGCTGTGGGCGTGTTGTAGCAATACTTGCTGCTCATTAAATCGCGCTAATAAAATAAAGTTGCCTTGCATATCACGAAATGCGAGGGGTAACTGTTCTGGCTTAATTTTATTTAATTGTTGTTTTCTGACTTTAAAACGTGCCGCCGTGACACTTGAAAATTGCGATAAATACCGCTGCAATGAAGCTAATGTCACCATTGTCGAACGATCTATTGCAGCATTTTGACCAAAATCCTCAACAGTTTGCGAATTTAACCCCGCTAAACGGAGTAATCGGGTTGCGCAGACTAATGAGGAGTGAACATGGTTTTCCATAAATTGCGTTACCACCTAGATTATTAGGGACGTCGGCCGCTGAAAAAGATAAACACCGGACCAGTCAAATAATATATAACGCAGGTATCATAGAGGGGGTTTTATATATGATCAGCATCAAGTAAGAGAGTGTAATTTTTAATAATTAAAAAAATCTTGCTTGCACTGTAAAAGAAACAGCCAATTCACTTGGTAAATACGCAAGATGATAGTATTAAGTGCATATATTAATAGCTCAGTATTAAATGTAACAAATGAAAGTCAACATTCTATTAGCCATGGGTCACTTCACATTTATTGATTTATATCGTCAATGACCTGTCTCTTTATGTGATAATTTTGCGGTGATTTATATCCATAGTGGTGGCTACCGCCGTTTTATCACTGATAACAGGACTTTTTCTCGCCATGACACCGACAATGCCTTCAACTGCCGATGACCTATCCCCTATTTCTGATGTGAACCCTGACACCCGTTTGCTCCCGATCCAACAGATTGCTCAGCAGTTGGGGCTGTCGGCTGATGATCTCATCCCTTATGGTCATCATATGGCGAAAGTCGATATCCGTGCTCTACGGCCTGAAGCGCCACAGGGCAAGCTGATTTTGGTCTCCAGTATTACGCCCACCCCGTTGGGGGAAGGTAAAACCGTCACGACCATTGGTTTAAGTCAGGGAATCAATCGGTTAGGTTATCGCAGCGTGGCCTGTATCCGTCAACCCAGCCTCGGCCCTGTTTTTGGTGTTAAAGGGGGAGCCGCTGGCGGCGGTGCGGCGCAAGTGGTTCCAATGGAGAAACTGAACCTGCATATGACGGGCGATATCCATGCCATCAGCGCCGCGCATAATCTGGCGGCCGCCGCGCTGGATGCGCGCCTCTATCATGAGCAGCGCTTGGGCCAAGTTTTTAGTCAACAAACGGGTATGCCGTTACTCAATATTGACCCGCAGCAGATTCTCTGGCCGCGAGTGGTTGATCATAATGATCGGGCGTTGCGGCATATTCAGGTAGGCATCGGCGGTGGTACTAATGGGGTTGAACGCGCTGATCGTGTAGAGATAACCGCCGCATCTGAATTGATGGCAATTTTGGCATTATCAGAAAGTCGACGAGATATGCGCCAGCGCATTGGCCGCATTATTTTGGCTCACTCAATGACTGGCCAGACGATTACCGCCGATGATCTGGGTGTCGCGGGGGCTATGGCAGCCCTCATGAAAGAGACTATCCACCCGACACTGATGCAAACCAGCGAGCAGACACCAGTACTGATCCACGCCGGGCCATTCGCGAACATCGCGCACGGCAACTCTTCAGTACTGGCGGACCGTTTAGGGCTGCAATTAGCCGATTATGTGGTAACGGAAGCCGGTTTCGGTTCTGATATGGGGATGGAGAAGTTCTTTAACATCAAATATCGCCAATCGGGCATAACCCCCGCCTGCGTGGTATTGGTGGCGACACTGCGCAGCCTGAAAGCCAATAGCGGGGCTTTTGATATCAAACCCGGTCAGCCGCTACCTGCCGCGATCCTCAGCGAGAACATTCCGCTACTGAATGAAGGTTGCACCAATCTGAGATGGCACATTAATAACGCCAAAAGCTACGGTTTACCGGTGGTGGTGGCGGTAAACCGTTTTCCTGACGATAGCGCCGCAGAGCTGAAATTCTTAGCTGACTATGCGTTATCTGCAGGTGCACAGGCCTGCGAACTCAGTGATGCTTTTGCCGAGGGTGGGGCCGGAACAGTGGCCCTGTCCCAACAGGTGATCGATGCCTGCGAAAAGGCAACTAAACCTTGCTTGCCGTACCCAGACGATGCCTCGTTGGAGCAAAAACTGCACATTTTGGCTCAAGGCTATGGCGCACGCGAAATCACTTTCACCTCGCAAGCACGCCAGCAACTGGATGAGATAACCGCAGCCGGTTTTGGTCATTTGCCACTTTGTATCGCCAAAACACCGCTGTCGATTAGCGCCGACGCCAGCCTAAAAGGGGTCCCACATGATTTTGTGCTGCCCATCACTGCCTGCGCCCTATCAGCGGGTGCTGGATTTGTCCGTGTCTATGCCGGAAATATTATGACCATGCCCGGTTTGGGTGCCCAACCGGGGTATTTCCATATTGATATAGATGACGAAGGACACATTAGCGGGTTAAGCTAGACCCATTCAGATGGGTGGTATTCGCAGCGCGACTATCGCTTTTGTCAATAGATTAAAAGGCTTACCATGTCTCAACCGCAAGAATATCAACGTATTGGGGGCTGGTTATTGGCTCCTCTGGCCTATCTTATTGTGACTCTGCTCAGTGCCACGTTAATGCTGGCGCTGTATGCCATGGCGATTTTTACGCCCGCATCGAGAGAGTATCTGGTGACCAACTCGCAAGCGTTTACGCTGCAATGGTATTTCTCCGTCATCACTACAGTATTGATGTGGGTTTATACTTTATGGGTCATTTGGCTGTTTTGTAGCCGCTCGCGGCGCTTGGTCAAATGGTTTATTCTCTGGCTACTCATCACCGTATTATTAGCGCTAAAAGCGTTCGCTTTCTCACCTATCAGCGACGATATCGCATTACGAACTTTAGGATGGCCTCTGTTAGCTGCGGCTGTTTTCGTCCCTTACATCAAGCGATCGCAACGGGTGAAGCATACTTTTACCGAACAATAAGGGAATTAAGCACATTTCCCTCCTAAAATCGCAATAACCCTGCACTTCATCTGTTGTCGTTAGGCCGCCAATTTTGGATAATAGGCGGCTTTTATTTTTTTAGGTTCTGCAATGACTGAATACCTGCTCCTGTTCGTCGGTACTGTGTTGGTAAACAACTTCGTTCTGGTCAAGTTTCTTGGCCTCTGCCCGTTTATGGGTGTCTCCAAAAAACTGGAGACCGCCATTGGTATGGGGCTGGCAACCACTTTTGTTCTGACACTGGCCTCGGTTTGCGCCTGGATGGTAAACAGTTTTATCTTGCTGCCCCTTGGGCTGGTCTATTTGCGGACACTCGCATTCATTTTAGTTATCGCTGTCGTGGTTCAATTCACTGAATTGGTGGTGCGCAAAACCAGTCCGGCGCTTTATCGTTTGCTGGGCATCTTTTTGCCACTGATCACTACCAACTGTGCTGTTTTAGGTGTTGCCTTGCTCAACGTGAATCAATCTCACAATTTCATGCAATCGGCGGTTTATGGCTTCAGTGCCGCTGCCGGTTTCTCATTAGTCATGGTGCTGTTCGCGGCAATTCGTGAACGGCTGGCGGTGGCTGACGTTCCTGCGCCCTTCCGTGGCTCCTCCATTGCGCTGATTACTGCTGGGCTAATGTCACTGGCCTTTATGGGCTTTACCGGATTGGTGAAGTTCTAATGATGTCGTTATGGATTGCCATTGCTGCATTAAGTACATTGGCGCTGATTTCTGGTGCAGTGCTGGGTTTTGCTGCCCGCCGTTTTCAGGTTGAGAGTGATCCGGTGGTTGAGCAGGTCGAAGCCATCTTGCCTCAAAGCCAGTGCGGTCAATGCGGCTATCCCGGTTGTCGCCCCTATGCTGAAGCCGTCTCCAGTAATGGTGAAAAGATCAACAAATGCGCCCCCGGTGGCGAGCAAGTGATGCTTAAGTTGGCTGAGTTGCTAGCAGTGGAGCCACACCCCTTAGACGGCGATGAAGCGGCGGCCCATCCACAGCGTAAAGTGGCTTTTATTGATGAAGCTAACTGTATCGGTTGCACTAAATGTATTCAGGCGTGCCCAGTCGATGCCATTGTCGGTGCAACCCGAGCCATGCATACCGTATTACCGGATCTCTGCACCGGCTGTGACCTTTGCGTCGCCCCTTGCCCGACCGATTGTATTGAAATGATCCCGGTTGCTACCACCACCGCTAACTGGAAGTGGGACTTGAACACCATCCCGGTGAAGAACATTCCTGCTCAGTTAGTTGCCTCGCAAATGATTCCGGTGAAAATGATAGATGTGGAGCAACATGTTTAAGCTGTTTACGGCCCGCCAACGCGACAATATTTGGGATTTCGACGGCGGTATTCATCCCCCTGAGATGAAGTTGCAATCTAGCACGGTACCGATGCGGGTGGCCTCTCTGCCTGATCAAATGATCATTCCATTGCAGCAACATCTCGGGCCTGAGGGGGAATTGTGTGTCAGGACGGGTGAAGCCGTCTTAAAGGGCCAGCCGCTGACGGTTGGCCGTGGCCGCACCGTGCCAGTCCATGCTCCCACTTCCGGCATCATTACCGCAATTGCTCCCCATACCACCGCGCACCCCTCCGGTCTGGCTGAATTGTGCGTGCATATCACTCCCGATGGAGAAGACCGCTGGCGTAAGCAGCAGCCGTGGGCAGACTACCTTCAGCGGGACAAAATCGCCCTACTGGATCGCATTCATCAGGCAGGAATTGCCGGTTTAGGTGGCGCGGGCTTCCCCACCGCCAGCAAATTGCAGGGCGGCTTGAATAGCGTCACTACACTAATTATCAATGCCGCCGAATGTGAACCTTACATCACTGCCGATGATAGGTTGATGCAAGACCATGCTGATGAACTGATCACGGGCATCGAAATTTTAAGGCACTTGCTGCAACCTCAGCAGGTGTTGATTGGCATTGAAGACAATAAACCGCAAGCCATTGAAGCACTGCAACAGGCGCTGCTCGGCCATGATGATATTCAGTTGCGGGTTGTGCCCACCAAATACCCGTCCGGTGGGGCCAAGCAGCTCACCAAAATTCTGACGGGCAAAGAAGTGCCAATGGGTAAGCACTCCTCATCCATCGGCGTCTTGATGCAGAACGTCGGGACGGTGGTCGCGATCAAAAGGGCGATTATCGACGATGAGCCTTTAATCGAGCGGGTGGTGACATTAACGGGCGATGCCCTAGCGAAGCCGGGGAATTTCTGGGCCAGAATTGGCACCCCCGTACTGCACTTGCTAAAATTGGCGGGATTTCAGCCGCAAAGCCAACCGATGGTGATTATGGGGGGGCCATTAATGGGCTTTACCCTGCCCAGTTTAGATGTGCCCATTGTTAAGATCAGTAACTGTATTTTAGCCCCCGCTGAGGCGGAAATGGGGCTGTCAGAACCAGAGCAATCCTGTATCCGTTGTGGTTTATGTGTCGATGCCTGCCCGGCGGGTTTATTGCCGCAACAACTTTACTGGTTTAGCCGTGGCGAAGAGCATGAGAAGGCACGCAATCATAATTTATTTGATTGTATTGAATGTGGTGCTTGCGCTTATGTTTGCCCAAGTAATATTCCACTGGTGCAGTATTACCGTCAGGAGAAGGCCGAGATACGCGCCCTCGATCAAGAGAGCGCCCGAGCGGCTGAAGCGAAAGCCCGTTTCGAGGCCAAACAAGCCCGCCTTGCGCGGGAAAAATTAGCCCGTGAGTTGCGCCATAAGCAAGCGGCGGTCAAACTAACCGATGCTGATCAGCAAACTGTCGAGGCAGCTGTCAACCGCCTAGCTCGCCAGCCTGAAAATGCAGAGGCAGTGATCAGTGTAATAGCGGGGCAAACACCGGATAACAGCGCCGTGATTGCCGCCCGTGAGGCCCGTAAAGCTCAGGCCAGAGCGCGCCAGGCTGAAAAACAGATCACCATCTCGGTTGACGCAGCAGTAGAAGATCCGCGCAAAGCTGCGGTGGCTGCGGCCATCGCCAGAGTGAAAGCCAAGAAAGCGGCGCAAGCAGAGCAACCATCAGTAGATGATAAGCTCGACACTGATGCGCCTGAAGAAGATCCGCGTAAAGCCGCTGTGGCTGCGGCTATTGCCAGAGTGAAAGCCAAGAAAGCGGCGCAAGCAGAGCGAACATCAGTAGATGATAAGCTCGACACTGATACGCCTGAAGAAGATCCACGCAAAGCCGCTGTAGCTGCGGCCATTGCCAGAGTGAAAGCCAAGAAAGCGGCGCAAGCGGCTAACCCAGATTAAAGCGCATATGACATGTAAGACTGAACCGCACTCTGCCGTGCTCGCGCGGCAGAGTATCAGCTAACCGACATGAGATAGTTGTAACTGCAAGAGATATCGCGCATTTTCGATTCGGCATGACAACTGTCCACCTCAATCACTTCCATTTCAACGCCACCACCAAACTCTTCACGCAGTTTAGGTAGCACGTCATTAAACAGATAAATTGAGAATTTCACGCACTCTTTGGCACTGCCCTGATGGGATATCGACAAAAACTCGCCCGCCGGGATAGAGATATGATCTATTTCGCGATGTCCCTGAATTTCATGCCGCTTCTCTTTATCAATTGCCGTCGAATAGTGCACGGTATTCTGCCCTTGCTGACTGTCTTTGGCAGAAAACAGGGAGTAGACTCGCTGGCAAGAGAAGTTAACTTCCTTAAAGAAATCGAGCAAAATTTCATCTTTCATCGCCATGCAAGAGGAATGATGACCACTGCAATGGTTGTGCTCATCAAAACCCAACCGCCGTGTAAAGCCCACAAGCTCCTTCTCTGGCAAAGATATCCGTTTGATTTCTGGCGTATAATTCTGATAAAAACCAAAGCGAGGTATCATCCCCTGCACATCCCAATGCTCCATTTGGCGAAAACTATTGGGTGTAATACCAAAACGCTTCTTAAATGTGCGGGTGAAGGTCTGCTGTGAGTCAAAACCCAACTCATCTGAGATCTCAATGATGGGCCGCCGCGAGATACGCAGCACAACCGCAGCACGGGTCAGTACCCGCCCACGGATATAGGAGGCTAATTGTAACCCCACAATACTTTTAAATTTGCGTTGCAGATGCCATTTTGAATATCCCGAAATCTTCGCCACATCATCCAATGTGGGTCTCTTTTCTAAATTGATTTCAATCCACTCAATTAACTCTTCTATAAACAATATGTCTTCGTTAATCATTTCATTATTCTTAAAATATATAATTATAATGCATACTACATTAATCTATCATTATGCCAATGCTTTTCTTAAATCTCATTTTTAAAGTTAATAAATCGTTAATTTACAGATAGTTGAATAGATATGATCTGATGAAGAAAACACGTCAAAACAGCGGGGCGGGTTATCTTTCTGATACTAAGAACTAATTGCCACACTCATCTATGAATCCGTTTTCCGCTATATACGTGTAACTATCACGATATAAATTGCAAGTTAAATTTTAAAATTAGCGCTATTAATGAGTTTCTGTTGGTAACTTAATATTTCCTCGCTAGAGGTGTAATAACCCTATGATTAAGGCGTATTACATGCCGCCTGAATAGGGTAGAATGCGCACCAATATTATCCCCCATGACGGCTAAGTGTATCGATGCCGCAAGATCAACTTGCTTGCACAGCACTCGCATTTAAGAGCCGAGTTAAGCATTCGACATATGGTTGCAACTTCATGAAATTCAGGCCAGTAACACCGACCCAGAACAAAGGGTTGCAGATTGCCAGTTCCCCCTTTACGCATAATCAACGCAGTACCCGCAATATCATGCTACTGGTGATTCTGGCCTGTATTCCGGGCATTTTCGCTCAGACCTACTTCTTTGGTTATGGCAGCCTGATTCAGGTGGCATTAGCCATGGCCACCGCCCTACTGGCTGAAGGGGCGGTTTTGCAGTTACGCAAACAACCGATACTGATTCGCCTGCAAGATAATTCCGCGCTGTTGACCGGCTTGCTATTGGGGATAAGCCTGCCACCATTGGCCCCATGGTGGATGATTGTGTTGGGCACTCTGTTTGCCATTGTCATCGCCAAGCAACTTTATGGAGGATTGGGGCAGAACCCATTTAACCCTGCCATGGTCGGCTATGTGGTTCTGCTGATTTCATTCCCGGTGCAAATGACCAGTTGGCTGCCCCCCTTGCCGCTACAGGGCACCTCGGTCGGATTTTATGACAGTTTTTTAACCATTTTTACCGGTTATACCCACAGCGGTGCGGACATTCATCAGTTACAGGTTGGCTTTGATGGCATCAGTCAGGCGACACCGCTTGATAACTTTAAAACCGCCTTGCGCTCACAACCGGCTGAGCAAATCTTGCAACAGCCCATTTTCGGCGGAGCCTTAGCCGGCGTGGGTTGGCAGTGGGTTAACCTCGGTTTTTTGGCGGGTGGACTGTTGCTATTATGGCGCAAAGCGATTCACTGGCACATCCCCGTGAGCTTCCTGCTGGCTCTGTCGGGCTGCGCCGCCATTAGCTGGATGATCGCCCCACAAAGTTTTGCCTCCCCCATGCTACATCTGTTTTCCGGTGCGACTATGTTAGGCGCTTTCTTTATCGCCACCGATCCGGTCAGTGCCTCGACTACCCCCCGTGGCCGCCTGATTTTCGGCGCATTGATTGGTATATTGGTGTGGCTAATCCGGGTTTATGGCGGCTATCCCGACGGCATTGCCTTTGCCGTGCTGCTCGCGAATATTACTGTTCCGCTGATAGACCACTATACCCAGCCACGGGTTTATGGTCACAATCACGCCGCTAAACGCAACCGTACAGATAAATAAGTCACCATTATGCTAAAAACAATGAAGCGTCACGGTATCACGCTGGCACTGTTTGCCGCAGGGGCCACCGGATTGACGGCAGTGGTTAATGCCTTGACCGAGACAACTATCGCCCATCAGGCCGCCTTGCAACAAAAAGCGCTGCTGGATCAGGTCGTTCCGGCTGAAAATTACGATAATGACATGCAAGCCGAATGTTACGTTGTCACCAATACTGCGCTGGGCAATCTAGCCCCTCACCGTCTCTATCTGGCGCGTAAGGGCGATAAACCGGTGGCGGCCGCCATCGAGACCACTGCGCCGGACGGCTACTCTGGGGCGATCCAATTATTGGTGGGTGCCGATTTTCAGGGTAACGTACTGGGTAGCCGCGTGATGGAACATCACGAAACGCCGGGCCTCGGTGATAAAATTGACATCCGAATCTCTGATTGGATTAGCCATTTCAGCGGCAAACACGTCGATGGCGAGCAGGATAAGCGCTGGGCAGTGAAAAAAGATGGCGGTGATTTTGATCAGTTTACCGGTGCCACCATCACCCCAAGGGCGGTGGTGCTGGCAGTGAAAAAAACCGCGCTCTATTTGGAAACCTTGCCCGCCAATCTTGAGGGTTTGCCAATCTGTGGAGAGAGTCAATGAGTGAAGCAAAAAACCTGTTAGCCCAAGGGCTATGGAAAAATAACTCGGCATTGGTGCAACTGCTGGGCCTCTGCCCCCTATTAGCCGTGTCGTCTACCGCCACCAATGCCCTCGGTTTAGGGCTAGCCACCACTCTGGTGCTGGTGTGTACCAATACGGCAGTATCGGCCCTGCGCCGCTGGGTACCGAATGAAATCCGCATCCCTATCTACGTGATGATCATCGCGTCAGTGGTCAGCACCGTGCAAATGCTGATTAACGCCTATGCCTTTGGCTTATACCAATCGCTTGGGATATTCATCCCGCTGATTGTGACCAACTGCATCGTGATTGGTCGCGCGGAAGCTTATGCCGCAAAAAATCCGGTGGGGCTGTCGGCCCTCGATGGCTTGGCGATGGGGCTGGGGGCAACCTGCGCACTCTTCGTGCTGGGTTCACTTCGTGAAATTTTGGGCAACGGCACGCTATTTGATGGGGCCGATATGCTATTAGGTAGTTGGGCAAAAGTGCTGCGAATTGAAGTCATGCATCTGGATAGCCCGTTCTTGCTGGCGATGTTGCCACCGGGGGCTTTTATTGGTTTAGGATTGTTGCTCGCCGCTAAATACGTCATTGATGAGAAGATGAAAGCGCGCAAAGCCAGCGCCATGATCACGGCATCACAACCTCAGGATATTGCGGCAGAGAAAGCCTTATGAACAAAGAGAAACGTGTCGCCATTTTGACCCGTCTGCGGGATAACGACCCGCATCCGACCACTGAGTTGGTTTACACCACCCCTTTTGAGTTGCTGATTTCAGTGCTGCTGTCGGCACAGGCAACCGATGTCAGTGTCAATAAAGCCACCGCCAAACTCTATCCTGTGGCGAACACCCCACAAGCCATACTGGATCTTGGGGTTGATGGCTTGAAGTCATACATCAAAACTATAGGTCTGTTTAACACCAAAGCCGAAAACGTGATTAAAACCTGCCGCCTATTGCTGGAGAAGCATCAAGGTGAGGTGCCAGAAGATCGTGCAGCGCTAGAAGCCCTGCCCGGTGTGGGCCGGAAAACCGCCAATGTGGTGCTGAATACCGCTTTTGGTTGGCCCACGATCGCGGTGGATACCCATATATTCCGTGTTTGTAATCGCACTGGCTTTGCCCCCGGCAGCAATGTTGATCAGGTGGAAGCCAAGTTACTCAAAGTGGTGCCTGATGAATTTAAGCTCGATTGCCACCACTGGCTAATTCTCCATGGTCGCTACACCTGTATTGCGCGTAAGCCCCGCTGCGGCTCGTGCATTATTGAAGACCTGTGTGAGTATAAAGAGAAGGTTTATCCGGAGCATTAATGCACAGCCCCCCTATTTGCAACGATTAACGTATTCGATTGGACGCCTCAATCCCACCCCACTAGACTAGTGAGCAAACGGGCTTAAGTAGTGAGTTGTTTTCCCCTACTTGTAGCAACCTGCGTTTGAAATCCGCCAAACCTGCATTTATTGCGTTTTTCGGCTCACACTAACTGCAACTATTGGTAGATATAAACCCACAATATCTGCAAATGAACCTGCATTTTATGGGGCTGACCTGCATTCCATCTTCATGGACCCACAATAACTGCAACTCTAAAATTTTAAACGCCAGATGCACTCGAAGGTAATCATTCGTTATGAGATGGTTAACTTTTGATACTAAATAGGTAATCCGGCAGCCAAAATACGATCACGTAACTCTGCCGTACGTGTTGGATCCAACTGATTATTAAATAAAGCCCTGATCTCGGCAGGTTTGGCATCGAACTGTTCGACCATATCTTTCAGACGATAGCCGTGGCGTGTCAATGTAGGTTCCAGATCATCCAGTTTCCGCGACAGGATACTGTCGACCAATTGAGCTGTAACAGGACGTTCTCCGGTAAGATAGCCAGCCTCTAGCGCCAATGTCAGATGTTGTTGCACCTGTAGTGGTGTACGTAACTTTGTTGCCAAGATATCAATAGCATCTTCTGTCAAAATCGGCTCCCCTTCAGCCACAGGGGAAGCACAGATATTCAGCAACCATTGGATATACTCTCGCTGGCTACCAGCAATGCCGTCCAGAGTGAAAATCTCTGTCCGGTAGCCGATTTCTTCCATCGTCGGCCTGCGTAAGTCATTTCTCAATTTAGGATGACCGGCCAGGATAACGGATAACCGCCCGCCACCGTCCTCCACGACTTCCATCAAACGCTTTAAACCGATGAGGGTATGACCATTAAGATCATGCGCTTCATCCACAAACAGAGCGACGGGACGCTTACTTTTCTTAATCAACTCCTGCAATTCTCGTTCCCGACGTTCGCCTTGCTTGGGAATTTGTACCGCTTTATCCTGAACCAAATCATAGAACAGAGCAGAAATCAGCGTAGCCAGCTTAATGCTGCTTTTCTCCACCGACAGTGATTTGGCCACCGTCACACGGTTTTCATCTTTGAGAATTTGCTGAAGTCGTCGCAATGTGACTGTTTTACCGCACCCTACGACACCGCAAAGTGCGATAAGCCGTCCTTCAAAAATAGCGGCTTTGATATCTTTCGTCAGTTGTTTATGGCTTTCTGTTTCATAATAGCCGGCCTGACTCAGTGGGTTTACCAGACCATAATATTGCATGACCTCAACTCGCATGATCTTCTTCCTGTTTCTTCTTACGAAAATAATCTCGTACGCGGGCCAGTACAATGTGGCGTATGAGTGTTTCACTCAGTATCTGGTCAATAAAATGCCGCTCGGGAGCTGCCAATTTTGCCAATGGAGTGGCTAATTCGCTGGCGATCGCTAACTTAGCAACGATAACGTTGGTATAACATTCTTCATGTATTGCTGGGAAAGCTTGTTTGGGAAGGTCGTTCGGGATCAATTGAGTAACTAACTGAATGTTTTCCCCTGTTAACGCCGCTATGGGTAACTTGAGCTGATGGGCCAATGTGCGAATACGATCAGCGCGTTGACTAATCCTCCCTTGCCTAAATGCCCGGTAACGATTAAGTGGAATTGGCCCAGAAACAGGATAATACGGCCCTGTCCGTTCACCTTCAAACTCAACATAGAGCTCATTGTCAAATAGCCCCCACAGGAGTATCACGGTCTCCCCAGCCAAATCCGATTCAACTTCATAAGCAGTACCTTCCACCGTAACTCGTGCATCGATACCGACTTTGCGTCGCTCAGGCTCTCTGGCAAAACGACAAAACTGTTCCCAGGTACACATTTCACGGATCCCATTGGCGGGGACGTTATCCAACCAGTCTTCAAGCCGTGAATGCGACTCATAACGATGAGGCTGACCGTTGTAGTGGTGTAAATAGCGCCACAGCCAGGCATTTGCCTGCTGCTCTGTTTCTGGCTTATGAAAATGGTACAGCGTTTCATGAGCTTCTTTAACGGTGCGGAACGGGCGTTCCACTTTTCCTTTGGACCGAGCGGTCACACGTTCACCATCTTTCCCTGCGGGGAGGTGTGTCAACCATTCAATACCTAGCGCCAACATCACATTCTGAAAAACGCGACTTTTGGCCACGGGACCATTATCGAGATAAATCATCTGCGGCCGCCCTTGAAAAGGGAATATATCTTCGGCTTTAGATGCCATTGCCGCAAAAAGAAATCTCAATGCAGATTCAGCGTCCTCACCGTAAACACAATGATATTCCTGATAGGCTACGCCACTGCGATCATCAACCACACTGAACAGCATCAATGTCGGCTCACCTTTGCTCGGATCGACCCAATCAGGTGCATCGATGTGCTTGAGGTCGGAAGGTGACATGTCAAACTGCCAGCAGTCATTACTGCACTCAGCTTGAAAACGAACCGCTGCAGGAGGTCGATGTAGATGAGGTTGATCCAGATGCCAGCGGGATAAATACCGATTTACGGTACTCCGGGTCAATATTCCTTTTGGAGCCTGAATGTGTCCCTGCTCAGTATCAACACCGTAGTCCTCCAGTAATTCAATAGCCCGGCGTGTTGAAAGATGGCGTCCCTGTTTATTCGTGGTTCTGAATTTAAGCGCAGCGACCAATTCGCAATATTTCTCCATATCAGGCTTAGGCATGACCCGTGGTTGCCCGTGATCAATACGGTGAGCTGCATGGGGTTTGAGAAGGTCATTTAGCGCTCGGTAAACCGATGTTGGTGACAGACCATATAGGTTAGACATTGCAGCTATCTGAGCCGCTCTTTCAGTACTTTTGCGCGGCAAACGATCCAGCCGCTGTCGCAACTGTAATAATGCATCAACCGGAATATGTTTACGCCATTCCGATGCCATCTTTATCCGCCTTACTCAGGTAGTTATACAACGTTGATTTTGAGATCCCCATCATGTTGCAGATTTCCTCAACGGTATGCTTCCGTTCCTGATGTAACTTCAGTGTCAGTGCTCGTTTGGCGGGATTAAGCATGGTGGGCCTTCCTCCTTGCCGCCCTCTGGCACGGGCCGCAGACAACCCTGCCTGAGTCCGTTCACGAGTGAGGTTTCGCTCAAATTCGGCTAATGCACCAAACAGATGAAACACCAACCGCCCCCCACTGGAGGTGGTATCGATATTCTCCTGTAGACTGCGTAATCCCACTTGGATTTTTTCCAAACGGTCAATCAACTGCAGCAGGTTTTTGAGTGATCGGCCAAGTCGGTCCAGTCGCCATATCACGACGGTGTCCCCAGGTCGAAGGGTGTCGATCAATCGTGTCAATCCCTCGCGTTCCGAAAAGGCACCACTGACGGTATCTTCAAAAATCCGCTCACACTTTGCTTGTGTTAAAGCATCCCGCTGGAGGTCGAGATTTTGGTCATCGGTGGAAACACGGGCGTAACCGATCAACATACTATTCATTCCACTAAGTCTTAAAATTTGAGTATAGATGGAAAATGAATAGTGGAATGAGAAAGTGCACTCCTGCAATGCGGGTTTCGGATTGACTGGTGAGCTTAATGAATGAAGTCCAATAAACGACCGTTTTATGGACTTCTTCGTTGCTTCCAATAGTGATTTTTAGCTATCAGCTTTTATGGATTTTTTTATTTTAAAGTATCAAATAGGTAATTGACGTTTTTTGTTGTCTGCACTATGTTTAAATTGTACGGTTTTATTAAATAACGTTGATTATCCTCTAACCAATGGAAGGTGTTCAATGATATCAAAACTAATCGTAACTACTTTCATTATACTTACTATAAATTTAGCCCACGCGAATGGACAGATTAAATTTGCAGGCGCTATAACAGAATCCACATATCAGACTAATGATATTGGAAAACATCTAAAAAAAACCAACCGCTTAAGCGCAACCAAAAATTCCATTTATGATATAAAAAATAAATTATTTAACGTTAATATTAATTATCTTAATAAAGAAAAAACTTTCGCAATCACTCAGGTTAGTTATAAATAACAGAGAATTAAACTTTACAAATTTAGTGGAAGTGAAAGAAGTATGTTATGCAATACCATTGGATGCTACCCTTGCACACTGAACCAACAGAGTTCGGATTTTTTTGTTACCTCTTTTGCTAATCCCCAACAATGTCGTTCGACCTCCCGTGCTGTACTGTCGAGGTACCAACCCTGTTGCCGCCGCAAAGTCACGGCTGCTGGCGTATTGCTTCCCGTCGCCAATCTCAGTTGAAATAGTACTCGCTGTCAGCGTTCCGACACAGGGAATGCTCAGCAAACGCTGTCCAACCTCATCCTCGTCCAGCTTTCGCTTCAACTGGGATTCCAGATCTTTAATCTGCTCAACAAGATAGTGATAATGTTGTTGTAGTTTCAGCAATAACTGGCTGAGATAAAGAGGCAAACTATTGTCCTCAAGAATGGTACTCAGCCGACTAATAACGGCAGCACCTCGTGGTACGCTGATACCAAACTCCAGTAGAAAAGCATGCATCTGATTAGTTGTTTTTACCTTATCCTGAACCAGAGATTCACGAACACGATGCAGAGCCCGCATTGCCTGCTGAGATTCCGTTCTGGGCTGTACGAAACGCATGGACGGACGCGATGCAGCTTCACAGATAGCTTCGGCATCAACGAAGTCGTTTTTGTTGCTTTTAACGAATGGGCGGACAAATTGTGGTGATATCAGCTTTGGAAAATGCCCCAACTCTGCCAGCTTACGGGCCATAAAGTGGGAACCGCCACAGGCTTCCATCGCAATGGTTGTTGCCGGGCATGATGCCAGAAACTCGATTAGCTTTGGTCGGGTAAACTTTTTACGGTAAACAGCCTTCCCACGATGATCCTGACAATGGATATGGAAAGAGTTCTTACCCAGATCGATACCAATAAGCGCAATATTTTCCATGATGGTTCTCCGAATGAAAGCCTGTCCTCAGCATAGTACCGGGAAGGAGGGAGTGACCATCTCATTAAATATCCTACGTTAAGCCTGTTTTTTGTACAGACCACTATCCACTGAGCGTAATGAACGGTATTTACCCTGTCCCAGCTTAAGGTTTGTCCGCCAGACGTAATCCCCACTCAGATTGATGTGCTCCCATCCCAGCGGGGACAAATGAGAAATCAGTTGCTCATTAATCGGGATCCCTTTTCGTCTCAGGGAATCTATAGCTCTTTCTATATATACCGTATTCCACAGGGAGATCGCCGCAGTCAGCAACGTCAGACCACTGGCCCGGTAGCTCTGATTCTCCAGCCCCCGATCTCTGATCTCACCCAACCGGTGCATAAAGACCGCTCGTGCAAGCGCATTGCGGGCCTCACCTTTATTCAACCCTGCCTGTACGCGTCGGCGCAGTGATGGATCGCGAAACCAGTCCAGCATAAACAGTGCCCGTTCGATGCGTCCGATTTCCCTCAATGCCTTTGCAAGGCCATTTAGTTTAGGATAACTGGCCAGTTTTTTCATCATGAGCGATGCGGTAACAGTCCCCTGTTTTATCGAGCTTGCGAGGCGAAGTACCTCATTCCAGTGCGTCTCAATTTCTTTAAGATTCAGTGGTGTTGTGGATATCAAAGATTGAAGTCCCGGATAACGCTCAGCCTTTCCCTGAATAAAAAGCCGCTTGTCGTGAAGATCCCGGATCCTTGGGGCAAAAGCGAATCCGAGCAGATGCATCAGTGCGAAAACATGCTCCGTAAAACCTGCGGTGTCGGTGTAATGCTCTGTAATTTCCAGATCACTTTCGTGATACAGCAGACCATCAAGTACGTGGGTGGAGTCCCGCACGCGGCTGATTACTTTGGTGTAAAACGGGCTGTACTGGTCCGAAATATGCGTGTAAATCTGCACGCCTGGCTCCTGTCCATATTTCAAATTGACCTGACCGGCATAACGCCCGTGACTGCCAACCCGAAAGTTCTGCCCGTCAGACGATGACGTTGTACCATCGCCCCAAAATGCAGCCAGATGCCGCTGTTTCTGAGCATTAACCAGCTCAGCCAGCGCGGCTGAATAGGTTTCATCCCTGATGTACCAGGCCTGAATGCCCTCCAGTGACGATTTTGTTGTTCCCGGACAGGATTCGGCCATTTTTGTCAGTCCCAGGTTGATCCCATCGGCCAGGATGGTGGTCAGTAACAATTTTCTATCTTTCGGCCTGACGTTATTATTTTTGAGATGCGTGAAATGGCGTGTAAAACCGCTCCAGCCGTCCACTTCATCCAGCATTTCCGTAATTTTAGGATGAGGCAACATACCGTAAACCAGATCGGCAAAAGGGGATGCTGCTGAAGGGACACTGTTATCCAGCGGGGTAATTTTCACACCTTTATCCGATATATCAACATCAGGCAAATCACCGGCCAGCGCCATCGCATTCACTTCCTCCAGGCGCGATGTCAGAAGCGTCATACGGCTCTTGATGTATTCATGGCAATCGGTCGGAATGGCAAGGGATAACTGATTGTCCCGAAGTGATTTTTCAAAATCGTCTGACGGGATCAGATAATCATCGAAATTCCTGTAGCGACGCGACCCCTTTATCCAGATATCGCCAGAACGTAATGCTCCCTTAAGCTCGTTCAGCACACAAAACTCGTAATATTTGCGGTCAATGCCGGTGGGAGTGAGCACAGCCTTTCTCCAGCTTTCCGGGATGAATCCGGTTGGCGCGGAAAGCGGTACTTTTCGGAGTTGTTTCCGATACATCTCTCTAACGGTATCCAGCGCGGCACTGAGCTGCATTGCGGCGGGTGCCGCCCTGAACTGCAACGCGGACAGCATCCTGGGGGCGTATTTACGCAGCGTACTGTATTTTTCTGTGATCAGATGCAACGGGTCGAAGTTGTCCTTACGTGACAGGAAGCGCGTCTCTTCCACGCTGTTGATAAACTCTTGCCATGGAAGGACGTCTTCTATTGCGGCCCAGGGATCTTCACCAGACTCTCTGGCGTTAAGTAATGCCTGCCCAATGGTAACGTATTGCTTCAGCTTACTCTGAATCAGCTTTCCGGTTTGCTGAAGCCGTTCGGCCTGCGTGCGTTTTGCCCTGCTGAACAGACTGCCCAGAATACGCTCGTGCAGATCAATCACTTCGTCAGTCAGGGTGGCCCTGGCTTCCGATATGACACAAACCAGCGAGGCATAACGGCGAACATCCGTGAATTTTGCCAGGTCCCGGCTACTCATTTTCCTGCCTTCGCGTGCGAGTTTCAGGAGCCGGTTCTGGTGAACGGAAAGCGCAATACCGTCAGGTAGTGCCAGCGCCTCAATCGCATTTAACCGGTCGATATGTTGGAGGACATTTTTACCATTAATTTTCCCCGGAGGCTGGAGCAGCCAGGCCAGCCGTGAGGGTTGCTCGCTCTCAGATACCAGCAGACGGTCCAGTGCCGCTTTGTGCCCTGGTTCAAGCTGCGCGGTAAGCGCAGAAAAAACCGCCCTGTCGGCAAGCGTTGTTGCTTCGGCCAGGGTCCGCTCAATGACATCAGCAGAGGGGAAAATGACATTATTATTGTGAAGCCAGGAGAGCATTTCTTCCGCAAGTAAAAAACCTCTGTCTGTCCGCATGGCGTGGGGATAAAGGTGGCGAATGCAGATTTTTTGCAGCGCACGGTTGAAGGGGGACAATTCCAGGTAGCGGTAGAGTTCAGCCAGATGCTCCCAGCGGGTGACCTCTCTTGATGCATACTCGGCCCACAAATCAGGCTGAAGTTTCAAGTGAGCCGCAAGCCGGGAAACAATCCCGTCGTGAGGGGGTATATTTTTGTCGGGAGGAAACCCCGGCCCTCGCAAATAACAGAGTAAAACAGCAAAGCCCAGGCGATTTGCAGGTCTGCGGTGTTTACTTATAAGAGCGAGGTCAGGTTCACTCAAAAAACACATGCGCATCAGAAGAACATCATCGTCTGGCACAACCAACAAGCGCTCTTTTTCTTCACTGCTGAGTATTTGTCTCCGTGGCATAAATGCTTCCTCTGCATATAGTTGATTTTAGTTATCGCTTTACACTGTACGAAACCGGTCGGTTTCGTACACCTATCATCAATGCTGTCCGAAAGTCAGTGAATTTACTATCGTACATGCGTTATAATTCGTACATCCTTTTCGTACAGAAAATATCACTATGTCACGAGTTTTTGCCTACTGTCGTGTCTCTACCCTGGAGCAGACAACCGAAAATCAGCGAAGAGAAATTGAGACGGCGGGTTTCGTTGTTAAATCTCAGCGACTGATTGAAGAACACATCAGCGGCTCAGTTGCCGCCAGTGAGCGGCCAGGTTTTTCTAAACTGCTCGACCGGATGGAAAATGGCGATGTGCTGATTGTCACCAAACTTGACCGTCTGGGACGCAATGCGATGGATATCAGAAAAACGGTGGAACAACTGGCTGCTTCAGATATTCGCGTTCATTGCCTAGCCCTGGGCGGGGTGGATCTGACCAGCCCGGCAGGAAAAATGACCATGCAGGTCATCTCTGCTGTGGCGGAATTTGAAAGAGATTTGCTGCTTGAGCGTACGCACTCTGGTATCGCGCGAGCAAAAGCAGCCGGAAAACGGTTTGGACGTCCTTCAGTACTGAAGGACGAACAGCAACTTACGGTGATTGCACGGATTAACGCCGGAATAAGTATCAGCGCCATTGCGCGGGAATTTAATACTACCCGGCAAACCATCCTCCGGGTAAAAGCAGGGCAGCAATAATCCTGAGTGTAAATACAGCTCAAAACCTCTTAGCTGGATGCTCTGCTATGTGCCAGAAACGGCCATTTAAATGATTCAAGAAAGCGCTATTCCAGGCTGATTAATATTCTGCCGATAGTCTTTCCCTGCTCCATAGCCTCATGACCAACGGCAATATCAGCAAGAGGAAGCGTTAGAGCGATCTCAGGAGTGTATGCCTCCATTCTCAGACAGGCTGTGATATCACGGATGGCTTCGTTTCGTGCTTCTTCCGGCATGGTATAGACAAATACAAAACGAAAGACAAAACCTTCAAACATTGTTTTCAAAAAAGGAATATGCAGCTGAGCCGATGGCTCTTCAGAGGCATAGGCACTAATGACACCGGATTTTTTCAGGCAAGTCACATCTGTATTGAAGTTACTGACTAAGTCGACATCGACAATTCGATCAACACCGAATCCACCGGTTGCTTGTTTGACTCGCTCAGCCACATCTTCGGTACGCCGGTTAACAATAATATCGGCGCCAAGTTTACGAACGACGTCTTCTTGCTCCGGACGACTCACAGTGGTTATAACTCTTGCCCCAGACCATTTACTCAGAAGAATGGCTGCTGTTCCTACAGCCCCTGCACCGCCCTGAATCAGTACCCATTTCCCACGTAAATCTCCATCGGCAAACAAACAGCGGTGTGCTGTCATCGCGGGAATACCGAGGCATGCACCTGTTTCAAAAGAAACATTGTCCGGTAATACAACGGCATTTTGTGAAGGGATAACAACATATTGTGCAGCGGTTCCAAAAGCACGCCCTGATTGTGCCTCATAAACCCACACTTTCTGTCCAACGCGCTCTGCCGTAACTCCAGCTCCGACCATATCAATCACGCCAGAACCATCCTGATGCGGAATAATTCGTGGAAATTTCTGTTTTGATCCCGCAAATCCAGTACGAGATTTGATGTCAGTCGGATTGAGTCCGGAGAAGGTGATGCGGACGCGCACCTCACCTGGTCCAGGGATTGGGTCGGGTAACTCGCTTATCAACAAAACATCATGTGCTGCACCGCACTTTTCATAAAATGCTGCTTTCATTCCATTATCTCCATCGATCCCATTAAATATTTCGCCAAAAGGTTATGTGATAATCAGTCCAAGAGTATAAAATCGCAAGTAGGCACATTTTTATATATAGGTGTATTTTTTACACTAATGGGATAGGCATGAAATCAAAACCGTTTAACTGCCCGGTAGAAGTGACCATTGCCGTGGCTGGAGGAAAATGGAAACCTCTGATTATTTTCCATTTAATGTCAGGTACTAAACGGTTTGGGGAACTCCGTCGGCTCGCAGGGAATGTATCTCAGCGTTCGCTGACGCTACAGCTTCGGGAACTGGAATCGCATGGCATCATAAACAGGGAGGTCTTCGCTGAAGTGCCGCCACGGGTCGAATACTCCTTGACTCAATACGGAAAAACTCTGGAGCCTGTTCTGCATGCAATGAAAAATTGGGGGGATTCATATGTGGATCGTAATGGGATTAAATGTGTTCAGCTGGAAACGCCGGTCGTTAATCTGGATAGCTCTGTAAGTTAAGCGGGAGTCCGCGTTCTATTGGCGACATTGCGCGTGAGTCCTGGTCAGAGGTGCGATGTGTACCCACTCGTTAGACATCCAAGTGTAAATGTCTCATCAGTAAAGTGGTTACTTCAACGGCTCAATACACTGTGATACCAATTTCCGCTTTTCGCTCAAAGCTGCCTGTCATTCCTGCTTAAAAAACAGGCTTAACGTAGGATATTTAATGAGATGGTCACTCCCTCCTTCCCGGTACTATGCTGAGGACAGGCTTTCATTCGGAGAACCATCATGGAAAATATTGCGCTTATTGGTATCGATCTGGGTAAGAACTCTTTCCATATCCATTGTCAGGATCATCGTGGGAAGGCTGTTTACCGTAAAAAGTTTACCCGACCAAAGCTAATCGAGTTTCTGGCATCATGCCCGGCAACAACCATTGCGATGGAAGCCTGTGGCGGTTCCCACTTTATGGCCCGTAAGCTGGCAGAGTTGGGGCATTTTCCAAAGCTGATATCACCACAATTTGTCCGCCCATTCGTTAAAAGCAACAAAAACGACTTCGTTGATGCCGAAGCTATCTGTGAAGCTGCATCGCGTCCGTCCATGCGTTTCGTACAGCCCAGAACGGAATCTCAGCAGGCAATGCGGGCTCTGCATCGTGTTCGTGAATCTCTGGTTCAGGATAAGGTAAAAACAACTAATCAGATGCATGCTTTTCTACTGGAGTTTGGTATCAGCGTACCACGAGGTGCTGCCGTTATTAGTCGGCTGAGTACCATTCTTGAGGACAATAGTTTGCCTCTTTATCTCAGCCAGTTATTGCTGAAACTACAACAACATTATCACTATCTTGTTGAGCAGATTAAAGATCTGGAATCCCAGTTGAAGCGAAAGCTGGACGAGGATGAGGTTGGACAGCGTTTGCTGAGCATTCCCTGTGTCGGAACGCTGACAGCGAGTACTATTTCAACTGAGATTGGCGACGGGAAGCAATACGCCAGCAGCCGTGACTTTGCGGCGGCAACAGGGTTGGTACCTCGACAGTACAGCACGGGAGGTCGAACGACATTGTTGGGGATTAGCAAAAGAGGTAACAAAAAAATCCGAACTCTGTTGGTTCAGTGTGCAAGGGTATTCATACAAAAACTGGAACATCAGTCTGGCAAGTTGGCCGATTGGGTCAGGGAGTTGTTGTGCCGGAAAAGCAACTTTGTCGTCACCTGTGCTCTGGCAAACAAGCTGGCCAGAATAGCCTGGGCACTGACGGCGCGACAGCAAACTTACGCAGCATAACGGCATAAATACACTAGTTTAAACAATCACTCATCTGGTTTTG
Source organism: Yersinia mollaretii ATCC 43969 (assembly GCF_013282725.1). Lineage (NCBI taxonomy): Bacteria > Pseudomonadati > Pseudomonadota > Gammaproteobacteria > Enterobacterales > Yersiniaceae > Yersinia > Yersinia mollaretii. The sequence continues at coordinate 3,449,834 of NZ_CP054043.1, read as the reverse complement.
CGAATACTGATATTGATGATACTAACGGCCCACCGGCCTGTTGAGGAACCTGTAAAACGGAAAGGCTCATTGAAGCCGTATATTTTCTTGAGGTTCATCAGGCGCGGAACTCATCGAGGCGCGGGAATAAAATCCCATTCAGACGCCGGATAGATTCAAGCAAGCCAACTTATCGTCGAAATCGGTGTTGCAAAAACGGGAGTGACCATAGATTCCGTTTTCCAAGCGGACCCCTTAAGGACCGCACTGACTCTATCAGGCTGGTGAATGATCACTGGCTCTATAATCGCTCTTAAGGCGAATCGGATTAAATCACTGCCACTGAATATAACAATATCTCTCATAAATCACCTTTTGCATTTAAATTATCTAACGATTAATTGAATAAAAAACAGTTAAACGCAAAATCAAATATCTGGTGTGGATTAAAGAGTGTGCGTTGAGACCTTCCTTGGTCTCTTTATCCATCGTGGTTTAATAGCGGTTAATCGTAAAAATATTTTCCTGTCAGAACAATAAAAATCACCGTTACGCTCAACAGCCTCAAATTACGGACTTATTAAGTTCAACGTTATTTATCCAACACGCCATGGGAAATTCACTTCCCTCGGGCGAGGTTAATAACGCATTCGACGTAGGACATTAATAATAATTGATCAAGAACACGGCTTTACCATTCGCTTTACCCGGTGTGACGTTCGCTTCTGTTTGAATATAACGGGCAGACAGCGGAACACGGATTGTAGAACTGCCGTCTTTTGGCAGCGTCACTGTTTGTTCTGCCGCAAAGTTAAACAGCGTTGGGGTTTGGCTACTACTTCCCCAACCAATCTGGATACCTACGCCCGATGCTGCACCGGATACCGTCGAGTCGATAGCCATAATCCCATTGGCGGCATCAATTACATTGGTAGCAGGTGTCAGGCGCACGCCAATACCGTTATTGAGCGAGTTGGATGGACTCCCCATTCCGGTATTGTAATCCATCAATATCGTCGTATTGGTACTGTTATAAAAACCGTAGAATCTAGGGCAATTTATAAGGTTAATTGACGCATCAATCCAAGGTGTTGTTGAGTTTATCCCCCTAAAAATTTCATTTTTGTCATAACGTCCCAATGCAACCGTGACATCTGGTGTGGTGCAGGTTTGCGTAGACACCGTCAGGGTTCCCTGAAAATTGATATTGTAAAAAGTAAACGGCAACCCGGTGACGGGAACAGAACCCGCATGAGTATTCACCGCGGGCTCAATCGCAGTCGTGATACTCGGGAAATTTGCACCGCTAATCGTAAAGCTACCGGGGGTAATAGCCCCCGTTTTAATGAGCGAGACATAACGTGTTGAACCGCCAAAATTCAAGGCGCCGCCTAATTCATTGCTTACCTGCCTTATAGGGTTTTCTACATCCGTGGTTACCGCAGGCCGGTTAACTATTATCGGATTGCCATCCGGGGTTCGTGAAATGGCCACACCAATCCCCGGAATATTGGTCTGATAGACGGCACCCGCAAACGGACCGGTCATCAAGCCGCTCAGAGGGAGTGGGGCATGGCTAATCAACGTTGAACTGCTGTACCAAAATGATTTACCTACATCAGCCTGCGCCCACTGGCACTCCATAAGCGTATTTTTCATCACCCAGGCCCCTTGATAAAGAACCGTCCCCACAGGAATATCGACCCCTGCCGAAATCACTGGTGGACTCAAGGGGACTGTTTCGGTTTGAGTCGAGCCAGCGGGAAATGAACAATTCGCCACGGCCCAGCTACTGGTACTGATAACACTTAACAAGAGGCCGCCAAACAGCCCACCCACTTTATTCATAGATAGTTTCATACATCATTGCCTCTTTTTCTGGCAGTAAACAGCATTGGGTTAGTGCCTTCCTGCAGCGTTATCGTCTTTTCCGCGGAAAAAATACGTCATATCGAAGCCTTTATTCACGAAGTGATTGCTCCTGAGGCACACAGGTCGAGGTAAACCGCATCATCGCGCTGGCTTTACCGTTGGCTAATTGCGGCGGCAGAATATAGTTCAGGTAACATTGCTGGCCGGTACCTTCACCCCAACTGACTTGCAAACGGCCACGCTCCTCGCTCACCCGCGCATAAATCTGACCACCCTGACCGACAGAACCCACTACCTGACCTTTGGTGTCTAACACTTGTGCGCCAAACGGCACCGGCTCGCCATCTGACTGGGTGGCATTGACCAATATTGGATAGCCCTTGGTACTTTTATATTTCACCATCACCACCGCACCGGCATTCGGCGCCACTTTCTGACTGGTGGATTCCAGCTCCACGTCATAAGAGGTCCCCTTCGGATCGATGGTTATCTCATTCATCTGATAGGCACTCAGATACGGCACCACGGCATAACCCCGTGAATCAATTTTCACGCCGGAGTAACCGGACACTTCGGCCCCTTCAGCGCCCTTCGCTTCCACCACCGCAAAGGTCTCACTGCTGTACGGCGTTAATGTCACGCCGCCGGGGTGGGCAATCATGCTGCCTGAAATGCCGACCGAGCCACTCTGATAGTCGCGACCGCCACCGTAAGACGCCATACTGGTGGCTTTAGAACCGCGGTACTGACCATTGACACTGCCACTGGCCCCCGAGCCGCCGTTGCTGTTCATGGCGGTTGCCCCATAACTGAACTGGCTTTGCTCGCCGGCACTGCCTGAAACCGATGCCTGTTCGCCCCAGTTGCCCTGACCATTGCGGTTCATTTCCAGTCGCATTTGCGGCACGTTCTGCTGGTCATTACGCCCCAACGGGAAACTCATACTGACCAGATAAGTATTTTGCATCTCGCCAAACCCGGAGCGGCTGCGGTTCACGCTGACGCCGTAGGTCATGCTTTTATAGTTGTTGCTGTAACCCACCTGATACTGCTGGTCACTGCCACCTTTATTCCAGTAATCCTGCAAAGAACCACTGATATACATCTGGCCCCAGCCGTCCGGTAACCCCTGATTGGCGGTCACGGTTAAGCGGTTTTTTGCCCGGTAGATACTGTTGGCGTCATAGCCCTGACGTTCGGCATCAAGGGTTTGCATCGCCGTGGCGAAATCGAGATAGCCCTGAGTCGAAAAGCGGTGCGCCGCCACACTCAGGTTACTGTTGGTTTCAGCAATCACCTTGCTGTAACTGACCTGATAGCTCTGGCCACTTTCATTGCCGTTACGCAGGCGGGTATTGGCCTGGGTCACGTCGACCGCCACCGCCCCAATCGGGGTACTGAACGCAGTCCCGACCTGCACGGCATAGTAGTCTTCACTGGCCTGCGCCCCGGTATAACCGGTAATGCTGTTATTCAGACCACGCTGATAGGTTCCCTGATAAAGACCTGGGGTAAAGGAGAGCGAATCATTGCGCACTTTACCCACCGTCAGGCTGTAGCGCTGCGAACCGGGGCGCAGCAATTGCGCCACTGCCGCAAACGGCACCTGGAAATTCTGTGTGCTGCCGTCGGCTTCACGCACCGTGACATCCAGATTGCCGCCGTAACCGGTCGGATAGAGGTCATCAATGATAAATTCGCCCGGCGAAACCGTGGTTTCATACAATACCTGACCACTCTGGCGCACGGTCACCAGCGCATTGGTGCGGGCAATCCCGCGCACTTCCGGCGCATAGCCACGCAGGGACTCTGGCAACATGCGGTCATCGGTGCTGAATTGTGCCCCAGTGAAAGGCACGGTATCGAATAACTGCCCGGTGGTATTGGATTGTCCCAGCAACACCCGGCCTAGCGCAGCCGGGACATCCCGCTGCACATAACTGTTAATACTGGTGTATTTGCTGTCACCGTCTTCTTGCCAGTTATACGAGCCGTTATGACGGAAATACCATGAGCCGAGGTTTACCCCGGTGTTAATCCCGGCAAAAGCCGAGTTAAATGTCTGTCCGTTGGCGGAGGAGCTGTAGCCATTGAGTGAATAGCCCAACATCCCTGATGTCACGCCGCTGTCCCACAAAGCCGGATTGACGGTGCCACGGGCGGTACGGAGTAACAGCGCTTGTGGAATAGTAATATCCAGCCGCTGTTCGCCACTGTCAAAGACCGCCTGGGCATCGGGGAGTAATGACTCCAGATCAACACAGCCGTCCTCTTTTTTCAGGGGGGCCAGTGATTCAGGCGGCAATGCTTCTGTCTTGAGATTAAGACTGGCAATGACCGATGAGGATAAGCAGGCATGGACACTTTTATCGTCGCGGGCCTTAAATTCCACATTCTCATTGCCAATCAGGGTATTGTTTAAATAAATGTCAGCCCGGTAAGTGCCGGGTAACACGCTGCCCCCTTTCGAGAAGCGGCTTAAATCAATGCCGGAACCACCGTGTTCGGTATTGAGAAAGATACTGTCAAACTCGGCCGACTGGGAATGGCCAGTCTGAGGGGATGCGTTGGCCTCAACGCTCTCAACAGCCAAAACAGCCGGCGATAAAAAAGCAGCAATAAGGGCAGCCGCCACGGGCGTTAAACGACCACTACGGGCAGACAATTCTGCAGAGAATGTGATTGCAGGGTGTTTCATTATTCAATTATTCCGTAGTGTACAGACGTATTCCGCCCCCACGAAATAAATGTGGTCATCAGCGGACGCTATGTATGACTGCTGTATATAAATTAAATTAAGGTTTAATGGGCTGACTCAGTTTATTAAGTGCGCCATAATCATTAATAAATTCAAAATCAACGCTATTCCCAGCGGTATTTCCCGGTAACGAAAAGGTCAGCGAATTATTAGGGCTAATCATTTGGCCTTCAACCGGCGCTGTTTTACTGCCCGTTATTCCCACCGTGACCAACGAAACATGAAACGGTGTCGGATTGGTGGCTTTAAGTCCGCCAGGGACGTTGGTCCAGACTAAAGATTGTGCGGCATCATTGGGATTACCGACCAAACCGGTAGGACGGAAGAACAATTTAATACGGGAACGGTAGGCCATCTGTAAATAGTTCTGGCTGCTACCCGCATCCGCTTTAGCCGGTATCTCTAAGACATTTAACCAAAAAACAGATTCTTTATCTTTTGGTAAAGCCGCACCGGTATAACTGATGCGCAGTGTCTGGCTTTTATTCGGCTCAACCCGGTTAATCGGGGGTGTCAGTACAAAAGGCACTTTTAGCGTTTCCGGGCGGGCATTCACATCCCCGTTGTCAATCCAGCTTTGTAATACCACCGGGCCGGTGCCTGTGTTATTCACCTTTACCGTCACTTCCTTTTGTTTTTCCGGATAAATTACCCGGGTGCCGGTAATAACCACACTGGCCTGAACAGCGCGTCCGACAAATAGAATCAAGAACAAGGCTGAGAAGACAGTTAATAAAAGACGGTTAGTGCTGTTCATAACAACCTCGACACTTAATGAATGTGTGCATGCTTTAATTTTAGTGCTTATCGTCAAAAAGGGCAGATATCTGCCCTTTTATATTTCTGTGTTACTCGTTAATACTTATTTGTATTGAATAGAGTAAACCACGTTGCTGACAACAGTACCGGCAGTGGTTGTGCCATCAGCATAATATTGGACTGCATACGGCAGTGAAGCAGAACCCGTAGCAGCATCAATATAAGTCGTGCTGGTCGTCTGGTTGCTGTTACCAGCTTTAATTGGTGTCATGGCGTTAGACGCATCCAGCAGTTCCAGACTAACCTGACCGGCAGTACCGCTTACATTTTTCAGGTGGCCGGTAACCACATCGACACTTGGACCCGCTTCGAAGAAAGCAGAAACTGTTTTCAGGGTGCCAGCACAGTTGCTCAGTGCCATGCTAAAGCCGGTGCTGCCTGCAACCTGGTTAGCAGAAGTCAGTTGGTTAGTACCTACTGTCGGCAGTACTACTGTTGCATCTGCACCCTGACCATCGACGGATACGTCACAAGTAGATGCTGTCAGTTCACCGTTAAAAGTGATGGTACCGGTAGAAGCGGCTTGAGCAGCGTTAACACCCGCGAATGCAGCAACGATTGAGGCAATAATAGCTAACTTTTTCATTTAAATTTCCAATTAGTAATAGATGTATGAGTTAAATAACTCGGTACTGTTGTGTGTTAATTCGATTGTGGTTATTCCACAAGAATCCATTAGATATTTATTTATCGCTGCTGGACAATAAGACCAGTTGATGAGTTCTTTTAACAATCCAATAAATGTCGAAACTCAATGTGTGTGCTTGGTAGCGAAAACGATACTTTAAATATCTTTTAATAGTAGGAGTAAAGCGCGTTTCTAATATTCACAATGTCCGTACTGTATATAAAGCATTTTAGAAACTTGAAATGTCCTTATCGCTGTACTCTCTTGCTATGGATTGAAGTATACGCGTTCAATTCATCTAGTAAACACCAATATCACAGATCAATGGTCTGCAATCAAGGTAAATTACCAGTATTATATTCCGTTATTGATGTGTAGCAATGTTTTTTATATCGTACGCGTATAAAAAGACAACCGTTAATATTGATTTAGATCATTTTAGTAGATTATTATGTTTTTAATTTAAAGAATAAAATAATCCATTTCATCACATCAATGAAAATAATCTTATTATTCCGGTAATTAAGCCTGATAATTAAAAATAAAATTCCTACGCAATTGTAGGAATATGATTATATATTGAGCCATTCCAGGGCGAGGACACTATAATTAGCCAGCTTTTTTTTCAGTGAATAAAATCTAATGCATTGTTTTTTAATTAATAAATTAAAATTCAAGCGTTTTAATAACGATTAAGGAACATTTAAAGGTCAAGTACTGAGGGAAAACCTTGCTGAATCACTAAGCTCACTTACTCACTTGATTTATTAAACTTAAAAACATGAAATGCATGAAATAAAAAACTTAAAAATATAAAAATATAAAAATTAAAACCTAGCGAAACTATCCTTGATTTCTAAATAAATGACATATAGATGATAATTATTATCATCCATAGCATAAAATCAAATGATATAGATAATGAGTGACAAAGGGCAGAATATAAAATGTGAGCGGGGACTTGAATGATATGAAACATATAAATACCACTACTTACAAATGGAAATGCAACACATTCACACAGGTTTAATAAGTATTTAATACCATTTGATGATGTAGGTATTTATAACAATGTCAAAATTAATAATTGTCTGAAGTTTATATATTCATTAACGAGTTACAGCAAAAGTCAGACTTTTGCACCACAAATTAGCTCATTAAATGTACCATTAGTGCTTCTTTTATGAGCTTTAATGTGTAGAATGCCGCTCTCCAGAAGGATTTTAGTCAATGCGTTAACCAAGGAAAGCCATTCACCTCATATTTCAGATACCCCTATGTTTAAGACTATAATCCCCGTTATGATTGCGATTACCTCTTTGTATGCATTTTCTGCTTCAGCGAGCACTCATCAGAATGTTGTTAATTCATCATCTACTCTGCAAGCCTCAACCCGCTCCGCTACTGGGCACAATGAGACGCAAAAACTCAAAAAAATCCTGACCCATTATGACAAGTGGGAAGGCGTCAGTTACAAGCTCGGCGGGAACACACGTAAAGGTATTGATTGTTCTGCTTACATGCAGCGCGTTTTTGAAGATGAGTTTTCCCTGAGTTTGCCAAGAAGCTCCCAGGAACAAATGAAACAAGGCTCTCGGATCACTAGAGAAGCTATAGATACAGGCGATCTGGTTTTTTTCAAGACCTCACGACAAACACGACACGTGGGTGTTTACATCGGTGAAGGCAAGTTTGTTCATGCATCCAGCAGCGTGGGCGTCACCATATCAAAACTCGATAATAAGTATTGGGGGGCACGATATGAGCAGGCACGGCGTATTAATAATGTCTAGGCATAAACTCACTACCAACGTATTCGGCCACTGAGGCTATTTATTTTTTGGCTTGTCCCATATCGAGTACGAACCTTGGAGTCCCTATGCCGTCTAAAACTTTCGAGTTACAGCTATTGTGGGTTCGTCTGAATGGAATGTAGGTCGAAGTCATAAAATGCAGGTTCATTTGCACTTAATCTGGGTTTTCCACTCCGAATAGATGCAGATAATTCGGGTCGAAAAACGCGATAAATGCAGGTTTGTGAATTTATAAATGTGGGTCGCTACACCTACTTAGAACAAAAAACACCTGCGGCATACCATCATGAAATTTAAATCGACCATAAAACCCTATACCGGCGCGGCTGGTGGTTGGGGTTCCCTTGAAGCCACCACCCGCTTTGTACTGGACAGCAAACAAGCGCTGAAAAATATCCGGAACTTGCTGCGCGTCAATCAGGTGAAAGGCTTTGACTGCCCCGGTTGCGCTTGGGGCGACGACAACCACAGCACCTTTAGCTTTTGTGAAAATGGGGCTAAAGCGGTCAGTTGGGAAGCGACTCGCAAAGCGGTAGAGCCACAATTTTTTGCCGACCACAGCCTAAGCACACTGCGCCAACAGAGCGACTATTTCCTTGAGTATCAAGGGCGAATTACCCACCCGATGCGCTATAACCCACAAACTGACCGCTACCAACCGATCAGTTGGGAGAGCGCCCTCGCCTTGATTGCTAAGCACATTAATGAGTTAGATAGCCCAAATCAGTTGGAGCTATATACCTCGGGTCGCGCCAGTAACGAAGCCTCTTACCTCTATCAGCTTTTTGGCCGCATGTTGGGGACCAACAACTTCCCTGACTGCTCAAATATGTGCCATGAAGCCAGTGGCACCGGGCTTAAACAGAGTATCGGTGTCGGTAAAGGCACCATTCGGATGCAAGATTTCGAGCTGGCAGACGCCATTTTTGTGTTCGGACAGAATCCGGGAACCAATCACCCGCGCATGTTGCATAGCTTGCGCCATGCTAAAGATCGCGGAGCGCGGATTGTCAGCTTCAATACCCTACGCGAGCGCGGATTGGAACGTTTTGCTGATCCGCAAAACCCCATTGAGATGTTAACGCCTAAATCCTCGCCAATCAGTTCGGCCTATTTCCAACCCAATCTGGGCGGAGATATGGCGGCGGTACGCGGCATGGTGAAAGCCCTGCTGGAGAACCATCGTCAACAACTCGCATTGGGGGAGCCGGGCTTATTCGATCAAGCATTTATTGCGGCGCACACTCAGGGGATCGATGGCTATCTGGCGGCGGTCGATAGCACCTCATGGGGGCTAATCACGCAACAATCGGGCCTGAGCGAAACGCAAATCCGCCATGCTGCGGATATCTATCAGCACGCCGAGCGCGTGATCCTGACATGGGCGATGGGCATTACACAGCATAAACACTCTGTTATCACAGTGCGGGAGCTGGCTAACCTTCAACTGCTGTTCGGTCAGTTAGGTAAGCCGGGCGCGGGTCTGTGTCCGGTGCGAGGGCACAGCAATGTGCAGGGTAACCGCACCATGGGCATCGATGAAAAACCCTCCGCCGCGATGCTCCAGCGCTTAGGCCATCATTTTGGTTTCACCCCACCCCAAGCGGCGGGCCATAATACGGTGGAAGCGCTGGAGGCGATGCTGCGCGGGGATGTCCGCGTGCTGATTGCCCTTGGCGGCAATCTGGCGGCAGCGGCACCCGATACCGAGCGCACCGCACAAGCTTTGCGCAATTGTGATTTGACGGTGCATATCAGCACCAAACTCAATCGCAGCCACCTAATAACCGGTGCTGAAGCCCTGATTCTGCCGACATTGGGCCGCACTGAGCGCGATATACAAGCCAGTGGTTCGCAATTTATTACTGTCGAAGACTCTTTCAGCATGGTGCACGCCTCCGAAGGGGTGGGTAAGCCGCTGGCGGAGACTCAACATTCCGAAACCGCCATTGTCTGTGGCATCGCCCATGCCGTTTTCGCCCAGCAAGCTACCGTCAGTAATCAACCCACCGCCAAGCCGTCGCTTGATTGGCTGGCATTGGCAGATGATTACAATCTGATTCGTGATCATATTGCGGCCACCTTACCTGGTTTTGCTGATTTCAATGCCCGTTGCGAGCAACCCGGAGGCTTCTATCTGGGGAGTGCAGCGGCTGATATGCAGTTTGCGACACCGAGTGGCAAAGCGGAGTTTTGCGCCTCCGCCCTACCGGAGAGCCTATTCCCACCCATGTCGGGCGAAGCCGCGCCCTTTGTGTTGCAGACCTTACGTTCACATGATCAATACAACACAACGATTTATGGCCTCGACGATCGCTATCGCGGTGTTTATGGTCAGCGGGAAGTACTGTTTATTAACCCGCAAGATTTGGTGGCGTTAGCCTTAGAGGATGGCGATCTGGTGGAGATCGAAACCCTGTGGCATGACGGCATCACCCGTAAAGTCAGCGGATTCAAACTGGTCAGCTATGATATCCCGCGTGGCAATCTGGCGGCGTACTATCCTGAAACCAACCCGCTGGTGCCGCTGTCCAGTTTTGGTGATGGCACCCATACGCCGACGTCGAAATCCGTGCCGGTCACTGTCCGGCGCTGGTTACCGCCAGCCTCGGCGCGTATCGCCTGAAGGTATGCCCCCGAACTGGTCCTGATGGACCAGCCATCAGGGGCTGTGGATAGGCCCATGAATTTAACTGAGAATTTCCGTTCAGCATGATATGCCGCTTGCCCGATGGGGCTGATTCGCGTAAAACTGTCAGCCGGATTAATCCCACTCACTACACCATTCACTGGACGCTATGTTTCAAGATAACCCGCTGCTGGCGCAGCTAAAACAGCAACTTCACACTCAGACCCCGCGCGTTGAAGGCGTAGTAAAAGGTACTGAGAAAGGCTTTGGCTTTCTTGAGGTAGACGGACAGAAAAGTTATTTTATTCCGCCGCCGCAGATGAAAAAAGTGATGCATGGCGATCGGATTATTGCCACCCTGCACACCGATAAAGATCGTGAAATTGTGGAGCCAGAAACACTGGTTGAGCCATTTTTATCGCGCTTTGTGGGTCGCGTACAACGAAAAGATGATCGCCTCTCTATCGTCCCTGACCACCCACTGCTGCGTGATGCGATTCACTGCCGTGCAGCCACTGATCTGCCGCATGACTTCCAGACCGGTGATTGGGCCGTCGCCGAAATGCGCCGCCACCCATTAAAAGGCGATCGCGCTTTTAATGCTGATTTAACCGCCTTCATTACCCACGGCGAGGACCATTTCGTCCCTTGGTGGGTCACTTTAGCGCGTCATAATCTGGAGCGTGAAGCCCCAGTGATGGTGGAATCCGCACTGCATGATACTGATCTGCAACGTGAAGATCTCACCGCACTCAATTTTGTCACCATCGACAGTGCCAGTACTGAAGATATGGATGATGCGCTGTATGTGGAAGACAAAGGTGACGGTTCCCTGTTGTTGACCATTGCGATTGCCGACCCGACGGCTTATGTCGATGAAAACAGTGAGTTGGATTTAATCGCCCGTAAACGCGCGTTCACCAACTATCTGCCGGGCTTTAACATCCCCATGCTGCCACGGGATTTGTCCGACAATCTCTGCTCTTTACGACCTAATGAGCGCCGTCCGGTGCTGGTGTGCCGTGTCACCATCGCCGCTGATGGGGCTTTGGGTGACGACATTCGCTTCTCTGCCGCGTGGGTCGAATCCAAAGCCAAGCTGGTGTATGACGAAGTCTCTGATTGGCTGGAAGGCCAAAGTGACTGGCAGCCGCAAAACCCAGAAATTGCGCAGCAAATCACCCTGCTGAAACAAGTTTGTGAGGCCCGCAGCCAGTGGCGTACCGAACATGCGCTGGTATTTAAAGATCGCCCAGACTACCGCTTCCTGCTGGGTGAAAAAGGCGAAGTGCTGGACATCATTGTTGAGCATCGCCGCATTGCGAACCGCATTGTTGAGGAGTGCATGATTGCCGCCAATGTCTGCGCCGCCCTTGCGCTGCGTGATAATCTTGGCTTTGGCATTTATAACGTGCATACCGGATTTGATCCGGCACTGGTTGAGCAAGCAGCGACGGTACTGCAAGCCAATGGCGTCGAAGCTGACCCACAAGCGCTGCTGACTCTGCCGGGCTTCTGTGAGTTGCGCCGCCATCTTGATGCCTTGCCAACCCAGTTCCTCGACAGCCGTATCCGCCGCTTCCAGACCTATGCTGAAATCAGCACGGTGCCAGGTCCACACTTTGGTTTGGGGCTGGAGGCTTATGCCACTTGGACATCGCCTATTCGTAAATATGGCGATATGGTCAATCACCGCCTGCTAAAAGCTATTATTACCGGCCAACAAGCGGAGAAACCGCAAGATGAGATCACGGTGCAATTGGCTGAACGTCGTCGCCTGAATCGCATGGCTGAACGCGATGTCGGTGACTGGTTATATGCCCGTTATCTCCAGCCGATGGCTGGCACTGAGACTCGCTTCCCTGCGGAGATCATTGATGTGACCCGTGGCGGTTTGCGCGTGCGCTTGCTGGATAATGGCGCGGTGGCCTTTATTCCCGCACCCTTTATTCATGCCGTTCGTGATGAGATGGTGTGCAGTCAGGAAACTGGCACCGTGCAGGTTAAAGGTGAGACGGTTTACAGCCAGAGTGACAAAATTGAAGTTTGCATTGCTGAAGTTCGCATGGAAACCCGCAATGTGGTTGCCCGTCCGGTGGCTTAATATCGTTTATGACCTGAAGTTATCGTGAATCCTATGACAAACCGTGGTGATGTAAAACATCCCACGGTTTTTTCAATTCTGTGCCACCCCGTTCAATTAACTCCCCTTATCCCTATCCGCAGACTTATTCATGCCAATATAGCAATATGTAAAAAAGTGCTACCAATTATGACGTAAAAACATTTTACACATCACATTTTTCACTTTCGCTACTTTTCTTTCACATCAAAGCTCCTATGTTAATGGATCGTAAGATCCCCCTACAAAACGAAGGAGTCGTTACCCATGAAGAACGTCAAGACTGTCGTCATTTGGCTGACCGTGGCGTTAATAGGTGCATTTGCCTTTGCCATGCTGGCACTTAGCCGGGGTGAGCATGTTAATGCCATCTGGTTGGTGATTGCATCGGTGGCCTGTTACAGCATTGCTTACCGCTTTTACAGCCTCTTTATTGCCAAAAATGTCTTTGAACTGGATGATCGGCGTCTAACGCCGGCAGAACGCCGTAATGATGGTTTGGATTATGTTCCGACCAATAAGTGGGTGCTGTTCGGCCACCACTTCGCCGCCATCGCTGGGGCCGGGCCATTAGTCGGGCCAATTCTCGCCGCGCAGATGGGCTTTTTACCCGGCACTATCTGGATTCTGGTTGGGGTGATGATGGCCGGTGCGGTACAGGATTTCTTGATCCTGTTTATCTCCACCCGCCGCGATGGTCGCTCCCTCGGTGAGATGGCAAAACAAGAGCTGGGCGCCTTTGCTGGGGTGATCACCATGCTGGGCGCATTGGGCGTGATGATTATCATCTTGTCCGCGCTGGCATTAGTGGTGGTGAAAGCCTTGGCCGACAGCCCATGGGGTCTGTTTACCATCGCCGCCACCATCCCAATCGCCCTGTTTATGGGTGTCTATATGCGATTTATTCGCCCCGGTAAAATTGCTGAAGTGTCATTAATCGGTTTCGTGCTGATGATGACCGCCATTATTTACGGCGGGAATATCGCAGTTGACCCCTATTGGGGGCCATTCTTCACCTTGCACGGCACTACCCTAACGTGGGTGCTGATTATCTATGGCTTTATCGCCTCAGTATTGCCAGTGTGGCTGCTGCTAGCGCCACGCGACTACCTCTCCACCTTCCTGAAAATTGGCGTCATTATCGGTTTGGCCGTGGGGATCGTCTTCGCCATGCCTGAAATGAAGATGCCCGCCGTCTCACGCTTTATTGATGGCAGCGGCCCGGTATTCTCCGGCAGCTTATTCCCGTTCCTGTTTATCACCATTGCCTGTGGTGCCATCTCTGGCTTCCATGCACTGGTGGCGAGTGGGACTACACCAAAACTGGTTGAGCGTGAGAGTCATATCCGCTTTATCGGCTACGGCGCGATGCTGATGGAGTCCTTCGTCGCCATCATGGCGCTTATCTGTGCTTCGGTTATCGATCCGGGCGTCTACTTCGCCATGAACTCACCGGCGGCGTTGATCGGCACCACGGTAGAGAGTGCCGCGCTGGCGATCAATAGCTGGGGATTTGTGGTGACGCCAGAAACCTTGACGATGATCGCCCAAGATGTCGGCGAGAAGTCGATTCTGTCTCGTGCGGGGGGCGCGCCGACCTTTGCTGTCGGCATGGCCCATATCATCAGTGAAGTCTTTAACAGCCGTAACATGATGGCCTTCTGGTATCACTTCGCCATTCTGTTTGAGGCGATGTTTATTCTGACCGCCGTTGATGCCGGAACCCGTGCTTGCCGCTTTATGGTGCAGGATTTGGTTGGGGTCGTCGTCCCAAGCATGGCCAATAACCGCTCATGGCTGGGTAACTTATCGGGCACTACGGTCGCCGTGGCCTGCTGGGGCTTCTTCGTTTATCAAGGTGTGGTCGATCCACTTGGCGGCATCAATACCTTGTGGCCACTGTTCGGCATTGGTAACCAGATGTTGGCATCAATGGCGTTGATTTTGGGGACCGTGGTGCTGTTTAAAATGAAGAAGCAGCGCTATGCTTGGGTAACCATCGTGCCCACTATTGGGCTGTTTATCACCTCAATGACGGCGGGCTTCCAGAAGATTTTCCATGAAAAACCGAGTATTGGCTTCTTGGCTCAAGCACGGAAATTCTCTGCCGGTGTTGAGCAAGGGGTATTAATCGCCCCCGCTAAGAGCATTAAAGACATGGAAACTATCGTCTTCAACAACCAGATCAATGCGGCGTTATGCGCCTTCTTCATGCTGGTGGCGGTGACCATGTTGATTTCATCCGTGTTTGTGGTGCGTCGTGCGCTGAAATCCAGCAAACCGACCACTCATGAAACTGAAATTGTATTCCGTGAGGAGGCTGTCCGTGGCTAATGCAGGTATCCCCTTTCGTCCACGATCCGCAAGTGCGTCGCGCCAGATTACGCGCTGCATTCCGCTGGTGCCGGTGGTCGCTCACCCCACCCATTTGCGGGCCTGGGTGCGCTTGATTGCACAACGCGTGGCGCAGAGTTTTCGGCTGATGGTGGGCGTACAGGATTATGGTAATTATGTGAATCATATGCGCCGCCATCACCCAGAGACACCGCCAATGAGTGAACGGGATTTCCACCGCTACTGTCTGGATGCTCGTTTCCCTAGTCAGGCGGGTAAATTAGGAAAATGCCCTTGTTGATGTCATGACACTGGCATTTAGGTGACACCGTAACGCCCTGTTGGATATTCGCAGGGCGTTTTTCTTTTCTTATGCAAAGTACCGCTATCATGCAAAAACACTTATCTCACTAGCTGAGAATGGCCGAACCAAATGCCCCCTGCCAATCTTGCTCAAACTGTTCGACTGCCGCTTTTACTGCTGGTGTGCTGATAAATAGCTCAGCCACATCCACCGGAATAGTGACTGATTGGCAGCCCGCCAGCAGGCAGTCCAGCACTTGGCGTGGGGTGCGGAAACTGGCCGCCAGCACTTTTGCACTCGGTGCATGTAAGGTCAGCAACTGTTGCAATTCACGAACCATCGCGATGCCATCACCGCCTTGTGCATCTAGCCGATTGACATAGGGCGCAACATATTCTGCCCCCGCTAGAGCTGACAACAAGCCTTGCCCTGCGCCATAGACCGCCGTGCCGAGTGTCGGAATCGACATCGCTTTCAGTTTTTTAATCGCCGCCAGCCCCTCAGCAGTTGCCGGAACTTTGATCACCAAACCGGGGACGCGCTGCGACAACAGTACCGCTTCAGACACCATTAGCTCGCTATCACTGGCCAACACTTGCGCGAAAAGTTTGCCCGTACCGCCCAAAGCATCACGTAGTGCAGGCAACACTTCCCAGATAGGTTTACCTGCTTTTGCCAGAATACTCGGGTTGGTGGTGACCCCTTGCAAGGGCAATATACGTGCCAGCCGTTTCACTGCGGCCACATCTGCGGTGTCGAGATAAAGCTCCATAAAAACCTCCGGTTTGGATGAGTTAAGCGACCAGACAGGTGAAGCAAACACCCTAACTGAGCGAATAGATTAACAAAGAATCATTAGCTGCAATCATAGACTAATCCCCCATCAATAATGTGATCCTTATCAATTAACTTTCATTCGAAAGTCAATTAAACTTCAAACGAAGTATTTTACTGTTTTCGTTAACAGCAAATAAGTCACTGACCGCGTTGTGGTGAGCTTCACTTTTACCTTAGGAATACCGCGTATTATCCGTGCTATTTAAGGTATTATTTACCCATGCTAGCGTACCGCTATCATTGACAGCATGACTATTCAGTACATTTATCCCTCTGGAACACCATGAACCCAAGACAGCAGGCAATTTTACAATTGGTCAATGACCGGAAACGAATCAGCGTCAATGAGTTGGCGCAGGTTACCCATGTCTCTGAGGTGACTATCCGACAGGATCTCAACGTGCTGGAGAAACGAGGCTTACTCAAACGTGTCCACGGTTCAGCGGCGGCCCTTGAGAGCGACGATGTGGATGTCCGCATGATGACCCATTTTGCGATGAAGCAAAAATTGGCCCATTATGCCGCCTCGCTGGTCAATGACGGTGAGACGGTTTTTATCGAAAGTGGCAGTAGCAATGCTCTGCTAGCGCATCATCTGGCTCAACGCCCAGGGATCACACTGGTGACCGTCAGCGGTTACATTGCCCGCCAATTAAAAGATTCTGCTTGTGAAGTCATTCTGCTCGGCGGCATTTATCAGAAAAAAAGTGACAGTATGGTTGGCCCATTGACGCAACTCTGCCTGCGCCATGTCCATTTCAGTAAGGCGTTTATCGGCATTGATGGCTATCAAATCGATACCGGATTTACTGGGCGCGATATATTGCGCGCGGAAGTCATCAATAGCGTGTTAGCCAAAGGTGCTGAGAATATCATTTTGTCCGATGCCTCAAAATTTGGTTTGGTCCATCAATACCCATTAGCGCCGCTATCCGCCATTAGCCGGGTGATCACCGATAGCCGCCTACCCGCTGACTATCAACAGCAGTTGATGGCCGAAGGCATCCAAGTCGATATCCTCAGTGAATAACACAGATTAACGGAGTCACACAGTGGCAGACATTATTTTCACGCGTGAGCAAACACAGCGTATGGCGCAGAAAATTCAGCGCTATTTGGAGCAAGAACACAGCATTGAACTGGAGGATTTTGACGCGGAGTTTTTACTCGAATTTATCAGCCGTGAGTTAGGCGCACACTACTACAACCAAGGCATTAATGATGCCATTGCCCAAGTAGAAGCAAAGGTATTGGACATCACTGACTCGGTACTATGGCTGGAAAAACCCGTGCAAGATTGAGGACGGGTCTCCTTAACCATTCAGCATTTACTGCCCGTAATAAGCATTTTTCCCGTGTTTACGCAAATAGTGTTTATCCAGCAGTTGCGGTTGCATGTCACCTAATTGTGGGTTCAATTGGCGGGAGAAAATCCCCATATAGGCCAGTTCTTCCAGCACCACGGCATTGTGAACCGCATTATCCGCACTGCTTCCCCAAGCAAACGGCCCGTGCGAATTGACTAAAACCGCAGGCACATCTTCTGGCTTAATACCCCGTTCATGAAATGTTTCGACAATCACATTGCCCGTTTCCCACTCATAGCGACCGGCAATCTCCTCGGAGGTCATCTGGCGGGTACAGGGAATGGTGCCATAGAAGTAATCAGCGTGTGTCGTGCCCCATGCGGGTAAATCCAGCCCAGCTTGCGACCAAATGGTGGCATGGCGTGAATGGGTATGAACAATGCCGCCCACTTGCGGAAAATTAAGGTAAAGCACTCGATGAGTATCTGTATCTGACGAGGTTTTTTTGCTGCCCTCAACCACTTTACCGGTATCCAACTCCACGACCACCATGTCATTCAGTGTCATCACATCATATTCCACGCCGGAAGGTTTGATGACCAGCAAACCACTTTGTCGATCAACGGCGCTGACATTGCCCCAAGTGAATGTCACCAAATTATGGCGTGGCAGAGCCAGATTAGCGGTAAGGACTTGCTGTTTCAGTTCGTTGAGCATCGTCATATCCTGAATAACTGAATTTGACTCATTTTCAGCGCCACAGCTCAGAACAGGTATGGGATAAATAGCTATAAACTGCGTAAGGATCGGCTGGAAAGCACACACTGAGAGTTGTATGTGTCAAAGAGTCATATTTTATTTAGCACAGACAATGAGTTAATCGTGTCTTTCAACTCGGATAATGCCTAATTAGTCCCTTCACCCAGCCAAATTAAGACTATTCACCTATTAAATAACACTCGGAGATTTATACTTGTTTCTATCGGTGACAAAAGGACTTTTCAGTAATAATTCCGAATTTAAGCCTAAACGGCATTTTTTATTCTAAACACTTACACATTGAGACTGCGGCTAAAATTGATACAACGCCTATACTTAGTAGGGTCAGTTCAATTCGGCACAGATAGATCAGGACATATACATTCAATGTATATCACCTGATCTATCTGTACCGAAAGCTAACGTCAGGAGAATTGCTATGATGAACACTAAACGTTTTGCGACCGCTGCATTAGCACTCACGCTAGCCTTATCACTGTCTGCTTGCTCAAACATGTCCAAACGTGACCGTAATACCGCCATTGGTGCCGGTGCGGGTGCGGTAGGTGGTGCGGTACTGACGGGCAGTACGTTAGGGACATTAGGCGGGGCCGCGATTGGTGGGGTTATTGGCCATCAGGTCGGCAAATAACTTTATCCTTCGTACTTGGGGCTGTGCCGTTGTTAGCTACACTCTATCACCCGAATCACTGACATAAGTCAGCTCATTGGGATTCATTCGTTTGCTGCCTAGGCACAGACTCAATTACTTTGGATAAAATGTAGTCGATGTAGCGCTTGTACGTTACTTTACATACGGCGCTTAAATATAAGCGCCGTGATTATTATAATATTCTCAGTGGTATTAACTCAGCCACCCGCCAGCTTAACTTTCATTCCTTTGGCTTCTAGCAGTTGCTTTAACAGATCGCGTTTATCGCCCTGAATCTCAATGACGCCCTCTTTCACCGAGCCACCGCAACCACATTTTTTCTTCAGCTCAGCCGCCAGTTTCTCTAGCTCGTCATCACTGCCGTCAATGCCGGTAATCAAACTGACGCCTTTTCCTTTGCGACCACTGGTTTGGCGCTGAATGCGAACAATACCATCACCTTTTGGCCGTTCAGTCTTAACCTCAGGTTCACTGATGCGGCCAGTGCCAGTTGAATAAACCAGACGGCTATTATCATTGCTCATTATGCCACCTGATTCAGTGAGGCCAGAATGTCACTCAGCGTCTTTTCTGGGTCAGGTGATTGGGTGATCGGGCGGCCTATTACCATATAATCTACACCCGCGACAACAGCCTGTTCGGGGGTCATGATTCGGCGCTGATCACCCGCTTCACTGCCCTGCGGACGAATCCCTGGCGTCACCAGTTTAAAATCTGTGCCACATACCTGTTTCAAGCGTACCGCTTCATGGGCAGAACAGACTACGCCGTCCAAACCGCAATCCCATGTCAGTTTCGCCAACCGCTCTGCATGTTCAGCTGGGCTGATATTAATACCGATATCACGCAAATCTTCGCCATCCATGCTGGTTAATACCGTCACGGCAATCAGCAAGGGGGCTTGTGGACCATAAGGTAACAGCGCTTCTTTCGCGGCAGTCATCATGCGAGCACCACCACTGGCATGGACATTCACCATCCATACGCCAAGCTCTGCGGCAGCGGCGACGGCGTGCGCTGTGGTATTGGGAATATCGTGGAATTTCAGATCGAGAAAGACGTCAAAACCGCGTTGTTGAAGATCACGCACCAGTTGCGGGCCAAATAAGGTAAACATCTCTTTGCCCACTTTTAACCGGCAATCCCGTGGATTAACACGATCAGCAAAGGCTAACGCAGCGTCTTTATTAGCATAATCCAGTGCAACCACGATGGGAGAGGAGATCGAGCCACTGTTATTAGTTTTAGTTGCAGACGTCATTTTTAAGCCTTTTTCAGTCAAAAAATAAGGATAACACTGACATTCTACAGGGTGTGCCACTGAAATTACAGCGGTCGGGCAGCACGGCGTTTGCCACTGTTGTGTCAGGCTTTGGCAGGATGGGTCAATTGACGTCAAGCGGGCGCCAGCAGCATACCCAGAGTTAAGTAAACTAGTTTCAAGAAGCGTAAATTGTTAATCAGATAATTTGATTGATATCATCAGTTCTTTGTGATTTTCATTCAATGCCAATGCGGTATCATTCACTCCATCGCAAGACATTGATTGTCTGGCAAACAAATAAGTCAAACCTTAACTATACAAATAATATGTCATAAATGGAGTTTCACATGAAAAGCATCAAATACATCGTTCCCGCATTGGCTCTCTTTCGCCTCATTTGCAAGCATTGCAGCAACACAAATTCAGCATTCACCATCAACTGGATTGAATGAAATTGGCGTAGTTTCAGCAAGCAGTGCCGGTACATTGACTGATTTAGAGAATGCGCTGGCGAAGAAAGCTGAAGATGCTGGTGCAACCTCCTTCCTGATTACCTCAGCTACCGGCAATAACAAACTGCACGGTACCGCTGTCATTTATCGTTAAGTCTTACCCTTCCTCGGGTTAAGTCTGTGTCTACCGCCAAAAGAGTGCAAAAGCGCTCTTTTGGCATTTTCTTATGTGAATTTTTTGTGACAGTTGTGTTATCCCCTAGACAGTTCTTCTTCCCTCGCTTAGCTTGGTGTTTTCCCCTAAGTTGAAGGTTATATAATGAGCGAGATATCGACATTAACCATTAAAATCCCTCTGGAATTAAAAGAGAAAATCAAAGCGGCCGCCTTAGAAAAACAGTTTTCTCTCAGTACCGAAGTCTGCGAAAGATTAGAACAAAGTTTTGAGGTTGATGTTAAAAGTACCAAAGGCAGTCGTAAAGAGGCCAAATTGCATCACGGAGAGATTGATAACCAAGGTGTAGAAGAGATTTCAGAGCAGCCGTTAAGCCAGAAAGAGTTGAAGAAACTACGCCAATTACTGAAAGCTCCTCCGAAGAAAAAGTAAGTGACCCACTCCTTTATTGCCGCGTACCCAATAGATTTCGAGGTGCGGGAAGGCGGCAAGTGAGTGCATCCCGATGAGCTGACATCAGTCAGTGATTCGGGTAAGCGAACGCGGCCAACACACCGGCAACTTGAAAGATGACGGGTATTATTATTGGCCATCCAGCCCACGGATAGGCTTAACCGAGGCCCAAGCACGGCAAGACGGACAGTGCCAGTAAAGTGAGTGAGCCGTAAAACCACACTTATGGCAGCGATAGCGGGGTTTGGTCCGAATCTGTTCGCCGACCATATCCCGCAGCAACAGCAAGCTCTCTTTCGCTCGCCCTTCTTCTGCATCAGCCAAGTGATAATCCATCAAACGATAGAAAACACGCATGGTCGGATGGCGTTGCAATTGACGGTTAATATAGGTTTGGGCCACATCACGGCCTTCATGCTGCTCCAGAATTTCTGCCAGCATCAATTCAGCCGTTGCACCGGTATTATCTTCGACACAGCGCTTAAGAAAATTAGCCCACGCTTCAGGCTGCTGTAAGTGTTGGTAGCAGTCATTGAGCATCGGCAGTGCTTCACTGACCACCTCTTTATCTTGCTCCAGCACGCGCTCCAGCGCTTCCACCCCTTTGGCATACTCGCCCTTGGCGATATGCACCCGACCTAGCATGATCGACACGCGGGCGCACTGTTTGTCAGCAGAGGCCGCTTTTTTCAGCAACCCCATCGCCTTATCCAAATCATCACTTCCCATGGCTTGCAGTGCCAGTTCGCAATAAAAATGAGCTATCTCTAGACGCTGATTATCTTTGCCCATCTTGACCAGTTTTTCCGCCACTTCAATAGCGTTATTCCAATCACTGGTAGCCTGATAAATGACTAATAACTGCTGTAATGCACCGAGCCGAAAGTCTTGCTCCTCAACTAATTGATTGAACATATCTTCGGCACGATCATAAAAACCCGCCGCCATATAATCGCGACCAAGCTGTTGGATAGCCAGCAGGCGTTGTTCGAATGTCAGGGAGGCGCTCTCCATCAATGCCTGATGGATGCGGATAGCGCGGTCAACTTCGCCACGTGAACGAAACAGATTGCCGAGCGTCAGATGTGCTTCAACCGTTGAACTGTCTTCTTTCAACATTTCAAGAAACAGATCAACCGCTTTATCTTGCTGATTGGAGAGAAGGAAGTTAACCCCTGCCACATATTCGCGTGACAGGCGGTTGGCATCCTGCTGTTTATCCTGCTGAGCACTTCTACGCCCCATATACCAGCCATAAGCGGCCGCGACGGGCAACAGCAGAAACAGCATTTCTAACATAGAAAATTATTCCTTGCTGACAGCGGCTGTAGGCACAGTTGCACGGGATTCAGTCGGTGGCTCTTGCTGTGATTCAAGACGCTTAATTTTCCGCTCTGCACGGCCCAGTAAAATGCGGACTCGCAGATAAAAAAGCCCACAAATAACCCATCCCAGCACTAAACCCGCCGCAAAAAGCGTTGCCAATAACGTAGATACCCGATATTCGCCTTGAGCCAATAAATAGTTAAAGGTCACAACCTGATCGTTATTCGCCCCTAACGTGACTGAAATCACGAAAATCACCAGCACTAACAAAAAAATTAGCAAATATTTCACGTTTTTTCCTAAAGGCCGAATCAACCTGATGAATTATGCCAAAAATGTGGCGTCGTTACTTAATAAATTAGCACTTCCTTACTCAGCAAAGAACCCTGCACCAAGATAAAGCGCCGATTCAATCGCTAATCGATAATTTTTTAAGCGGCCGGAGGGCTAATCGCTTAGTCTTCCTTATGCTCTCGCTGCTCGATTTCACGCTGTTCTGGCGGTGTAATCGTGAGCGGACCTAACCAACGTTGCACCAAACTACAAACAATCGCGACCAATAACCCGCTAATCAGCGTCGCCGCCACCAGATCCCGTGGCCAGTGCATACCTAATACCAAGCGGCTCATCATGACACCCTGCGCCCATAGCATCAGAATGATAACCGTTTTGTAATGCCGACGCGGCCATAACAAACCCACCGCTAACAGTGCCCAACTGGCAGCAAAAACGGTATGACCTGACGGGAATGCAAAGCCAGTTTCAAACTGCCAGTGACTGTTTAACCACGGCGGAATAAGGGATTGGCTCTCCAATTGCTGCTTGACCAATGCACTGCGTTCAGCACGGGGTAATGAATAGAAATAGCGATTATCAATTTGATGTTCAGCTTCCAGCCATACCACAAAAGGTCGAGGCTCTTGCACCTGCTCTTTAATCAATGATTTCACGCCCTGACCTACAAGAATGACGCAGCCCAGTATCACCAGCAAGGCAATGGCTGGCTTAATTCGAAAGCGCAAGCACCACAAAAACCAGCCGCTGAGTAACGCGCTGGTCACTATCCCCCATGGCGCAGTCACGGTTTCTGTGATCCAGAAAAGCGCTTTCAGCCAACTTTCATTACCACCGGGTTGCCACTGCCAGCCAGCTAACCAGATAACAAGGGTTGGCAGCAGTAAGATAAATGTTCCTGCACTAATGCGTTTTGCTATATTCCACATCTGAGATCCTTTCTGGCGACGTCCACATTCTATAAACCATGGTGATAGCACAATTTGCAACGATGCTATAGCGATATAGTATAAGTTTCCCTAGCCATTGATAATATAAACAATTTTTTCATATTATCGAAATAAGTTCCCACCTGAGATGTTCTCTTGGCTTATCGCTGCTTTGTTGAACAGCAGTCCGTCGGAAGTTATGGCAATATAGCTAATAATTGCAGCGAGATTTTTTATTTAATTCTATCCCTAAGACAAAGATGTATCGGGTAGATCGCTGATTAGAGCGGGTATCCACAGTAGGATAGCAACAAACTCCCTAAGGGGCTGAAATTATAATATGAACAGTAAGATGCAGCTAAAACGTGTAGCAGAAGCCAAATTACCCACCCCTTGGGGTGATTTTTTGATGGTTGGTTTTGAAGAGTTGGCCACTGGCCATGACCATCTGGCCTTAATATTTGGTGATATCAGCGGCGAAGAGCCTGTGCTCTCCCGAGTTCATTCTGAGTGTCTGACCGGTGACGCACTGTTTAGCCTGCGCTGTGACTGTGGTTTTCAACTAGAAGCTGCACTGGCACATATTGCCGAAGAGGGCCGTGGCGTGCTGATCTATCATCGTCAGGAGGGCAGAAACATTGGCTTGCTGAATAAGATTCGCGCTTATGCCTTGCAAGATCTGGGCGCTGATACGGTTGAAGCCAACCATCAACTCGGTTTTGCCACCGATGAACGCGATTTCACCCTGTGTTCAGATATGTATAAATTATTGGGCGTTAAGGCCGTGCGCTTGCTGACAAACAACCCGAAGAAGGTCGAGATTCTTACTGAAGCGGGGATTAATATCGTCGAACGCGTGCCACTGATCGTCGGCCGGAATCCGAAAAACGAACACTATATGGCGACCAAAGCGGCTAAAATGGGCCATTTATTGACTAAGTGATGTGGTGCCAACCCGTTGCAGAGTGTGGAGGGTGATTTCTCAATCACCCTTTTTATCGTCACGATATCGCAGTGACAGTGTCACTAAAAACTACAACATTTTACGAATTACGTAATGCAAAATGCCGCCATTTTCGAAATAAGCCAATTCATTACCTGTATCGATACGGCAGTGAGTATTGACTATTTGCTGTCGTTCGTCAGCATAGGTTATGGTCACCGGCACGGTCTGCCCAGGGGAGAGATTTTGTAACCCACTGACACTAATGGATTCGTCTCCTGCCAAACCCAGTGTTTTACGGTTTATCCCCTGTGGAAACTCGAGCGGTAAAATACCCATGCCGATTAAATTAGAACGGTGAATGCGTTCAAATGATTCGGCAATCACCACCCTAACCCCCAATAATCGCGGCCCTTTGGCTGCCCAGTCGCGACTGGAACCCGAGCCATACTCCTTGCCCGCAATAACGGCCAGTGGCACATTTTCCTGTTGGTAGCGCATTGCCGCATCATAGATAGCCATCTTATTCTGCGACGGAATATGTCGGGTCATCCCCCCTTCGACACCCGGCACCATTTCATTGCGAATACGGATATTGGCGAATGTCCCGCGCATCATCACTTCATGGTTACCCCGACGTGAACCGTAGGAGTTGAATTCACTGATTTCGACCCCGCGATCGCGCAAATAACGGCCCGCAGGGCTGTCCAACTTGATATTACCTGCGGGTGAAATGTGGTCAGTGGTGACTGAATCAGCCAAAATCGCCAAAATACGGGCATGGTGGATATCCTGAACGGGCTCAGGTAAGGCTTTCATCTCACTGAAGAAAGGCGGTAAGCGGATATAAGTGGACTCATTTTGCCAATCGTAAGTCGATGTGCTTTCGACCTGAATCGCCTGCCAATCTTTGTCGCCATCAAACACGGCGGCATACTCCTTACGGAACATGTCGGTTTTGACCTCCTCAACCGCTTTGGCGATTTCAAGCCCGCTCGGCCAGATGTCCTTCAAATAAACCGGGTTACCCTCAGGATCGTGACCCAGCGGGTCTTGAGTCAAATTGACATTCATATTTCCGGCCAATGCATAGGCGACCACCAGCGGCGGTGAGGCGAGCCAGTTGGTTTTCACCAACGGGTGAATGCGCCCTTCAAAGTTACGATTCCCCGAGAGCACCGCACCGACAGTTAAGTCTCCGGCTTTGATGGCTTTTTCTATTGGTTCCGGCAATGGGCCAGAGTTACCTATACAGGTGGTGCAGCCATAACCCACCAGATTGAAGCCCAAATTGTCCAAATAAGGGGTTAATCCCGCAGAATTAAGGTATTCCGTCACCACTTTAGAACCGGGGGCCAACGAAGTTTTCACCCAAGGTTTAGTTTTTAGCCCCTTCTCTGCCGCTTTTTTGGCTAATAGCCCCGCCGCCATCAGCACGCTCGGATTGGAGGTGTTGGTACATGAGGTAATGGCTGCGATCACCACCGCACCTTGTGCCAATTCATGAGTTTCCCCCCCAAGGGTGAAGGAGACCTGAGCCACTTTATCTTTTTGACTATTGAACTCCAGCTCTTCAAAAGCCTTAAATGCCAGCGGAACTTTTGGCAGTGCTACGCGGTCCTGAGGACGTTTCGGCCCCGCTAGACTGGCTTCAACAGTGCTCAAGTCCAGTGATAGCTGACTGGTAAACATGGGTTCATCACCCGGATTGCGCCATAGACCTTGCGCTTTACTGTAAGCTTCAACCAAAGCAATTTGCTCATCACTGCGGCCACTTAAACGCATGTAACCCAGCGTCACATCATCGACGGGGAAGAAACCACAGGTGGCACCAAATTCCGGCGACATATTGGCAATAGTGGCACGATCCGCAAGCGGTAAATCCGCCAGACCGTCGCCGTAAAACTCAACAAACTTACCCACTACGCCATGTTTTCTCAGCATTTGCGTGACGGTCAGCACCAAGTCAGTGGCGGTGATCCCTTCGCGCATTTTGCCGGTCATTTTGAAGCCCACCACATCGGGGATCAGCATTGAGACAGGTTGGCCCAGCATCGCCGCTTCCGCTTCAATCCCTCCGACACCCCAGCCAAGAATCCCTAAGCCATTGATCATGGTGGTGTGGGAGTCCGTCCCCACCAACGTATCAGGATAGGCGACACGTTTATCACCCTGCTGTTCGTGCCAAACGGTTTGCCCCAGATATTCCAAGTTAACCTGATGGCAAATACCCGTGCCCGGCGGCACAACCCGAAAGCGGCTAAAGGCTTTTTGCCCCCAACGGAGGAAGATGTAGCGCTCGTGGTTACGTTCCATCTCTAAGCGGACGTTCTCACCGAACGCGGCTTTATCACCAAACTCATCGACCGTCACCGAGTGGTCAATCACTAAATCCACGGGTGACAAGGGGTTCACCTGCGCCACATCGCCCCCCAGGCGTGCGACCGCTTCACGCATCGCGGCCAGATCGACCACGGCAGGTACGCCGGTAAAATCCTGCATCAATACGCGGGCGGGTCGATAAGCGATCTCTCTATCGGCATGACCTGTTTGTTGCCAGGCAACAATGGCTTTAAGGTCCGCCTCCTGAACCTGTTCACCATCCAGATGGCGTAGCAGGTTTTCCAGCAAGACTTTCAGTGACTTAGGTAAGCGGCCGATATCCCCCAGCACTGCCGCCAACTGCGGCAGGCTGTAGTAGTGATATTCGTGATTTAGGGCAACCAACTTGGCCATACTCGTTTTTCGCAGATCCAACGACATAGTGCCTCCATTGTTTCTTATATGTGTTCTAAGCCAGCATTCATCTCAAGGGGTGTATCCCCTTAAAATTATGTGGTCTGGATTAAATATAACACAAAGAAATGTTAACATTTTGGCAACAATGGCGATCTTTGGTCGCGATAGGTGGAAACGAGAGTAGCCAGTACTCGTCGAGGTCATATGTGAATTAAATTAATATTTCTATATTTGCCGAATTTTAATTTTATATGAAATATTTAGACACGAACTCGTTTGATTATTTTATGCAATATTTATCTATATAAACTTATTTATCGCTTAATAAAACTAATGAATTAAAAGAGTTAATCAGAGATTTAACTTGACCCTATTACTGCTTTTTAAATACAGTTAAAGCAACATATAGTGTTATTTATTAAACAGTAACACTGTATAAGTCACGCCATATATATAACAAGAGATAAATAAATATGACTAATACCAAGAAAACATCTGCATCTGTAGCTTCACAGGCAGCACAAATATTGAAAGATCCTAATGCTTCCGCTATCCAAAAGAGTCTGGCAGGGTCAGCACTTTCCCAATCCAGAACAGATAACCAAACCGGCGCACATATGGAAGATGTGGCATCACAAGTTCTGGCAAGCCCTAAGTACAGTGAACAGACTAAAACGTTGGCGGGTTCTGTACTCGCTCAAGCCAATAAGAAACGCTAGAAAAATATAAAGCCCCTTTGTTGGGGGCTTTATTTAAATCGGCAGGAGTCTCACTTAGTCGGCAATTTAATATCTTTAAACATCGCCTCGATATCTTCATTGGAGCGCAGGGCAACCGCTTTATCCACCACATCACGAGTCAGATGCGGTGCAAAGCGCAGAATAAAATCGTACATATAACTGCGCAGGAAAGTGCTGCGACGAAAACCAATCTTGGTGGTGCTGTAGGTAAAGATATCACGGGCATCGACCGTGACCAGATCAGGGTCTTGAATCGGATCAACCGCCATACTAGCAATCACCCCCACTCCCAATCCCAAGCGCACGTAAGTTTTAATCACATCAGCATCCGTCGCCGTAAAGACAATGCGGGGTGTCAGACCGGCACGATTGAACGCAGTATCCAGCTCCGAGCGGCCAGTAAAGCCAAAGGTGTAGGTCACGATAGGATAAGCGGCTAGCTCTTCAATGCTGACATGGGATTTACCTGCCAAGGGATGGTCGGGCTTCACCACCACCGCGCGATTCCAGTGATAACATGGCAGCATAATCAGGTCGTCATAGAGATGTAGCGCTTCAGTGGCAATAGCAAAATCCGCACTGCCCTTGGAGACGGCCTCGGCAATTTGTGTCGGCGACCCCTGATGCATATGCAATGACACACGCGGGTAGCGCTCAATAAAACCTTTGATCACATTCGGCAATGCATAACGTGCCTGAGTATGCGTCGTTGCGACATACAAAGAACCTTTATCTGGATAGGTGTGTTCACCAGCAACCGCTTTGATCGCATCCACTTTTGACAAAACTTCGCGGGCTATTCGAATGATTTCTAGCCCTGCTGGGGTCACCTGCGTCAGATGTTTACCACTACGGGCAAAAATCTGGATACCCAGCTCATCCTCCAGCATCCTGACCTGTTTACTGATCCCCGGTTGTGAGGTGTACAGACCTTCAGCGGTGGACGATACGTTAAGGTTATGATTGACCACCTCAACAATATAACGAAGCTGCTGCAATTTCATAGCTATACCATCCTAGGTTGAACACTGTGGGAAGCCCACAGCTTGGTATATCGATATCACCCGGTATGCCGAGACGTTATTAATTGAACCCCATAACTGCATAATCCCAAGCGGGCCCGCATTGACCCTATAATAACTTTAGGTGATAAAAAAATATTTTATATAACCGGATAACTATATCACTTCATCCGTGGCTGTATAGACCCTTGTGACTTGGAGAGAGCATCAGCATAAAAATACTATTTTTTTTGTCATGTAGATGGCGGCCAAAGATCGATAATTCCAATGGATTAACTAAGACTATAAAGCACTTGGGTAGATTAGCCCAATAAAAAAACCAGCCATAAAGGCTGGTTTTTACTTGCGGTACTGAGTATTTCATATGCAAGCATGTACCTACATAAACGCGATCGAACCACTCAGGTACTTACTTTTTCGCTTCAACCCATTTGCCATCAACATAGAAAGCAGACCAACCGGTCGCTTTGCCCTCTTTTTCAGATGAAACATACTGTTGCTTGGTTTTACGGCTAAAGCGCACCATCGTTTTATTACCCTCTTTATCCGTCACTGGCGCATCAGCCAGATAGCGTAATTTTTCAGGTAAACGATCCTTAAAGCGCACCAACTCTTCGACCAACGGTGCACGAGTTTCGCGCGATTTAGGGAAAGTATTGGCCGCCAAGAACACACCCGCAGCGCCATCTCGCAATACGAAATAGGCATCGGACTTCTCACAAGCTAGCTCTGGCAGTGGAACCGGATCTTCTTTCGGTGGTGCAACTTCACCACTGCGCAAGATTTTACGGGTATTTTTACACTCGTCATTGGTACAGCCCATGTACTTACCAAAGCGCCCCATTTTCAGGTGCATTTCAGAACCACACTTCTCGCACTCAACAATCGGGCCTTCATACCCTTTGATGCGGAATTCACCCTGCTCTATCTCATAACCATCACATGCCGGATTATTACCACAAACATGCAATTTACGCTGGTTATCAATCAGATAGCTATCCATCGCGGTGCCACACTTCTGGCAACGACGGCGGGCGCGCAATGCATTAGTTTCTGCATCATCGCCCTCCAGAATATTCAGAATTTCCGCTTCCGGCACCAGATTAATGGTGGTTTTGCAACGCTCTTTCGGTGGTAATGCGTAGCCGGAACAGCCCAAGAATACTCCGGTGCTGGCAGTACGAATCCCCATCTGACGACCACAGGTTGGGCAGTCGATGCTGGTCATGACCATCTGGTTCGGGCGCATACCGCCCTCTTCAGGATCTTTCTCGGCTTTTTCAAGCTGTTCGCTAAATTCCGCGAAGAAGCCATCCAGCACGGCTTTCCACTCTGCCTGATTGTTGGCAACCTGATCCAGACCACTTTCCATGCGTGCGGTGAAATCATAATTCATCAACTCGCGGAAGTTCTCTTCCAGCCGGTCGGTGACGATTTCGCCCATTTTCTCTGCATAGAAACGGCGGTTTTCTACCCGCACATAGCCGCGATCCTGAATGGTCGAGATAATCGACGCATAAGTGGATGGGCGACCAATGCCGCGTTTTTCCAGCTCTTTGACCAGCGACGCTTCACTGTAACGCGCCGGTGGTTTAGTAAAGTGCTGGCTTGGGATCAGTTTCTGTAAATCCAGTTCACTGCCGACTTCAATCACTGGCAAGGTTCTGTCTTCATCGCCTTTACGCAGTGCGGGCATCACCTTAGTCCAACCATCAAACCGCAAAGTACGGCCTTTGGCGCGCAGTTGGAAATCACCCGCCTGCACGGTTAGCGTGGTGGAGTCATACTTGGCTGGTGTCATCTGGCAAGCCACAAACTGACGCCAAATCAGCTGATATAGCCTCTGG
Organism: Yersinia mollaretii ATCC 43969; assembly: GCF_013282725.1. Lineage (NCBI taxonomy): Bacteria > Pseudomonadati > Pseudomonadota > Gammaproteobacteria > Enterobacterales > Yersiniaceae > Yersinia > Yersinia mollaretii. The sequence continues at coordinate 3,418,815 of NZ_CP054043.1, read as the reverse complement.
GCGTCGGCTTCCATATCTTTTAACTGCTCAGCCAGCACATTCACATCCGATGGCCGAATTGCTTCATGCGCTTCTTGCGAGTTCTCTTTGCTGCTGTATTGATTCGGCGCAGGTGGCAAATATTTATCGCCGAAATTATCGCCGATATAGTCGCGCACCATGCTCAGTGCATCTTGACTCAAATTGGTGGAGTCAGTACGCATATAGGTGATATGGCCCGCTTCATACAAGCGCTGCGCCATCATCATCGTTTTCTTCACACCAAAGCTCAGGCGGGTACTGGCAGCCTGCTGCAAGGTGGAGGTGATGAACGGCGCGCCGGGTTTGCTGCTGGTCGGCTTATCTTCACGATCCAGAACTTTATAGCGGGCGTTTTCCAGCAAGCTCAGGGCAGCATGGGTCTGTTCACGATTGACCGGTTTAAACGGCTTATTGTGAGCATGGGTGACTTCCATTTGAATCGGAATTTCACCTTTCGCCAACAAATCAGCATGCAGTTCCCAGTACTCTTCGGGAACGAATGCTTTGATATCACGTTCGCGTTCCACCACCAAACGCACGGCAACGGACTGCACGCGCCCGGCTGACAAGCCACGAGCAATTTTTTTCCACAATAGTGGCGAGACCATATACCCCACGACCCGGTCCATAAAACGGCGGGCTTGTTGGGCATTAACTCGGTCGATATTCAATTCACCGGGTTGATTAAACGCCTGCTGAATCGCGTTTTTGGTGATTTCGTTAAATACCACACGGCTAAAACGCTTATCGTCACCCCCAATCACTTCCCGCAAATGCCAGGCAATCGCCTCTCCTTCGCGGTCAAGGTCGGTTGCGAGATAGATATGGTCAGCGTTTTCAGCTAATGCTTTCAGCTCGGCAACCACTTTTTCCTTGCCGGGCAAAATTTCATACTGTGCTTTCCAGCCATGATAAGGATCGACACCCATGCGATTGACCAAGGCAACTTTTTCGTCTTTCTTTACTTTGGTTTTGGGTTTGTCCGCTGCTTTCTTGGCTTTATCTTCAGTTGAGGTCGCGCTCTTCTTACTGGCTGAGCCACTGGTCGGCAAATCACGAATGTGACCGACACTGGACTTAACCACGTAGTTATTCCCTAAGTATTTATTAATAGTTTTGGCTTTTGCCGGGGACTCAACTATTACTAGAGCTTTACCCATAATTACCTTTACCTAAATTATTTCTTCTAAAAGAAGGGTTTTATCTTGCCGTACCGCGGCATTCTGTATCTCTTTTTTATATTGCGGTACTTTCTCAGGAGATCAACCTGTTTTTTTGATTAGGTAACAAAATAGCGTTCCGAATCTTAGCGGGTGAACCCTCAAAATTTTTGCCTGCGCCCAGTGTTACAGCAGTGAATTCTGCCTCATGGCGTCAACAAAACCTTCCACCTAATAGTATAAAATCCCACACTGTACCTGATAAAAAGCGCTACGCAACCTAATTAGCCAGGAATCTGTATTTATCCAATAGTGGCAACAAAACGGCGAAAGGCTCGAATAAACCTTAGCCTGTTTGCGAACAAATGCTAACCCGCAGTACAATAGTGAGAGAAATTGCCTTGTAATGAGGAAATATAATGGTAGTGAGGAGATATCATGCTCGGAAACACAGTACCCATTGAGCGTAATAAGTTATTGGCAGAAGCCAATGAGATTATTCGTCAACATGAAGATTATATGCACGGTATGCTGGCAACTGAGGTTGAGCAAAAAGGCTCGGTGTTAGTTTTTCGCGGGGAGTTTTTCCTTGATGCAGATGGCCTGCCAACGCCAAAAACAACGGCAGTATTTAATATGTTTAAACACTTGGCTCACGTCTTGTCTGCCAAATATCATTTAGTCGATTGATAGCCATTGTTGACTGAAATTGCTCACCGTTGGGCGTAAAAAAACAGGGGGCCAAGCCCCCTGATTGATTAGTTATAAATGACGTTACCTCTATTTATAACAGCGGCTTCTCACCACGTTGCCACCAACGTAATAACAGACGATCAGCACTTTCTGCTGCACTGCCAGTAAAACGATCCATCAGACGTTTGCGGCGCGAATAACGCACACCAATCACCTCGTGGTTATCCATTTCGGCAATCAGTAAATCATCACTGGTTCCAATCGCATCAACCAATCCTTTATCTTTGGCTTGCGTACCAAACCAGTGCTCACCTGTCGCGACAGCATCGATATCCAACGATGGGCGTTGTTGCTGGACGAACTGCTTGAACAACAGATGGGTTTCATTCAGATCTTCGCGGAATTTTTCACGCCCTTGCTCGGTATTTTCACCAAACAGCGTCAGGGTTCGCTTAAATTCACCGGCGGTATGCAGCTCTACATCAATATCGTTCTTTTTAAGCAAGCGGTGGAAGTTTGGAATTTGGGCCACCACGCCAATGGAACCGATAATGGCAAAAGGCGCACTGATAATACGATCAGCTACGCAGGCCATCATATAACCACCACTGGCCGCCACTTTATCGACCGCCACTGTCAAGCGAATGCCTTTGTGACGCAAACGCTCAAGTTGTGACGCTGCCAGACCATAGCCGTGTACCACGCCGCCGGGGCTTTCGAGTCTGAGCAGCACTTCATCCTGCGCGGTAGCCACCGCCAATACTGCCGAAATCTCTTCACGTAATGAAGTCACTTCGTGCGCATCGATACTGCCCTTGAAATCAATCACATACAGACAAGGTTTTATCGCCGCCACAGCCCCCGCTTTGGCGCGCTGCTTTTTCAACTTTTGATCTGCTTTTTGCTGCTTTTTAAACTCTTTACTCCAGGCTTTTTGCTCCCCGTGGCTCATGCGTGCAAGCCGCATTTCGCGCTGCATTTCCTTATATTGCTCACCCAGATCAACCAGATTTAGTTCTCCCCGTTGCCCTTGTTTCCTCATCCCTTGGCTGACAATCAGTAAAACTACCGCACCAATCGCAATCACGATGGTCACTACTTTTGCCAGAAACAGTCCGTACAGAGAAATCAACTCCACAAATACCGCCTTTATTCATCTGCTATTAGAGAGATACTTGCATTCTAGCGAACCACTGCGCTGCCGTCTTGCGCAAATGAAAAATTGCATTGGTTTCGCTTAAATATAAGAATGTAAGAGATATCGCGGCATGCTTGGGTAAAATGCCCGCCGCCAGTAAGAGGAATAATTATGCACTATCAACCTAAACATGACCTGCTTGATAACCACTGTATTTTAGTCACTGGTGCAGGTGATGGCATTGGTCGTGAAGCCGCGCTGACCTATGCGCGTTTTGGTGCCCGCTTGATTTTAGTGGGCCGCACCGAAAGCAAATTAATCGCCGTACAACAAGAGATTGCTGCTGCGAATGGCTTACCTGCGACGGTAATGACACTTGATCTGTTACAGGCAACCGCGCAAGATTGCCAACAGTTGGCGGATACTCTAGGCCAACAGATTCCTCATTTGGATGGCGTACTACATAATGCGGGCCTGTTGGGTGATATCGCCCCGATGGCCGAGCAAAATATCGCTGTCTGGCAAGAGGTTATGCAAGTGAATGTTAATGCGACATTTATGCTTACTCAGGCATTACTACCTTTGTTGCTGAAATCCCCCAGTGCCTCGCTGGTCTTCACCAGTTCCAGTGTCGGACGCCAAGGTCGCGCGGGTTGGGGAGCTTATGCCGTATCCAAATTTGCCACTGAAGGCATGATGCAAGTCCTTGCCGAAGAGTATAAACACACTCATCTCCGGGTGAATTGCATCAATCCGGGGGGAACCAAAACGCAGATGCGGGCGACAGCTTTCCCTGATGAAGATGCGAGAAAATTAAAAACACCGACAGATATTATGCCGCTGTATCTTTATCTGATGGGCGATGATAGCCGGAGAAAAACCGGAATCAGCTTTGATGCACAACCTGGCCGCAAACCCGGCCCCGCAGAGTAAAAGGAATGTTTTATGTCTGAAGAACGCCACCAGCAGCGCCAACAAAAAATAAAAGAAAAAGTTGAATCGCGGGTTGCCGCCGCGCAGGAAATTCGCGGCATCATGATTGTTTTCACCGGCAATGGCAAAGGTAAAACCACCGCCGCCTTTGGTACTGTGACTCGTGCGGTCGGCCACGGATTAAAAGCGGGCGTCATTCAGTTCATTAAGGGCGAGTGGCCGAACGGCGAGAAAAATTTGTTGCAGCAACATGGGGTTGAATTTCAGGTGATGGCGACAGGCTTTACTTGGAACACCCAGAACAGAGAGACCGATACCGCTGCCTGTCAGGGGGTTTGGCAGCACGCTTTACGTATGTTGGCGGACCCCACATTGGATTTAGTGGTGCTGGATGAACTGACCTATATGGTGGCTTATGATTATCTGCCGCTGGATGAAGTTGTTAATGCGCTCAAGCAGCGCCCTGCTCATCAGACGGTGATTATTACGGGGCGTGGGTGCCATCGTGACCTGCTGGAAATGGCCGATACCGTGAGTGAGCTACGGCCAGTAAAACATGCTTTTGATGCCGGAATTAAGGCTCAGCAAGGGATTGATTGGTAATTTGGCAAACAATGCCTTATCCCCTCATTATCAATATAATAAAAAGCCGCAGTGGCAATCCTGCGGCTTCTCTTCTATTTATATGCGCTAGAATCTAGACCGATGGGAAGAGAATTACGTCTTCCAATGGTATGACTTACCCGCGCTTATTTGATCCGCGGCGATTGGTCGTCGCGGCTGGCGCTGCACTGCCTACATTTTGACGGGTAGAGCCTTTGCGGGCTGAACCTTGACGGCCTGCGACCTGACGGCCAGCCACTTCAGTGTGGCGTTTAACCGCACGACGAATTTGGTTGGCTTTCACTCGGCGGCGATCTTTCTCAACGGGCAATTTACTGACCGTTTCAGAATCTAGCTCAACCAATTCACGCAGGTAGTTGGTTGCTTTCAGATCCAACTCAGTCCAACCACCCCGTGGCAGACCTTTTGGCAAATTAATATCACCGTAACGCACACGAATCAGGCGGCTAACCTGCACGCCAACGGCTTCCCACAAGCGGCGAACTTCACGGTTACGCCCTTCGGTCAAGGTGACGTTATACCACTGGTTAAGCCCTTCGCCGCCTTGGAAGCTAATGGTGCGGAATGCCGCAGGACCATCTTCCAATTGCACGCCGCGACTCAACTGCTTGATTTTTTCATCATCAATTTGACCAAACACCCGCACAGCATACTCACGCTCAACTTCGCGGCTCGGATGCATCAGGCGATTGGCCAGTTCACCGTCGGTGGTGAACAGTAATAAACCTGAGGTATTGACGTCCAAACGGCCAACCGCAACCCAACGCGAACCACGCAGTTTAGGCAAACGATCAAATACCGTTGGGCGGCCTTCAGGGTCATTACGGGTACAAAGTTCGCCTTCCGGTTTGTAATAGGCCAAAACACGGCATACGGCTTCTTCAGATTCTGTAATAGAAAGAAGATGGCCATCAAGGCGGATTTTAGTGGCTTGGGTCACTTCAACACGATCACCCAGCGTGGATATTTTACCATCTACGCTGACGCGGCCCTGCTGGATAATTGTTTCGATTTCCCGGCGCGAACCATGACCGGCTCGAGCCAAGACTTTCTGTAATTTTTCACCCACAACTTTAGCGCCCTGCGGTTTAGGGCTTTGTGGCTTTGAATTTGGTAATTTCTGGTCTTCTGACTTCTCGCTCATTGAGCAACCTCTAATGTCGCCTTCACAGGCGTCGTATATAATCGTATCATCAACAAGTTACGCGATGTTGCACATCAACTCATTGGATTGTAAAACCTTTTGGAATAAAGCATGTCAAATAAAGTGTCACACCAACTGTCACACCTGATGCTTCGAGGTCAGACATATTACACTAATTTTAAGATGAAAGGTTCCACTAAATCCATACGGTTATCTTTAGGGACAGATAGCCTGAGACAAGCCCAAGCAATGATGTCGCGAATATCACCATATATTCCATTAGTACAATCCGGTGCTATGTCCGTAGAAGCCTTTAAGAGCAAGTTAAATGGCATGACAGACCTGACAAAACAAGATTTAGACACTTTTCTATTTCGAACGCTTGAGGCCGATATAATTGAGGCTGAATACATCCCCCAACTCGGCAGACTAGCAAAGGAGATGGGAACACCAATTAGCAAGCCAGATGATACGGCAGGACAAGCACACGAATATGCTAAGGCTGCTCAATCATGGGTATTTGAAGGCAACGATGGCACAGTAAAACTTATCAAAAGTCACTTTCAACATCAGAACATTGACCCATCGTCTTTATTGAACGAAATTTCTGAAGCGTCCACTAAGTTAGATATGTCTAAGAGCAAGGTATATCAGGCATACCAAGCCTTCTATAATGGTGATTTTCTTAAGTATGAACAGTTAGTCAACTCGCTGAAATCTCAGTTATCTACAGAATCACATTTAAGCCACAATTCAATAAAACGTGACCATGTAACAAGTACCCCAGAATTAAGCATTAATCCAGCGATCACGTTATCAGCAGCATGGCAGATGTTTGTCGAAGAAAAAGGAAAGCACTGGCGATTACCTGTTGCTAAAGAGAATCAGCGCTTCTATGAGGTTTTACTTTTTGTTGTAAGTGATATCCCCGTAGATGCAATAACCAAGCAACATATACGCGAGGCGCTACAAGTTGCTAAGAATCTACCATCACGCACTATAAAACCTTATAACAGTATGTCCCTTCTTGAATGTATCGGGCTTATTAAAAGAGATGACTACGATGTGCCAGAAGAAGACCTGATTTCAAGTGAACACGTTTATAAACACCTCAAAATTTGGCGCTCGTTGCTCAGTACCTATCTGGTAGGCCAGAAAGACATCCTTTTAAAGTCTCCTACTGAGGGTATCAATTATGAAGTTACATCGAACAGAGGTGGATACTATAGCGCTAAAGAAATGATCAAACTCAAAAGTTATCTCAATGAATTACCTTATAATGATCGGCGGAAATTGTATTTCCTTACTCTAATCTATACTGGCGCTCGCCGTGGCGAAATAGCCGATATCCGTAAAGAAAGTATAAAACAAAATGACGATACCGGTCGTTATTATATATCCATCAAAGGTGGTAAGACAAAACACGCAAAACGGAATGTTCCGATCCATAAATCTATAGAGGAAGCATTATTAAAACGGATTGAAACCTTATCCCATAGTGATCAGATTTTTAGCGATTTACCGGATTACACAACTACTACTAATCTATGGGTGAGCGTAATGAGAGAACTTGAGATTCCTGATCATGATGAGTCTGGGCTAAAACGACGCATTCATAGTCTACGTCATACATTCATCAGCAAAGCTATAACTGTTATTGCTAACGTTGCATTAATTCAATTTGTTGTAGGGCATAGCCGAACTCGTAATTTAGGGATGACTGATATATATGCCCACCCCCCAACAATAAAAGACTTACTACCGGTAGTTGATTGTATTGATAGCGTTTAATTTGTCTGGTCGCAAAGCAACTACAAGGGACACTCTTGGATATTGACCATCTTCTTGTAGATAGTCGAGACTCCAAGTCTGTCTGGATATAAAGGTTAATAATTACTATTCTTCATATCAAACGTTTTGGAATAAGGACATGCCCCCTTGTCCACGTGTTGAAAACTGTAAATCTTATTACTGAATACACATAGTGTTTTACCCCCGATCGATTTTTGGGCATCTGGGTTACTCATCGTTATTGTTCCTGCATGTATTGGTTGTATAACCAAGCTAGAGGTGGAGTTATCCCTCTAAAAACAATGAGTTTTATGACGTTATTGATATTTCCCGCCTCTTCTAATTCGCTCATTGCCTAACCTACTCAAAATAATAGTTCTGCGAACATCCTTTCTTATTGGAACCATCCCTTTATACCCCAAATAAATTTTTATATCGATTTAAACGATCGAAATCTCTTTATCGATCGAGTTAACCGATCAATAATGCATGAGGAGATTCTGTACTACTCACGCTAACATTCTGTAAGAATTGATATAATAGGTCTAACAATGAAGAAAATACTGATAAAAGGCATTATCCTAGTTGTCATCTTAGGGGCTATGGTAGGAAGTGGTTTAATTGACTTTAGGAGAGGTGATGTAAAAGCAGCTAAAAGAATTCAAGCAGACAATTACGCAACTACTTTTCAAGGTCAGATTGATCAACTTAATGATATCCAGAAGTCATCTGGTGGCTTATTAGATGTGGTCGATGATATAGGTAAATGGTGGGAGAACTGGAATCAAAATCAGGAAAAGTAACAGTAGCTTCACTACTCATCTGTAGTCTAGTAGACCTAGCATAGCCCATTAAGGATTGTGTTCACCTACCCTTTTAGGGCTAATAAATCGGTATGGCAACTAACCAATATGTTGGTACTTCGAGAATATAGTTACTGTTTTAGCTCCTCGAGAAAGTGCTACGTATAGATGTCTTGCATTCATACCTTGGCCTTGTGCATCAAGGATTAGGCAGTGATCAGCTTCAAGACCTTTAAGCAACAAAGTGGAACCTATAGCTCTGTTTGGGATTCTTCTATCGCCTTCTTGACGTACTCGCTCGCGGACAATAGATGCAGCTTCAGATATTGTCTTTTCTGGAACGCTTATAGAGAGAGAAATTGTATCCTTTAAAGCGGTATACGCTGATCTTCTATATAGACGGGTACCTTGTTTTAACTCTAACTGTTGAAGGGCAGCTAGAATATTATGACGCGAACTATTTGCAACGATATTGCAAAACGCCTGCTCTGAAAGAGTAACAGGGGATCTACTTCGACCACTAAGAATTGTTTCTATCCGTCTAGTTGTTTGCGGTATTTCAACATTTGTCAGCATTGTCGATGCAACTTGCAAAATTGCATCGACAAGAGCTTGTCCGTGGAGTAAATCAAATTGACGGGCTGCGGCTATTACAGTTTCCAAACTCACTTTCTCGACGACTTCAATACGGGAGGAGCCTTGAGCATATTTATGTCGCGATAGCTCATTCACTGAACTACCAATCACTAGTAAAGAGTCTGTTGGGAAACGGTTCAAAATAGAATGTTGTTCATGACGTTGATTTGTAAGGTCTATTTGAGTGTTCCCTGTCAAAGTATGCCAAAATATATGGTTAGGACATGTCAGTAAATCTATAGTTTTGTTTTGCTTTAAAAGCTCACGTGCTTCTAAAACCCATAGCCCGAGTTGCGCCGCTTTCGCATTATTCCATCGCCATGGTGTATTCAAGGTGCCAATCAGAGGGAAAATACGCTGGACATCTGACTCCCAGTTTGGCATTACAGCATTACGAAAATCAAAAATGCATTGCATTGGATCACCAAAAACAACTGTGGGAACAATTGACGAAAGTGAAACAACCATAGCGTGTTGTTCTGAGTTACAGTCTTGATATTCATCGACAAATAGCTTTGAATAACTTGCCTTTACTATCTGATTCAATGCGCCTGTATTGAGAAAATGAAGCACAACTTGACGAAGTTCCGGATAAAAAAGACGTTCATTATCCATTGAGTATTGAATAGGACAAGAACGTGGAAAGCTGTTAGCTATCCTAAGACTCCAGCCATCGATAGTTGTCACTACGTAATTTTCAGCGGGTACTTTGAGATTACGAAGACGCCTCTTCAGGGCGGACACCCCAGCAGTTGTATGCGTTAAGACTAAATATGGCTTTGACTGTTTAATACTTAAGATATCAATAATCAGTTGGGTTTTCCCACACCCCGCAGGGGCAACGACTGAGCCTATGTTACATTCAATTACCTCATCAAGCATCATGTCGTAGTCCTTACTGGGATGCCCAAGAAAAAAGTGAAGCAACGGTTGCAGTTAGAACCACACTAAAATTTTCGTAATTAGGTGATACAACACGGTAAAAAATACTTTCGGCTGGTTCTATGTCTTTATACCAACTCTTCTTATTTGCCGCTTTTGCTAGTATAACTCGGTACGAATCATCAAAGTTGTTTCTACAATGATCTAAATTAATTCTATTTTCTGAGCACGCCAGAATTCCGGCTCGTACAGCGTCCTCCCCTTTCCGTTCAATTGCTATATCTAATAATTGGGAAATCAGATTTGGTGGACATGCTTTAAATAAGGCATCCTCTGTTGCATTATTATCATTCCACTCGAAAACATTTATTCCAAGCGCGTTTACTTCTGCGGTTAACGGTTGGTGTATGGTGGCTTTATCTGAATCTTTGAAAATAGCGGTTGGGTATCCTAAAGAAGCAAATACTTTAGCTCGGGAATACATATTGTCTCCACCACCATCGGCACAATACACTCCTTTAGAGTTTATAGTCGTAGCATGCTTATCACTACAATATAAGTCTATCCCTCTAACTAGCCCAACTTCTGTTTTTCCTTCACATACAATTACTTTTTTACTCAAAAAGGCTTCTGCACATACCCTCAACGTTGCCTGTTGGTTATCTCCACCTTGAAGGTGGTATACGATATGTGAAGCAGGATTTAGAATTGGGGGAATATTTGGTGGGGGTAGCACTATAGGGCGGAGCACATGAAGCTGATTGGCTTGCAGTTCACGAAGTACGTGTGGTGAATGAGTTGTAATAAAAACTTGTTTTGTTGGTTCAGTATCTTTAGAACCCAGCTCATGGAGCAGCCTAGTAATACGGTACGGTTCAAGACCATATTCAGCTTCGTCAACAATAAGCATAGTTGAACGACTAGTGGCTTTTTGAATACCACTAATAAGAAGTCGAGATGAACCCGTACCAAGCTGTCTGAGTGGGGTATCATTATTGTTATGAAGGCTTATTGCACCACTAGATAAAGATAATCCATTCACATCTAATAATGCTTTTACTCCCTCTAATGGGACGCCAAGATTATTTCCAATTGTCTCTACTTGCTCAAGAACCTTTGTTACTCCTAAAATTTGTTCAGTTGCAAAGGCTTGACGAGTTTGCCTACCTAATTGCGCCAGAACTGAGGAAACATCAAAAGTATCTTCCGAAAGCCTATTGAGAACTGAACGACTACCCCAAGCGAGGTTATTGTAAGACGTCGTTCCTAACCGTGCGGGAGATATTAGTTCTCGATGTTTCCATGGGAGCCGTCGCTCGATTCCATCCGCATCAGCCCTTACTGAGTACAAGCGCCAATCTGGTTCCAAATCTGCGTCAACTGACATCTTGATAGTTAGAACCGTCTCCATATTGGGTTGTGGTTCATCATATATTTCGTTATTCACTGAATTAAAAGAACGGTGAAATAATCCGTACTTTTCAATGCTCAACAATTCGTCATCCAGCTTACCAAGTGTAACACTAATTATGATTGGCGAATTGACATTCGATTTGAAGAAATCAGCATCATTAAAAGAGTAAGACCTTCTTGCACCAAGACAGAGATCAATGGCGTCTAATATTGTCGATTTCCCTGAGTCCCCAGTGCCGATCAGACAGTTCAATCCGGGAGAAGGACACCAAACTAACTTTTTTATGGAACGGAAGTTCTCTATTTCTAAGTGGCGAACCATCGGCATATATCGTCCTTGTAATAAAAGATGCAGTCATTTTTTATTTAAGGTATCACCAAGATAGTGATGAAAGTATTATCAGATGCGGAGAATGGGCTTCATCTCAAAGAAGTATGTTGTTTCCATATAAGTTTACTTCTTGCTGTACCCAAACCAACCTGCACAACATCTATATCTATAGGGTTGCTGGAAATACCCTAGATATTCATATAGAGCTGCTTAGCAGTTTCAATAGAGTACAAAACCTAACGCCGATCTTTCTCAAATATCACTAGCCATCTGTTTCAGATGGCCGAATCTGGGTTTCACCCCGGGAACTACGGGAGAAATTGGTGGTGGCATGGCAACGGGGTTTATGGAGTGAGTGGAGTTGGCCGGTAAGGCAACTAGCCAAATGAAAGACCGTTTTCCGCTGCATTTACACGTAGTTAAAGGTTAATGTGTATCTCAGTTCGTATCCCATCATAGCAAGCTAATTACTTAGGTATACATAAAAAAACACCCTGCCAGCATAGCGCTCACAGGGCGTGTCATTATTACGAGTGCCTTTTGGCACTGCTTATTTTTTCCCTTTACCTTTAGTCGGAGGGACTTTAATGGTTTCTGTAACTGTCGTCTTAGGACGGCGTTTTGCTTCTTCCGGTTTTACAAATTGGCCGGTTCCTGCATCGCGAACTACTTTTCTGGTTGTCATAGCTATATCCTCACAATCATAAGAGAAGGATGCGTTAAACACCCTTTATTAGGTCGTATCTTAACCAGCCAATGAAGACTGATTGTAAGAAGCCAACATACCGTCGTGATATCCTTTCGCATATGCGGCGTGAGGACTTTTATGACGAACAACCCCCGCTTGACTCTGATGCAACGAATCGAGGTTAACCCAAATATGCCCACTACGAGCAAAACCAGCGTTATACCCCTGTTCATAAGCGCAACCACAGCACTTATGGCGACCTACTCCACCTTGATCATCAGGTAGACCCGCCAATAAACTCCAATAACGATGCATATCTTGACAAATTGCCATGTACTCTTCCTCACCCTTTTGGGTAAAAGTAGGTTTACATGACCCGTCGAAGCTGACTACAATCCAACTGACTAAAGTAAGGAAGTAGAAGCTAGCGATTAGCTGTGAGTCTCGAAACTCATCGCGAGTCATGCTTCTCGGAAGCCGAATTCACATTGTGGGTTCGGCTTTTTGTTGCCTAGAGAACACTGTTGCGCCCCGAAGGAACACTACATATAGTGCAAACCCCTATAGCAAGTCACAAGATAGTGAGTATTGAGACTTTTGGCAAGTGAACAAGATCGCTAAATTGTGTGGATAACTTGGGGGCGAATTGTTACGAAAGGCTCACAAACTGCGTCATTACTGGGGCTTACTGCTCGACACTCTGGGGGATAAGATTTTGCCGAAAATCTTAAAATCATGATCGTTTATCGGTTTATTAAACATTAGAGAAACTGTAAGTTGAGCAACGTTACTACTGCTCAAAAACCTATCTAAAATTTTTCACCCAAAACAACAAAAGTATCCTTCTTAAATACATAAATACCGTCCCTGATGACTTTAGCTAAGATACAATTGGAACTAAATCTCAGTACCAATTATTAACCCAGACTGATGCTACAATTACCTCTTAAGGTACCATCATACGGGAAAAGCTATGTCTGAACTGTTAAATACGCCCTCTGCACGAGATTGGGTGAAAAAGGCAATACAACGCCATGCTAATGGTATTTATGGAAAAATTGTACCGGCTGTTATCTGGACAGATGCACGAGGAAACGATGGTGAACTATTAGTCAACGAAGATCCCGTAAACCTTGTGGCAAAAATCAACATGGATCCATTCATTCTCTTACACAATCATGATCCAGGAAAACCAAAAGGCTATGTTCTTGAAAGTGAATGCTTTGAGAGCAAGGATGGTACAAAGTTTGTTGCTGCTGTTTTGGGTTTATATTCGGGTAAAAGTGTCGTTGAATTTAGCAGCTTAGACTTTGTTCAAAAAGCATTCGTATCATCGCCTAAAATGCTCCCACTGTTGCCGGATGGAGAACAAATTGAGTTTGCAACAGACCCAAGAGAAGTTGATGCAGCATGGCTGGCCCAAGTTATCAATGACTGCCCGCTACCGATAGAATATACAGAGCTTTCACACAACGCAGCAGACGCCGAACTTGAGTTGATTAGGATTGGTATTGGATATCTAGCAATTGTCTGGAATCCCTACGTTACATCTGTTGCTTCTGAGGCTGGTAAACGAACTTATACAGCGATCCATGAATGGCTCCGTAAATTACTTTCAAAATTAGCTGACAGGCGAAATCCACTGCTCGACGTAAGCTCTTATCAAAATGACTGTCAGGTGTCATTTCTTTTTCGAGGAAAGGACGTGAAACTTCACTATGCGGCACATGAAGCACTACCAAAAGCAGCAGCACAAGCTGCACAATTGATAAGTAATTTTAAAGACCGAGGAAAACCAGCGCGACTGTTAACCTATGAATGGGATAAAGATGCCCTTAAGTGGTACCCATCATACGCGGTTCTAAATGACCAAACTATCATCGTGGATAGCAGCACACTGATTGCAGTCGAACAACTTCCGACCGAATTAAGTCTCGGTATACGTAAAGGGGAGTCACTCATACCTGTAATCAAGTCAGCTCTTGAACCTGAAGATAAATAGCATTACCAACTTATTCACATCTCCTACTCTGTGGAATAAAGTAAATTTTTTCCACAGATGGATCTTCGGCTTAAAAATATCTATTTGTATCAGCAACGTAGTTAAGCACCTTCGATACGTCCCCAAATTGATTGTCTAGTCTTTTGGAAATATCCGATGTATAGGTCACCACACCTAGGAGCCATATCAGTACCATTCGTGTAGACTCCACTGATACCCCTTAAAGCATTTCAATAGAGTATCAATAATCTCTTGGTGTAAGCCTAATGATACTGTATCATTTAATCCACGTTAACGAGACTTGAGGTGGTTATGGCTTCTTTTGGATATGTGCGTGTTAGCAGTAAAGATCAAAATGTGAGTAGGCAAGTTGAAGCATTGCAGAACGCAGGCATAGAAGAACAGTGTTTATTCATTGATAAAGTCAGTGGTAAGAATACTGAACGCCCTGAACTTCAAAAGCTCCTAAACAAAGTCCGTGCGGGTGATAAGGTTACAGTTAAATCAGTAGATCGATTAGCTCGTAATACAAAAGACCTTTTATCATTGTTGGAGGAATTGACGACCGAGGGTGTATCTGTTTATTTTTTAGACAACTCTATGATGTTTGATGATAGCCCCACCAGCAAGTTTATGATCACTATGCTGGGAGCTGTGGGTGAACTAGAACGTAGCTTCATCCGCCAGCGCCAGCAGGAAGGTATAGCAATCGCTAAAGCGAAAGGTGGGGTATTCAAAGGTAAAGCAAGAGATGAAGAGTTACATACTCGGGTAAAGAGCTACCTTACAAATAGCCAGTTATCCGCTGATGAGATTGCTAAGCTATGCGAATGTGGGCGTGCCACGGTGTTCCGTATTAAGAAGGAAATGGCTTTAAGTTGAGGCTGGATTGTTAGGAAAAGCTATCAATGATGAAAAACTCAATTCAGAGCCATTTAAGGCCATTTAATTCATAGCCTTTGGGGTTGCATTACCTATATGAACACATCATCACAGGCAGCGCTACAGGCTCTTTTAGAGGCATTGCAGAGGATGGTCCGTAACCAATATGAATTAAAAATTTAAATCGGTAATGCCAGAGTGTAAAGAGAGTTGCTAAGCAGTTTACCTCTCAATGCTTCTCAATGCTCGTGGTAGCCAGTTTACCAAAGAGTCTGGAACCATCAAAACGTTTGGTTTTGTCCCCCTCAGAATACTTACCTCTGTCCTTGGCTAGATAAGATATTCGATAAACGAACTTCTTTAATTCTTTGTCATCGCTTCGTTTAATCATATACGGATTCTTAGCCAAGTGAGCACTCCCCAAGCCTTTAGTGAGCTTTAGCCACAAGTCATTTATTATCTGAAACATCCCGTAATCAACATGACCCGTGTTTTGCACCTGATTCCCGGGTAGTGCAATCCATAGGTGATAATGTACTTGTTTGACGGTTTCAAGTTCCCATACCCACCCGTAAGCAAACTTTTTAATCGGCTGATTATCCCATTGCTTAGATTTGAATTTGTCCCTTAACTTAGAAAATAGCTCACTGATCAGAGAGTTAGATTCATCAACACTCATTCCTTCAGGTATGTGTAAGTCAAATCTGAACGCATATGTACGGTTATAGCAACTACGCATAGCATTAATTTCATTGGTAAATTTATCTAAGATCTCAATATAGAGTGGTGAACATTTACAGCCTGTACCGTAGTTAACACTGTAACTCAATGAGTTGTGCAAATACGCACCACTATGAAGAAGCGTAGAGCGCCCCTTTCCCCTCGATAAAACATTAGCCATCAAAATACCCCAAAGTAGAAAACAAAAGAAAACCCAACCAACTCGATGGTTAGAATCCAGATAGCAGAAAGACAAAACAGAGTGTAAATACACAGAGCACGAGGAAGAGAGGATATTATTTAATAACCCGTAAAAACAACATACTGAGTGAGGGACTGTGAAAGCTAAGGATGCTAGATAAGAGAAGGAACCCCAACAAGTAAGGCCTTTAGATGCGACGCAATAAAAAATCCTTAAATGTTGCAAAAATCATAACTCACATCTCTTAATTATACACCATTGTAAATCATTGGCAAGAGTGTCTTATGAAGAACATAAGAAATTGTGACTATGTATCTGATTAAATTTAATTATTTTTGTTTATCAGTGGGTTATGTGAAGGGGAATGATATCAACAGGCGTTCCTCCCTACCCCCATACAATTACACGCCTATGAAGCAGCCTTAAAATGAGAGTGTACTAAAAGATGGTGATAGGACTGAGGATCAGTTGTGTCACACCGAAAGTAATACTCTAGAATAGAAGGCCTATAACTTATTGTTTTTAATACAATAAAAATAGGCCTTGCTCGCCTTCACAGGCGTCGTGTTATATATTGTAATCAATAAGTTAAGCTCACAATCAAGCAGAACTCATTGATTGTAATACATTTTGGAACACAGCATGGTGCGCTGAACATCGCGCAGAAGGCCCCACAAGCTGGTTCGTGACCGTGTATATTACACTAATTTCACAGTCAGGGATTCAAAAAGTGTCTCATCCCCCTTTCCGTCGTCAGAAAGTTTTACTTTGCTGTATTAAGAATCATCAATATCGGCTGAACATCAACATCAGGGACTAATCAATACATTGAGGTGCCAGTAGCGTTCTGAGTATCTCGTTGATCGTTTTAACCCCTAATTTATTATATATATTTCGCCTATGGGCGCTGGCTGTTTTGCTTTTCATATCAAGTCGTCTTGATATATCGGTATTTCTTAACCCGAGTAGAATACATTCAAGCACTTCATTCTCTCGGTGTGTTAGCTGCGATTTGAGTTGACTTGTCAGGTCAAGCCGATCAAATTCCTTAGGCGTTTTACATGAAGATATTAACTTAATTATCATGGCCTTAATCTTATCTACGGATGCTGTTTTACATAAAATCCCATCTGATAAAATGGAGAGATAAGTAAAATCCTCAGTGTCTTCATGTTTTCTGCAAAAAACCATCACGAAAGAAAAAGGGTTCGATGACCTTATTTGGCTAATGGTATTAAATACCTTGGATGGCGGAATATTATCAACATCGAGAATAATGACACTTCGCACATCTGATTTAATATATATATTCTCATCATCTACTGTGTGATATTTTTCGACATTGATATCGACTATTTCACTCGCCACTATCTTTGTTTCTTTGATGATGATTTCCAATGAGAATGTTGTTAAATTACAATCACTAACCACCATAACTCTCATGATGCCACATCGTTCCTTTTCCGCAAGTTTGTTTTTATTCTGAATGAGACTATTTGAATTGAGTACAAAATAAATAACGGTGCCGAAGCACCGTTATTATAAGTTTCACCAAGATTAGAAGTTGTATTTCACCCCTAACATCACTGCGGTATCACTATAACCTTTATCACCCAGTTGCTGACCCACATTGCCCCAGACATTCAGTTGCTTATTCAACTGCCCCTCAACACCCACTTTCAGCTCGCCAATATTCTTCGCGCCAGCCTGCTTCACTTCAACCGCGTTCATATTGGTGCCAAAATCTTTGGTGTTGTGGATCCAGTTGGCTTCCACAAACGGTTGGAACTCGCGATCCTTGCCATTATCACTTTCGTGATGGCCTTTCATATAAGAACGCAGCCCCAGACGTGTCTGGATATTGCCGTCGCCCTGCCCACTCACTTGCGTACCATTAGCTTCAGTGTGATCATCTGCCTTGACACCCATCCAAGTGACTTGTGCTTTCGGCTGGATAAAGTAAGTTTCGTTCTTCGACTTATTCTCACCGATTTTAAAGGTGTAGCCGCTCTCTACCGAGGCCGTGATCCCTTTGGATTTATACTCTTCAGTCGCCAGACCTTCGCCCTGTACTGTGTTGTTAAACCAGCTGTACTGCGCCCATCCATCAACATACAGGCCAGACTTGTCTTCGTCATTGGCGTACCAGGTGCTGTAAACACCGGTGCTGTAACCATCAACCGAGCCTTTTGACTTATAGCCTGTACGTGCATTGGTGTCGCTCTTACTATTACCGTAACCGGCCATCACACCCAGATGTAAACGGTCCAGACCATTGTTGCTCCACTGGGCGATATCACCACCCAATTGCATCACATAACGGTTGCTTTGCGTTTTCAACTGACCGCTGGTATCACGTGAACGGTTATGACCGCCTTCGTTACGCAACCACATGCTGGTGACTTTCTGCTCACCCGTCAGCACGTCAATATATTGTGTTTCGCCCAAACGATCGTGCAGACGAGTGACAAACATGTTGTTGGCTGAGGCCAAGTTAGCGGTATAGCTGCCCGCTTCAGGGCGTTTATCTTCTTCACCCAGATCATCTGGTGTGCCCGGATTCACCGGATCATTGCTCAGACTGGTCAGATACCAGTTAGCGGCATTCTGGCCCGCGCCCCGTTTCAGACTGTAATCATAGGCACCCGCCACGATACGGCCACTCTGCACGAAATCACCGTCTGACTGACCATTCACCTGAATCAATTCAATCCCGTTCAAGGTCTTAGCCCCCAGACC
This sequence comes from Yersinia mollaretii ATCC 43969, assembly GCF_013282725.1. Lineage (NCBI taxonomy): Bacteria > Pseudomonadati > Pseudomonadota > Gammaproteobacteria > Enterobacterales > Yersiniaceae > Yersinia > Yersinia mollaretii. The sequence goes on along the minus strand of NZ_CP054043.1, from coordinate 3,400,013 downwards.
GCCCGCATTATCCACGCTGACGTTGGTGGTACCGCTGGTGTTACCGTTCACAATCATGCTGTCGGTCGCAGAGTTGTCATCACCCAGTGCGGTGTTGAAATGCAGCAGACCGTTGTCACCCACATAGTTGCCATTGACCACTAATTGGTTACCTGTGGTGCCGCTACCATCACTGGTCTTGTTACCGATAAATACCGTGCCGCTGTTGGTTAAATCCGTACCCACGGTGAAGATGTTACTGGCCGGAGCCAGACGGCCAGAGACCGACGAGGTAGATGCCGTTGGGTTGCCCACAAACAACACGCCCTTGTTATCAATCGCTCCTGCCACCCCACCGAAGCCGCCCATAAAGGCACCATCAGCGATATTGACTTGCTGGCTTGCCAGTGTCATTGGGTCGGCACTGCTGCCTAAGATCAGGCCGCCTGCATTGATATCCGTCTGACCGGTATAGGCGGCAGTTTGGGTCAATGACACAGTACCGCTGCCGTTTTTAGTCAAGGTGCCGCTGCCAGTAATGCTGTTTGCCAGCAACCAGTCACTCGCACTATTGAGCACCAACGAACCCTCATTGGTGACCGCTGCGGTGCCCAGATGGTCCGCCTGAGAGGCGGTTAACTGGCTGCCGCCTGTGATATCAAACAAACCACTGAACAAGCTGTTATTACCGCTTAATGTGATGTCGCTGTTATCTTCCAGCACCACACTGCCGGCATCGCTGATGGCGTTCGCTAACTGACCCGCCGCACCTTTCAGTGTCAGCAAACCGGCGTTGACAATATTGCCACTGCCCAGACCGACGGCACTGTTCAGCAAGGCTTGCGCACCGCTGGCAATGGTCGTGGTAGCCGTCAGCGTGTTGTTCGCGCCGTTCACCGTCAAGGTATCTGCGGCAATCGTCAACTCACCGCTGCCGGTTAATTCACCCTCGGACAGACCACCTTGACTCAAGGTTAAGCTACCACCATTGAGATTGACCGATGAACCTGCAGCACTGTTCAGTTCGCCCACGGTTTGACTGTGGCCGTTCATGTTAAAGGCGGTATTCGCTGCCAAAGATAACAGTGAGGTATTCCCCAGCACATTATCATTCAGCATCTGCAAGGAGCCGTTGCGCACATCAGTCATACCGGTGTAATCGTTGTTCAGGTTAGAGAGTGACACAGTGCTGCCAGCACCTGTATCAATCGCCAAATCACCGCTACCGGTCACTTTGGCACTCAAATCTGCAGCATTGCCGGTCTTATTCGTGGCATACAGAGACAACGCATCCGTGCCGCTGCCCAGCAGTTCAACTTCAGTCAGGCCGTAGCCGACATACAGACCGTCGTTATCCACACCACTGGTCAGGCGATAATCGTAAGTCCCTTTCGCCACCGTCGTGCCGCCCTGAGCAATATCTGCCGTGACCGCATCGCTAATGACATTGCCGTTCTGGTCTTTCAGCACCAGATTGCCACCGTTACCCACCACAGTGGTATCACTGCTCGCCAGTTGTAACTGGGTATTGGTGTCATCCTGCTCAAGGATAGGCAGCAGAGGATTGACCTGATTCTGACTGTTATCGATGCTGCCGATATTCACTTCTACCGTGCCAGCACCGCGCAGATCCATCTCATTAGTGGTGTGAATGGAGCCTTTGGCAACAGTCTCGCCCGGAGTCCCGGTATCAAACTTCGCTGTCCCGCCATCAAACACTAATCCACCGATGGTCTGGACCCCTTCACCTATCGTGGTGATGCTATCCGCGCCCAATTTCAGAGTGGCATCCACTAATGCAGCCGTGTTATCCAGCGCCAGTTCAAAGGTCGCGTGGCCCAAGGCCAGTACCCCATTAAAGGCGTTTTGTGCCGCATTGGCAGTAAAATCAAAGGCATTACCCGCAGTGTTAACCGCCATCGTGCCAAGGCCATTCAACTTATTATTAAAGCTCACGGCATTCTGGTTATTGAGCTGCAACAAGCTGCCATCACCCAAGTTGAAACCAGTGTCCGCGCTATCATCTTGGCTATCGCCCAGCGCCAGCAAGATATTTTCCAGTGTAAACGTGGAGTTATTAATCAGGTCGATGTAATCCATATTAGTGATGGCATTAGCATCACTCAGGGTATAAATCGAGTGGTCAAAGCGCAGGGTGTCGGTGCCCGTGCCGCCGTTCAGTGAACTGAACACGCCCGTATCGGCTAATGTGAGATCTTGCAGAATAAACAGGTCGTCACCGCTGCCCGTAGTGAAATCAGTACCTTCACTGCCTTGCATCAGGGTCACGGTGTTGTTGCCCGCTAAGAGATCCACTTTGCCAACAATCTTGCCATCGGTGGCGTTGGTAAAGGCCACACCATTACCGCTGGTGGTGATCACCGCTTGCTGTAGCGCACTGTTGGCCTGAATGGTGCCACTGTTGACGAAGCTGTTTACAAAACCATTATCGATATCGACAACCGGATTGTTCAGTGACTCAGAGATCAGATTACCGGACTGCTCAACTTGCGCCGTAGTACCACTGACAATCAGTGCTGCACCACCAGCGGCATTCTTAACATTGACACTCGCGCCCGTTTTCAGGTTCTGGCTAGAGTTAGTCACAATCCCTTTGCCATCGGCTGAATTGACGTTGATGACCAAACCTGCCGAGTCGGACATGTCCAGCGTGTTATTAGTTATGGTATCGCCAGTATTGGCAAACAGAATACCGGTGCCGCTGCCATTGACATTAATCACGCCGGAATTGGTCGCCGCCATAGAGGCCCCGGTACGAACACCCGCGCCATTGCCAACAGTCAGCGTGGTATCTTTTAACTGAATACCTTCGATTTCCGCTTTGTTTTCAATGGCATTACCGCTGCCGCCCGGCGTCATGGTGATGGTCGCGCCATCTACGGTCAGTGCGATGGCATCTGTATCGAGCAGTACGCCATGTGCAGTGCCGCCCGCTTTGGTTTCGCCGCTACCGGATAAGGTCAAACTGGCCCCCGCACCCAGCAAGTAAGCAGCCGTACCGTCTGTCGCGTTAACCGTACCGGTATTATTCACGGTAGAGTTAGCGCCCTGAATATTCACCGCAGTACCATTTACAGTAATGAGGTTCTCGTTGGTCAGAATACCGCCATCTACCAGCACACCCGTACTGCCTGTCTGAGTGAAATCAATGGTGCCTTTATGCACTAGCTCACCGCCGTTACGGGCAATATACCCGTAAGCGCCTGAGGCCGTGTTACCGGTGCTCAAGACCGCCGAACTGGTCAGCACAGATTTTCCGGTGGCACCCGTCGCAATACCATCCAGACCGTAATAGTTGCCATCGACGATACCGGCCGTCGCGCCGTCACCGCTCAATTCTAAACTGGCGTTGGCGGTGATAGTGCCTGAAGCGCCACCTTCCACTTTCACGCCAGTGGAACCCTCGCCCGAGAGCACCATATCTAAGGCACCGGAGTTAAATGTACTACCAACACCGGCGACCTGAATAAGAGAAGAATCTTTACCGGTGGCATTCATGGTCGAAGCCGTGGTTCCGGTAAAGCTGGCTCCCTTATCAACGCGATACAAGGTAGAGCCTTCAGTTGAAACTGTTTCATCACCGGTGGCGATGTTATTGATGCTAGAGCCAGTGCCGTAAATCAGGTAGCCCACCTGCTTTTTGCCGGAGACAAATTCAACCTGACCCGTGCCGCTGACATTAATGGTGCCTTTATCTTCCGCCACCACACCAATAGCCCCATCGCCAGCCAGATAAACCTGACCGGAAATATTAGCCACAGCGTCCACACCCACCGCTTGAATACCGTAGTTGGCCAAATTGGTCGCAGCATCAAGCCCATTATTCACATAAACTTTACCGGCGTTAGTCGCGGCACTGTTGGTCAGCACTTTAATACCAACGGTGTTGATACCATTGATAATGATATCGCCATTGTTAAAGATATTGGTGGCGCTATAACGGGATAAAATACCAATATTCTGCGCTGATTTTTCGCCCGGCGTTGCACCCGCGCCGTTCAACTCGATAGTGCCGTTCTGATTGACAGCCGTTCTCACTCCTTGTGCATCAACAGCGATAGAGTTTTCAGTTTTGCTGCCAATGACAATTTTACCGGTCGCACTATTGGTAAAAGTGACGATGTTGCTCAGATTAACCGTATCTTGTAGTAATCTGACGGCATAAGACTGGGTCTTAATGGCCAGATCAGTGACCACATCAGTCACTGAACGCTGGGCTTGTCGGCCTACATAGACAGTGCCATTATTTTCGAAACTAGAGCCTTTCTGAACACTGACCCCTTCGTTTACATACCCTGCCGCAGGAGAGTAATCGACAGTGGCCGCGATATTAATTGCGCCGTTATTGACGAAGGAGGAGTTGCCATCAATGATGGCCGCTTGCGTATAAGCACTTGTCCCACGAGACGCGGTATTAATCACGCCATGGTTGGTCACTGATGAAGTACCATTCGCCAAAATAGCGGTATGACTGCCATTGGCAACGATTACAGCGGTCGGTGTCGATTTGAAATCCAGCATTTCAGCGCTAGTCCCGGCATCCAGAACCCCAGTGCTTTCAATCACCACCGTACTATCAGTCGCAAAAATAAGATTAGTGCCACGAACCGTTGCGGCGGCTGAACCTATGGTCCCGGCATTATTCAAGGTGGCACCATCTTGCAGACGTACCACCGAAATATCGGTGTTATAAGCTTGAATATTGGCATCAGTACCAATATTCACAATAGCATGCTGACCATCACCATGAATAAAGGCGACACGATCAGAATCAACGAAATGGTTTACAGCATCATTAGGGTCAATGCCCATATCAAGATAGATAGGAGTAACTTTAGGTGAGCTATTGCTGCCATTGGTGAAATAGGCTTTCGCCAGCTCTGCCTGATAAGCGGCACTGCTCAGTGTAATAGCGCCACTCTTAATCGCATTGATTAGGTCTTGGTTATATTTCTGGAAATCAGCAAAATTTTGAACATTTTGCGCACCCAAATAAGTGCTAGTGAATGCGCCAGTAAAGTTATCAAGCACCGCATTAGCCACTGAGGTATTGCTGTCACGAAGGTTATTACTATTATTACCCAAGTTGACCACGGTCTTGGAGTTATAATTTAAGACGGTATCCTGAGCCGATGTCGTAGAGTCAACATAGAATCCTGAAGAGGTCGTTACCGCCGCTTCACTTTTCAGGCCACCTTTAAGAATGGCATTAAAATAGTTATTGTTGTCATTAGCCCAACCCGCGCCCGTGCTACCGACATTAACACTCAGGTCACTGCCATCCAGTACATGGAATAAGTTGCGATTCACATACTGACCATTCTCACCCACCGAGTGAGAAACCGGCACCGAAAAATCGGCAAGCGGTTTAACTGACATGTTTTCATTGCTATACACATTAATGGTAATTAATGCGCCAGTGCCTTTCGGGTCAAGGAAGGTTTCAGTGACCATCGAACCTAAGTTGAAAATGTTCTTACTGAGGAGATTCTCACCACCATTAAGGAATTTATCTGATGGGATATCGCCTAGCTTCATATTGGTAAAACCATTGGCTCCGCGAGCAATGTTACTAAAGCTCCCCGACAAGGTATTGCCTGTGCCAGTAAAGGTTTGCTCAAAATTAACGACAGGCGTGAAAACGGGAACCGTGATATCGGCGGCGAATGCTGAACCTGCACCTAACGTCAAAATCAACGTCATCGCAATTTGGCTTAAACGCAAAGGTGCCGCCACAGAGGAAGTTAGGCCGACAGTTCCTGAACAGAATGACTTAGTTTTTTTACCCGACTTGGAAAACTCTGATGCAACATCATAGCGACCTAAGGCACTATTCCAAATGACTTTAAATACTTGATTCATAGAACTCTCGACTTTCTCTGTATAATTATGGGTTGTGATTAACGCGCAGCATTTGTCTTAATTAATGCATGCTTAATTAATCTGACTAACTTCCACTGGTGGGTGAATTAATACTGATAATGATTCATTGGTATCGATAATAAGCTTGCACAGTCAATCAGATATATAGGAGTCAGTGACCACATTCGTAGGATACATCCTACACATAAGGTGGAAAAATAATTTTCACACATAAAATCAACTCACTAACCACTAATTGGTGAGCGAGAATATTCTTAATTAAGTGCCATTCAATCATGGAAAATACATTCTTCCCTATCGCTCAGGTGATTCATCACAAATAGGATCAAGCAGAATAAGTAATAGCGTAAATACCCTATGAAAAGATATGTAAATTATCACCTTAGGAATAATTCTTATTTCACAGAGTATATTTCATTTTTATTACACTTTTATTTCATTTCACTGATTAAACTCGTCGAGTATACCTAAAAATCGCGTTTATTGGATTTTATAATCAAGATTTTGATTAGAACAATATTTAACACCACCAGCCATCATTTTGTCATTTTTTGCAGAGTTTTACTCTATTGCTTGGATTAATTCCTAGAATAAAAGATCGGATAATTAAACTGAATTCAGCTTAATGATATTTACAATTAGAATTTCATTGGATTTGTCTTAAAAAGATATTTATCAACAAAAACTCACCAACCCATATAATACAGAGATAATTATTGTCGTGAAATTAGTTTTGCAGCGTGGATACATTATCAAAACTGCTCAATACTGGTTCGTTAATATAAAATGGATTTATAACTTAAATGTAGAAATGTAAATTATCACTTTTACTTCAGCAAGTTAAACTGATTTCGTTTTTACTTCATTGCTGAAAACACATACTATACTTAATGTAAAAAGATAAGTTTTCATATCACTCACCGCAATGCAGAATAACTGCAATAAATAAAAATTCACCGTTCGCGATTTATTAAGCAACTTATGTAAGTGAGGTTAAATGCTGGTTTTTATAAGGAGGGGTAGCATACAGATTATTAGCAAACAATGGCGGAGGGGAATGTCAGTATGACGAGGGAGAAAAGAGGTATTGGGTAAAGCCGGTTGGATAGGACATGTTGAGAGCCACTGCGCCTCACGCGACAGCCGTACTCTACTGACCCAACATGCCCTATCCAACCATAGACAATACTAATGACAACAATTAGCGGAACGGCGTGGCGTCACCCGCACCTTCACGGATCACTTCTGGGGAAGAGTCAGTCAGATCAATCACTGTGGTCGGTTGCTGGCCCAATGAGCCGCCATGGATAATTAAATCCACTTGCTTGCCCAGATGATCTTTAATCTCTTCGGGATCAGACTCGGCAAAGTCATTGCCCGGCAACATCAGTGTGGTTGACATCAACGGCTCGCCTAAGACATCCAGCAATGCCAGCGCTATCGGGTTAGACGGCACACGCAAACCAATGGTTTTACGTTTATCATTCATCAAACGCCGAGGCACTTCTTTTGTCGCCTTCAAGATAAAGGTGTAGTTGCCGGGGGTATTATTTTTGATCAGTCGAAACGCCGAGTTATCCACATAAGCATAGGTCGATAGCTCAGACAAATCACGGCACACCAAGGTGAAGTTATGATTGCCATCCAACTGACGAATGCGACATATACGTTCCATTGCTGTTTTGTCTTCTAAACGACAGCCAAGGGCATAACCCGAATCTGTCGGATAAACCACCACGCCGCCCTTGCGCAGCACATCAACACTTTGGTTGATTAAGCGCGGTTGCGGATTTTCTGGGTGAATATAAAAAAATTGACTCATGACTCTACCTCATCATCCAACATACGATCGGTATTGGCAGGCTCTGTAGGCCAATCACGCCATACCGGTTCCACCCCAGCGGGCAGCCATAATTTTCGGCCCAACTCAATCCATGAGCAAGGTTGATGGAAATCAGACCCCTGAGATGCCAGTAAATTATAGTCGCGGGCATATTGTGCCAGTTGCGCTCTTTCGTGTGGGGCTTGCTGGCACTGGGCCACTTCCATGGCGTCGCCACCCTGCTCAGAAAAGTGCGCTAATAAGCGTTTTAGCCATTTAGCGGTTAAATCATAGCGACCGGGGTGCGCCAAAACGGCTTGCCCACCCGATTGCTGAATGGCATCAATGGCTTGCTCTATTGTACACCATTGCGCGGGAACATAACCGGTCTTGCCTTTGGCTAAGTATTTTTTAAAAACTTGCCCGACATTGCTCGCCAGCCCCAGTTCCACCAAATAGCGGGCAAAATGCCCACGAGTCACCTGACCGCCCTGCGCCAGTCGATTGGCCCCTTCCCACGCATCAGGAATGCGCGCTTTTGCTAAGCGAGCACTGATCTCTTGCGCCCGCACATAGCGGTGGTCGGACTGTTCGCGCAACAGTTTGACGATGCTGGCATGGTTAACATCAATGCCTAGCCCGACAATATGGATCTCGTGGTTTTCCCACAGCGTGGAAATTTCTACGCCGGAAATCAGCCGTAACGCCAGTTTTTCCTGCGCAATCGTCGCGGCTGCTTCCGCCAATCCCGCCGTGGTGTCGTGATCGGTGATCGCCAACACGCCGACACGCATCTGCGCGGCTCTTATCACCAACGCCGAAGGGCTGAGTGAGCCGTCTGACGCCGTGGTATGGCTATGCAGATCATAGAGCGTAAAGGCCGTTGATGTCGCGGCGATATCAGATAAAGTGGGATTATCAGTCAAAACAAAAGTCCAGAAAAAGCGTGGCTGACTATCATACCCGCGAATAAGCGAGTTAGGTTAATCAATCTTGCGCACCTCACGAACCGCGTTGTTGCACTCATCGCCAAAAACCGCCCCCAAAGCATGTTAAAAAACAATCATTCAGGGGTTGACATTCATCTCACGAACCAGTTAACTAGTACGCAAGTTCACGAGACATAAAGATGATCTCCAGCGAGATTAGCCAGCACCATTAAACTGAATACAATCATAGGATAAGCAATGAACACGATTCTGATCTCTCTACTGCGTTGGTGGCACATCTCCCTCACTCGGGCGGTGTAATCGCGCATTCCAGTCATCAGACAGTGCAGATTGCTTCAGCCCGCGAATAGCGGGTTTTTTTATGGATAGATTTCGGCGTAAACGCTTTTTCAGGACCACTTTTCGAGACAAATAAAATGATGCAGACCTCGCGCCCTACCTTACAGCTACTGACCGCCACGGCGTGTTATCGCGATGACCCTACCGCGCTATTTCACCAATTATGCGGCGCTCGTCCAGCCACATTGCTGCTTGAATCTGCTGAAGTCACCAGCAAACAGAACCTGAAAAGCCTGCTGATTATTGACAGTGCTCTGCGCATCACCGCACTGGCACAAACCGTCACCATTGAAGCACTCACCCGCAACGGTGCCTCTTTATTACCTTTATTAGATGCCGCATTGCCGCCACAAGTTGAGATTCAGGTGCGCCCGAATGGCCGCGAATTCACCTTCCCAGTGATTGATGAAGTGCAGGACGAAGACTCGCGTTTACAGTCATTATCGGTTTTTGATGCACTACGTCTGCTGTTACAACTGGTGGAAGCCCCTGCGGCTGAGCGGGAAGCAATGTTTATCGGCGGCCTGTTCGCCTACGACTTGGTGGCGGGTTTTGAAAACTTACCGCCGTTGCGTCAGGACCAACGTTGCCCCGATATCTGTTTTTATGTCGCCGAAACCCTGCTGATTTTGGATCATCAAAACCGTTCAACGCGGTTACAAGCCAGTCTGTTCACGCCGGATGCCGGCGAGCATCAGCGTCTGACCCATCGTTTAGAGCAGTTGACCCACCAGCTTCAACAAACCGCCCAGCCTATTCCTGCCACCTCCGTACCGGAAATGGCGTTACAGTGTAACCAATCAGATGAAGAGTATGGCGCGGTAGTCAGTGAATTGCAGCAAGCCATTCGCGAAGGCGAGATTTTCCAAGTGGTGCCGTCCCGCCGCTTCTCTCTGCCTTGCCCCTCTCCGCTGGCGGCTTATCAGACACTGAAAGATCACAATCCTAGCCCTTACATGTTCTTTATGCAGGACAACGAATTTGCCCTGTTTGGCGCTTCGCCGGAAAGCGCACTCAAGTACGACGCCACCAATCGCCAGATTGAGATCTACCCGATTGCCGGAACACGCCCTCGCGGACGCCGTGCCAACGGGGAGTTGGATCGCGATTTGGACAGCCGCATTGAGCTGGAAATGCGCACTGACCATAAAGAGCTGGCTGAACACTTGATGCTGGTGGATCTGGCCCGTAATGATCTGGCCCGCATCTGCGAACCGGGTAGCCGCTATGTCGCTGATTTGACGAAAGTTGACCGCTACTCCTTTGTGATGCATCTGGTCTCCCGTGTGATCGGCACCCTGCGCCAAGATTTGGATGTACTGCATGCTTATCAGGCCTGCATGAACATGGGCACCCTGAGCGGTGCGCCCAAAGTCCGCGCCATGCAGTTGATTGCCGAGCGTGAGGGTTCACGGCGCGGCAGTTACGGCGGTGCCGTCGGCTATTTCACCGCCCACGGCGATCTGGATACCTGCATTGTGATTCGCTCGGCGTATGTCGAAGACGGTATCGCCACAGTTCAAGCCGGGGCGGGAGTGGTCCTCGACTCCATTCCGCAGGCGGAAGCCGATGAAACCCGCAATAAAGCACGCGCCGTGCTGCGGGCCATTGCGACAGCACACCATGCCAAGGAGATTTTCTGATGGCCGATATCTTATTGCTCGATAATATCGATTCTTTTACCTACAACTTGGTCGATCAACTGCGCGCCAGTGGTCATCGGGTAGTGATTTACCGCAACCAGATTGCCGCTGAAACCATTATTGAGCGTTTACAACAGCTTGAACAACCGGTGCTGATGCTGTCACCCGGCCCCGGCACGCCAGCGCAAGCCGGTTGTATGCCAGAATTATTGCAGCGCTTACGCGGCCAGCTACCGATTATCGGTATTTGTCTCGGTCATCAAGCCATCGTCGAAGCCTATGGCGGCCATGTGGGTCAGGCGGGCGAAATATTGCATGGCAAAGCCTCGGCCATTGAACACGACGGGCAAGGCATGTTTGCAGGGATGCCCAACCCGTTGCCCGTGGCCCGCTACCACTCATTAGTCGGCAGCAATATCCCTACAGAATTAACCGTTAACGCCCGCTTCGGCGAGATGGTCATGGCGGTTCGTCATGATGCTCACCGCGTTTGTGGCTATCAATTCCATCCGGAATCGATTTTAACCACTCAGGGCGCTCGTTTGCTTGAGCAAACATTGGCTTGGGCGTTATCCCCTCCCGACGTCAAGCCACAGCAGTGATAGCAGTCTTTTGGGGATAGAATAATTAAGGAATTCATGATGCAAATATTATTAGAAAAATTGTTCCGCGCCGAGTCGCTGAGCCAACAAGAGAGCCAGCAGCTATTTGCCGCCATTGTGCGCGGTGAACTGGAAGCGAGCCAATTGGCAGCAGCATTGATCAGCATGAAAGTGCGCGGCGAAACCCCTGCCGAAATCGCGGGCGCAGCACAAGCCTTGTTGGCCGATGCACAACCCTTCCCGCGCCCTGACTATCTGTTCGCGGATATCGTCGGCACCGGCGGCGACGGCACCAACAGCATTAATATATCCACCGCCAGCGCCTTTGTGGCCGCCAGCTGTGGAGTGAAAGTGGCTAAGCACGGTAACCGCAGTGTCTCCAGCCGCTCCGGTTCGTCAGATTTACTGGCCGCGTTTGGCATTCGTCTGGATATGAGCGCCGAGCAATCACGACTCGCCTTAGATGAGTTAGGGGTCTGTTTCCTGTTTGCACCGCAGTATCACACCGGTTTCCGCCATGCGATGCCCGTGCGCCAACAGTTGAAAACCCGCACCCTGTTTAATGTGCTGGGGCCATTGATCAACCCCGCTCGTCCGCCATTAGCGCTGATTGGCGTTTACAGCCCTGAGCTGGTTCTGCCCATTGCGCAGACCCTAAAAGTGCTGGGTTATCAACGGGCTGCTGTGGTTCATGGCGGTGGCATGGATGAAGTAGCGATTCATGCCCCGACACAGATTGCTGAGCTGAATAACGGCACTGTTGAGTGCTATGAATTGGCACCGGAAGATTTTGGTCTGAGTCGTTACCCACTCAGTTCCCTACAGGGTGGCGCGCCAGAAGAAAACCGTGACATTTTAGCACGGTTGTTACAAGGTAAAGGCGAACCGGCCCACGCCGCAGCCGTCGCCGCTAACGTGGCGTTATTGCTGAAATTGCACGGCCAAGAAAACCTGCGTCATAACGCGCAGCAAGCATTGGAAATGATTCACAGCGGTCAGGCGTTTGATCGTGTTACCGCTCTGGCAGCAAGAGGATAGATCATGCAGGAAACCGTACTTCACAAAATAGTGCGCGATAAGGAAATCTGGGTTGCCGCGCGGAAAATAACGCAGCCGCTGGCCAGTTTTCAACACCAGATTACCCTGAGTCAGCGCGACTTTTATCAAGCGCTGCAAGGCAGTCAGACCGTGTTTATCCTAGAGTGCAAAAAAGCCTCCCCGTCCAAGGGCGTCATCCGCGATAATTTTAATCCGGCCGACATTGCTGCGGTTTATAAAAATTATGCTTCGGCTATCTCGGTGTTAACGGACGAAAAGTACTTTCAGGGCAGTTTTGATTTCTTGCCGCAAGTCAGCGCGGTGGTGACTCAACCCGTATTGTGCAAAGACTTTATTATCGATGATTATCAGATTCAGTTGGCCCGTTTTTATCAAGCGGACGCCATTTTGCTGATGTTATCGGTGCTTGATGATGAGCGCTACCGCCAACTGGCCGCCGTGGCACACAGCCTGAACATGGGCGTGCTGACAGAAGCCAGTAATGCCGAAGAGTTGGACCGCGCCATTGCATTAGGTGCCAAAGTGGTCGGCATCAATAACCGTGATTTACGCGACCTGTCTATCGACTTGAATCGCACCCGCGAACTGGCCCCGCGTTTGCCTGCCGGGGTGACGGTCATTAGCGAATCGGGGATTAATTATTACCGCCAAGTGCGCGAATTGAGTGATGTAGCCAATGGCTTCCTGATAGGCAGTGCATTGATGTCCGAACCCAACCTGAATGCGGCCGTGCGTCGCGTGTTACTGGGTGAAAATAAGGTTTGCGGCCTGACCCGCGCTCAAGATGCCGCTGCTGCGTACAATGCCGGTGCGGTGTATGGAGGGTTGATTTTTGCGGATAGCTCACCACGCAATGTCAATATTGCTCAAGCCCGGGCCGTGATCAGTGGTGCGCCGCTGAAATACGTTGGGGTATTCCGTGATGCCAAAATAGCGACCATTCAACAGATCGCGGAGCACTTATCGCTCGCGGCGGTACAGTTACATGGGCAAGAAGACCAAATTTATATCAATCAATTACGTGACGTTTTACCTGCCGATTGCCAAATCTGGAAGGCGCTGAGTGTCAGCGACACCCTACCGGCTCGCAACTTAGCGCATGTCGAACGCTATGTACTGGATAACGGTCAAGGCGGCACGGGTCAAACCTTTGACTGGTCACTCTTGGCGGGCGAGTCACTGGATAACGTCCTGCTCGCCGGGGGCGTGAGCGCCGATAACTGCGGTGCTGCCGCCCAACTGGGCTGTGCGGGTTTGGATCTGAATTCCGGTGTCGAAAGCGCCCCCGGCATCAAAGACCCTCAGTTGATCGCCGCCGTATTCAACGCCTTGAGTGCCTACTGATTTCATTTATAGCCACATTTTGGTTAATCCGATAAAGGACAAAAAAAATGACCACACTTAATCCCTATTTTGGCGAGTTCGGTGGTATGTATGTGCCACAGATCTTAATGCCAGCCTTGAAGCAACTGGAAGAGGCTTTTGTCAGTGCTCAACTGGACCCTGAATTTCAGGCGGCATTTCAGGATTTGCTGAAGAACTACGCCGGTCGCCCGACCGCGCTCACCCTCTGTCAAAACCTGACTGAAGGGACGAAAACCAAGTTATATCTGAAACGTGAAGACTTGCTGCACGGCGGTGCACACAAAACCAATCAGGTTTTGGGGCAGGCGTTATTAGCAAAACGTATGGGCAAGACTGAAATCATTGCTGAAACGGGTGCGGGTCAACATGGCGTGGCGTCCGCACTGGCTTGCGCCCTGCTGGGCTTGAAATGCCGCATCTATATGGGGGCGAAAGACATTGAGCGCCAGTCACCAAATGTGTTCCGTATGCGCCTGATGGGAGCTGAAGTCATTCCAGTACACAGTGGCTCCTCGACACTGAAAGATGCGTGTAATGAAGCTCTGCGCGACTGGTCTGGCAGCTACGAAACCGCACACTACATGTTGGGAACCGCCGCAGGTCCGCACCCTTACCCAACCATTGTGCGCGAATTCCAGCGCATGATTGGCGAAGAGACCAAAGCACAAATGTTAGCCCGCGAAGGCCGACTGCCTGATGCTGTTCTGGCGTGTGTCGGAGGCGGTTCCAACGCCATTGGCATGTTCGCGGACTTTATCGATGAGCCAAACGTGGGCTTGATTGGTGTCGAACCGGCGGGATTGGGCATCGAAACAGGGCAACATGGCGCACCGCTGAAACACGGCAAGGTGGGCATCTACTTCGGCATGAAATCGCCGATGATGCAGACCAGTGATGGTCAAATCGAAGAGTCTTACTCCATTTCTGCCGGGCTGGACTTCCCATCTGTCGGGCCACAACATGCCTATTTGAACAGCATTGGCCGCGCGGATTATGTTTCGGTGACCGACGATGAAGCACTGGACGCCTTTAAAGCGCTCTCCTGTAAAGAGGGAATTATCCCCGCGTTGGAGTCCTCCCATGCACTGGCTCATGCCTTAAAAATGATAAAAGCGTCGCCGGAGAAAGAGCAGATTCTGGTGGTAAATCTGTCAGGACGCGGTGATAAAGATATTTTCACTGTTCACGATATTCTGAAAGCACGGGGAGAAATTTAATGGAGCGTTATCAACAGCTTTTCAAACAATTAGCCGCCAAAAAAGAGGGCGCATTCGTTCCTTTCGTGCAGCTAGGCGACCCCTCACCCGCGCTTTCGTTAGAGATTATCGACACCTTAATTGCCGCCGGAGCCGATGCTTTGGAGTTGGGCATTCCGTTCTCTGACCCACTGGCCGATGGCCCGACGATTCAAAATGCGGCGCTGCGTGCTTTTGCTGCGGGTGTTACGCCCGGTATCTGTTTTGAGATGTTGGCGGAAATTCGCAAAAAACATCCGGCGATCCCCATCGGCCTGCTGATGTATGCAAACTTGGTCTTCCACAACGGAATTGATAGTTTCTATCAACGTTGTGCCGAGGTGGGTGTGGACTCTGTTCTTATTGCTGATGTGCCATTTGAAGAGTCGGCCCCCTTCCGGGCGGCGGCATTGCGCCACGGTATCGCGCCAATCTTTATCTGCCCACCGAACGCCGATGATGATTTACTGCGAGAAATTGCTTCCCATGGTCGCGGCTACACCTACCTACTTTCTCGCGCGGGTGTCACAGGCGCGGAGAACCACGGCCATCTGCCGCTGAATCATCTGATCGATAAATTACGGGAGTATCATGCAGCACCCGCACTGCAAGGTTTTGGCATTTCAGAGCCGGGACAGGTGAAAACCAGTTTAGCCTCAGGGGCTGCGGGGGCGATCTCAGGCTCTGCAATTGTAAAAATCATTGAAAATAATGTCTCACAACCCGCCCAAATGTTAGCGCAGTTGAGCCATTTTGTGACTGAAATGAAAGCCGCAACCCGCGTCTAATTTTCACTCAAGCGCCTGATGGCCCTTCAGCTCAGGCGCTTGACTCTCTTCTCTTTACTCTCGTCTTTTCAATATCTTCCTCAATACGCATTTATTGCAAATTTGAATAAAAGCCATTCATCACCAATAATTATGTAACACGCCAAGCATTTCTTTACATTTAGGGTGCCGTGTGTGCGCTAAAGCGCTATGTATAGTATGCGTTGGTAACAGTTTCGTTGATTATTTTTACCATTACCCCTAGTGACATCAATAACATGGAGAGTCATTTATGAAGCTTTTTAAGACCCTTTCAGCCCTATGCATTGCCGTCATTATGGCAATGGCGGTATCCGCTTGTGCACCCACAGCAAAATCAGAAGGAACCGGTGGTTATATCGATGACACTGTCGTCACCACCAAGGTGAAGTCTGCGCTGTTGGGTGAGAAGAATCTAAAATCGACTGAAATCAGTGTTGAAACCTTCAAAGGGCGGGTTCAGTTGAGTGGCTTCGTTAGCTCACGTCAGGATGCAAATCGTGCAGTACAGATCACCCGCACTGTGCCGGGGGTTAAATCTGTCAGTGATCAGATGCAAATCAGATAGTTGAACGAAACGAAT
This sequence comes from Yersinia mollaretii ATCC 43969, assembly GCF_013282725.1. Taxonomy (NCBI): domain Bacteria; kingdom Pseudomonadati; phylum Pseudomonadota; class Gammaproteobacteria; order Enterobacterales; family Yersiniaceae; genus Yersinia; species Yersinia mollaretii. The sequence continues at coordinate 3,383,726 of NZ_CP054043.1, read as the reverse complement.
AGAGGCGCAGAAATGCGCCTCTATTATTGACAAAGTGCCAGTGGCGGTGAGAACAAGCGGATCGTAAAGACGCCATCAATCCATCCCTGGAGGCTCTACGACTCCATTATTCTGACATTACCCTAAGTCATTGGTGCTACAGCAAGGCAGCAAACGAGCAAATCCCGATGAGCTTACACAAGTAAGTGATTCGGGTGCGCGAGTGCCGCTAACACCGCTGTGGTGCCAAGGTTCAAAAATTACCCTAAGTCATTGGTGCTACAGCAAGGCAGCAAGCGAGCAAGTCCCGATGAACTTACACAAGTAAGTGATTCGGGTGCGCGAGTGCCGCTAACACCGCTGTGGTGCCAAGGTTCAAAAATTACCCTAAGTCATTGGTGCTACAGCAAGGCAGCAAGCGAGCAAGTCCCGATGAACTTACACAAGTAAGTGATTCGGGTGCGCGAGTGCCGCTAACACCGCTGTGGTGCCAAGGTTCAAAAATTACCCTAAGTCATTGGTGCTACAGCAAGGCAGCAAGCGAGCAAGTCCCGATGAACTTACACAAGTAAGTGATTCGGGTGCGCGAGTGCCGCTAACACCGCTGTGGTGCCAAGGACGACGGGTAATTAGAAACGGTAGCCCGCGCCGAACATAAACACCCACGGATCAAGACGCGTATTAATGCTCTGCTCTACACCACCCGCTTTAAACTTCACGTCGGACTCGATATTCATCCACCAGACCGACATATTCAGCATCCAGTTTTCACTGACCATGTAATCCATGCCTGCCTGACCGGCAACACCCCATGAATCTTTTACACTCAAATCCGTCAGACCCGCAGCCGTGCCCGTACTGTTAAATTTCTCATCAAAGAAAGTGGTGTAGTTTAGGCCGATACCCAGATACGGGCGCAGTTTGTCTTGTTTGTCGCGGAAATAGTATTGCACCATCAATGTAGGGGGTAATTGCTTAACTTCAGCAATATCTCCGGTTGGCCCGAGGCCAATTTTATGGCGGAACGGCGTGGCGGCCAGCAGTTCTACCCCAATATTGTCCGTGACCAGATAACTGAAGGTCAGGCCCAACTGGGTATTATTATCCGCTTTGAAGGAACCATAACCTAATACGTCATCAGACCCAGTATTTGGCCTGACAGTTGCTGTCCCTGCCCGGAAAATATAATCGCCTGCTTGATGCGCGTTTGCCGCAGTGGGTGCCAGAGTGGCTACGGCTAACAGTGCCAAAGTGATTTTTTTCATTATCCATTCCATTTGTAGGTATATTCGCGAACAGAATATACCTATAAATGACTATTTATGATCTATTCGAGATCACATCTTTTGGAACAACTTAAATAAATCCTATTTTAAGTAAGGTTATTTAATCCATTAATTACATTGAAATTGATCTGGATCATAAAAGCAGATTTGGCACAAAATGTGCTGCTCGGCATTGATGGAAAATGAAACTACGGAGATGCTGCTATGCTTGGATGTTAACTGTGTGAGATCGTCAACGGTTGGCTGTTTACAGGGTCAGCAATCCATACTGCGCCCGCGCCCATACACACTATGGGTTATCACCGTTACCTATTGATAACGTCGAGGTAATTAGTGCGAAGAAATGTGTCGTCTGCCAATGTCAGTGTCCCACTGCGCCCCATAACAAGGTATAATCATTAGCTAAGCATTATTTTTTCGACCCCAAGGAGCTTTCATGCCTATCACGGCTAACACTTTATACCGTGACAGTTTTAACTTTTTACGTAATCAACTACCGGCGATCCTGTTGCTGGCCCTGTTGACTGCGTTCATTACCGTCATGCTGAATCAAGCTTTTATCCCTGATGCTGAGCAACTGGGTCTTTTAAGTGCCACGGAAAATGACATTACGTCATCGGCAAGTGTGAGCATCAGTGAAATTGTGTCGCAAATGACACCAGAGCAGCAAATAGTGCTACTCAAAGTCTCTGCTGCGGCCACCTTCTCTGCATTAGTCGGTAACGTGTTATTAGTGGGGGGAATGCTAACGCTGATCTCGATGGTCTCTCAGGGGCGTCGTGTAAGCGCATTGCAGGCAATTGGTATTTCCGTACCTATTTTGCCTCGCTTACTGCTACTAATGTTTATCGGTACCTTGTTGATTCAGTTAGGATTGACGATGTTTATCGTGCCGGGTATCGTCATTGCGGTCGCGCTGTCGCTGTCGCCCATTATTGTGACCACTGAAAAGATCGGGGTTTTTGCCGCCATCAAAGCCAGCACCAAACTGGCCTTCGCCAATGTGCGGTTAATTATCCCTGCCATGATGTTGTGGATAGCGGCTAAATTAATTTTGCTGTATCTGGTGAGCCATCTCACTGCTCTGCCAACGCCTATTGCGACGGTTATTTTAAGTGCACTGAGTAATCTGGTTTCTGCACTATTACTGGTGTATCTGTTCCGTTTATATATGTTGCTGCGACCAAGTGACGCCACAACTGAATAAATAGCCAGTCAGTTCAAATCCTAAAAAGGGCCATGACGGCCCTTTTTGCTGTTCACTCTTCATCAATAATGAAAACCGATCAGCTCATTTCAGCGTCTCCCCCCGCTTCCGACATGGGAGCCTCTGGCTCGGACTTCTCAGCAACCCGCTGTTTACTCTGAATAAGCTTAAGTGCCAGATAGAGATCCGGCACCAAAATCAGGTCTTCATCGTGGCTTTTCAGCCGATTAATGCGGAACCAGCGGGTCAGTTCAGTACGCCTTCCGGCGAGTATCAGCTTAATATTGCGCTGCTTTAGATCGCGCTTAAGCTCATCGATCGCCGCCAGCACACTGATATCGGCGTAGGTAAAACTGGCGACCGCATCAATCACCACCCAATCCGCCGGATGAGGTGTACTATCGACCAAATTCAGAATCCGTCGCTTAAAATAGGCCACATTAAAATAGGTCAGAGGTGAGTTAAAACGATAAATCATCACGCCGGGCACGGGTTTAATGCCATTTCCGCTGCGCATTGAATGAATCATACCATCGGCATTCACCCCCAATAGCTGCTCTGTCGGGCGGAATATTGTGCGCAAGAATTGCAATAAACCCAATAATACCGCCAACCCAATGCCACTGATCACGCCGACCAATACCACGCTGACGAAGGTAAATATCGCCAGATAGAAGGCCTGCGTATTACGTTTACGTAACTGCCATAAACTGCGGAATCCGAGCAGTGACCAAGCGGCGTAAATCAGCACCACCCCCAGCGCTGCGGTGGGAATATATTGCAGCGGACGAGTTAAAAACAGCAGCACCATCGCAATGACCAGCGCGGCAATAATCGACACCAATTGGCTCTTGCCATTATTGGCATCATTCACCGCAGTGCGGGTACTGGCCCCACTGATAGCAAAACCTTGGGATAATGCGGAAACAATATTGGTGATGCCCAATGCACGCAGCTCGATATCCGCATCTACTTCATAGCCATTTTTAGCAGCAAAGCTGCGGGCGGTCAGCATCATGCTGACAAAACTAACCACCGCAAGGTTCAGTGCCGGAATCACCATATCGCGCAGTAAGCCCGGTTGGAAATCAGGCCAATGCACCATCGGCAGCCCGCCCTCAAACCCACCGACGACTGAAACACCAAATTGCGCCATATTGGCCGCCCAAGAGACGAAGGTCGCGATGACGATCGCCAGCAACGGTGCAGGCCAGTTTGGCCGTAGCCATTTAACGCCATACAGCACCACAAAAGTCAGCAATGAAATAGCGACAGTCGGCAAATGGCTGTTAATCAAATTATGTGGCAGTGCTAGCACCCGCTCAATCAGTTGCGGCGGCCGGGTCATAAAACCAAAGACCTTCCCTAACTGATCGACAATAATGGTAATTGCCACACCATTAAGTAGGCCGGTCAATATTGGCCGTGATAATAAGTCGGCCAGAGCGCCAAGCTTGAAGCGGCTGGCCACCAGACACCATGTGCCCATCATCAATGTCATCATGATGGTTAACTGCCAATGAACCTCACTGCTCCCCGCCGCCAGCGGAGCAACCACGGCGGCGATCACTGCACAAGTGGCGGCATCTGGCCCGACAATCAATTGCCGCGATGAACCAAAAAATGCATACACAATCATGGGCAAAATACAGGAATACAAACCGACAGCGGCACTAACACCGGTCAATTCGGCATAAGCAATGGCAATAGGCAGCGCCACTGCGGCCACGGATAATCCCGCCCTGACATCAGGCTTGAGCCAGTCACGCTCATAAGCCATTAATTGGGTTAAACCCGGCATCCAATGCCGAAGTGATTTTCTCTGCATACTGACTCCATCAAACCCCAACCCAACATTTATCACTTATCATGCTGGGTTATAGCATCACTGGCAATATGCTGACTAAATCTGTTACTTGTTTATCGTAAGTTTCTGCAAATTCCACTGGCAGAGCGCGCATTCCGATGGATAATTAAGGATAATAGTCTTTTACCGCCAGTACCCTCACCTCACTGAATCCGGTATAGTCGGCCGGTGTACAAATGATGGATTGATTCATGAAGCAACTTTTAGATTTTCTCCCTTTGGTCGTGTTTTTCGTTTTCTACAAGATGTATGACATTTTTGTCGCCTCTGGGGCATTGATTGTCGCCACATTATTGGCGTTAGCCTTTACCTGGCTGAAGTTCCGTAAGGTAGAGAAGATGACGCTGATCACCGCCGCGATGGTGTTGGTGTTCGGCACCTTGACGCTGGCCTTCCACAGCGACTTATTCATTAAATGGAAAGTGACGGTGCTGTATGCACTGTTTGCCGTCGCTTTGTTGGTAAGCCAATGGTTTATGAAGAAGCCATTGATTCAGCGGATGCTCGGCAAAGAGCTGACACTGCCTGATACTGTCTGGTCAACACTGAATATGGCATGGGCGCTGTTCTTTTTGGCGTGCGGCCTACTGAATATCTATGTGGCGTTCTGGTTACCACAGGATATCTGGGTGAACTTTAAAGTCTTTGGCTTGACCGCGATGACCTTGGTATTCACCCTCATCAGCGGCGTTTATATTTATCGCCATATGCCGGAAGAGCAGAAAAAATCATAATTTCGAATAACTATTAACCGAAGTCATTGGCGTTGCGCGAATATCCCCGCAACGCCAAATACCCCGATTTAGAAGCAGGCAGAGATGACTCAGGAACAACTATCACCTCGCGGTGAGCAATCATTACCTAACGGCGAATTAGTGCTTCGCACTCTTGCTATGCCCGCAGATACCAATGCCAATGGCGATATCTTCGGCGGCTGGTTAATGTCGCAAATGGACATTGGCGGTGCCATTCAGGCCAAAGAGATAGCACATGGGCGCGTGGTCACGGTAAGAGTTGATGGGATGACTTTCCTCAAACCGGTTGCGGTGGGTGATGTGGTCTGTTGCTATGCGCGTTGTATTAAAACGGGCCGTAGCTCAATTACCATCAATATTGAAGTCTGGGTGAAAAAGGTCTCTTCCGAGCCTATCGGTCAGCGCTATCGCGCCACTGAAGCGGTATTTACCTATGTGGCGGTTGATGATGCAGGTCAAGCCCGTGGGCTGCCAGAGGGCCGAGGGAATTTTGAGGTTGGCGCAACACAATAGCGGCTAACCTGTGCTACAGATGCTCGTGCTACAGATGTCAAAAGGGTCGCCCTCAAAGCGACCCTTTCTATTTGATGACCGAGTATCTGACAGACGGTTAATCCATTTCCATCGTGCCACCAATCTTGAAGACAATGGTGGTGACATAATCTTTGGCCGCCACCGCTTCAAAGCGCCATTTGCGCATCACTTGCTTTACTTCACGCTCAAAGGTATTACGCGGCGTAGCTTCCAGAATTCGCACATTGGTGACACGGCCATCTTCGTCGATATCATATTGTACTTTCACCTGCCCTTCGACGCCCAACGCCAGCGCCCTTGCTGGATAGGTCGGTTTCGCCTTGCTTAATGCTCTTGGCCCTGCCGTGGTCGATGCCCCCGGTGCCGCCGCTTTCGGTGCTGATTTTACCGGGGCATTATTCGTCACTAGTGCAGGCTCATCGGATTTAAATGGCTTGTCATCCGGCGGTGCTTCCGTTTTCTTCACTTCCGGCTTTTTGACCTCTTTTTTCACCGGTTTCGGCTTAGGCTTAGGTTTGGGTTTGACCGGTTCAGGGATGGGTACGGGAACAGGCTCTGGCAGCACTTCAGGTTCAGGCGGTGCTTCTTCAATCGGTTCGGGTTCAGGTTCGGCTTGTGGTTCTGCCGCCGCGGGTTGTGGTGCGGCAAAGTCAGCAACATTGACCATCGTCACAGCAATAGGGGCATCCTCTATTTCAGGCTGGACTCTCATTTTCTCTACCGAAACATACAGTAACGCCGCGACTACGCTGCCATGTAACCCGACTGAAAATACGATTGGCCACGTAAGCCGGCGACCCCGGAAAAATTTATTTAGCTGCATAATAATTCAGTGTCCTCTAATACAGCTAAGTTTAAATGCAAATAGCAATCATATTCAATACGCAACTGCAAACAATCTCCCCCTTCCTCCTTAAATGGTGCTTAAAACAGCGATAGCAACGAAATAACACTTTCTGTTTACCGCCAGTGATCATTTTATTTCATTATAAATGACCTCTGTACTCACTTGATCAGCGGCGATATAGCCCGTTTCGCCCATGATTGAATTTATCGGATGAACATGTTGTTATGGCTTACTGAATGAGTCACTGGGGTGAGTGTCCGCCGCCAACATCCTTGATGCTTGATATATGACGAACAGACCAATTTGAAAGGTGAAACATGCTGTATGTAATCTTTGCTACTGATATCCCTGATTCACTTGAAAAGCGCTTATCCGTGCGCCCTGCCCATTTGGCGCGGTTACAAGCGCTACAGGATCAAGGGCGTCTAGTAACCGCCGGTCCTAACCCTGCCATCGACAGCGCAGACCCCGGTGCTGCCGGGTTTACCGGCTCTACTGTGATCGCCGAGTTTGCTTCACAACAGGCGGCTGAAAGCTGGGCCGAGCAAGATCCTTACGTCGCCGCTGGTGTTTATCAATCCGTTATCGTCAAACCCTATAAGCGCGTATTCTAAGCCCATCATCATCTCTAAGGGCCGCGAACTCCCCTTGCGGTCTCTATTCCAACTGACTATTACATCTCTTTAATCATCTTTACTCATCATTACTGAGAATCAGTGTCTAATCGGATATAGGTTTTTTGTATCGTGACGTTGAGTCATTTTGTTAAATACGGAGATGAAGACTATGCAGTGTCCAGTATGCAAAGATACCCAACTGGTGATGTCTGAACGTAAAAGCATTGAGATTGATTATTGCCCAAACTGTCGGGGTGTCTGGCTGGATCGCGGGGAACTCGATAAAATCATTGAAAAATCAGTTGAGAGCGCACCCGCACCTGCGGCGGCAGCCCCTTATGCTGATAACAGAGACCGCGATCGTGACCATGGTCGTGACCGCGACCATCATGGCTATTCAAAATCTAAGCCCTACAAGAAGAAAAGTTTTCTGTCCGAATTGTTTGATTAACCCCATGGCTCGCATCATTGATGCTGCATTCATCAGTACGCCTGCACCTAGGCGTACTTTTTATGATTACATCTGAAATGGATGCCTTAGCCAGTCCAGATTGAACTCACTAAACTTTGTAGTGCTTCAACCAATGCTCTTCGCAGGCATCAACGGCTTTATCCAACATATGTGCGGGTGATTTTAATATCATATGATCTTTTCTTACCCAGACAGGATAAGTGTGTTTGCCAGCAGCAATGACTTGCTCAGCATAAAT